>NZ_JAWRXV010000584.1:0-284 GCF_046534875.1 Paraburkholderia sp. SIMBA_054 | reverse complement strand
GATGCCTTCGTCGGCGATATAGCCGCGGATCACATCGGTGAAACTTTGATCGCCGCGCAAGCCGAGCTGCTCGGCGCGCGACGTATCCCATCGTCCCGGCCAACTGCCGACAATCTTTTCCACGCGCGCATCCGCCTGCCACACGATCCGTTTCGCGACTTCGTCGCCGGCTACTTCGCGCAACGCCGCGACCATCTCGTCGACGCTGACGGAAATGCCGGGCAGATTCAGCACGCGCTGGTTGCCGAGCGCGGCGGCATTCAGCTCGAGGCCGGCGATCAGGC
>NZ_JAWRXV010000583.1:0-284 GCF_046534875.1 Paraburkholderia sp. SIMBA_054 | reverse complement strand
GTATTGAGCGTCGCTGCCTTCAGCGCCGCGTTGTCGTGTTCAGCAATTACCAGAATCGTCATTTCATTCGTCTCCGCAATGTCCGTCGATCAAAGCACTTTGGCTTCGGTCTTCAGCTTTTCGACCAGCGTCTTCACGTCGGCCACCTTCACGCCAGCCGAGCGCTTCGGCGGCTCGCTGACCTTCAGCGTCTTCAGACGCGGCGTGACATCGACGCCCAGGTCTTCGGGCTTCACGATTTCGAGCGGTTTCTTCTTCGCCTTCATGATGTTCGGCAGCGTCAC
>NZ_JAWRXV010000582.1:0-284 GCF_046534875.1 Paraburkholderia sp. SIMBA_054 | reverse complement strand
GAAGTGAGGCGTGTGTGGCGCTACGGCCTACACACAGTTTGCCACCTGGGCGGCGGTGGACTATCTGGCACGGCATGGTGCAACGTGGGTGCCAGAAGCGGGTGAGGCGCTCATTCGAAGCGTTGGCAACAAACGTGAGTCACGTGGTTGCCGTGTGAAGTGCGGGACCGGTTGGGGGCCCTCAGGCAAGAAGAAATGTTGGCGGTATTAGCCGCTTTCTTTTGCCTGGCGGTTTCAAAGGCTAAGTGCAACAGCGGGGTTGATCGCAATATCCTGTTCTGCAC
>NZ_JAWRXV010000581.1:0-285 GCF_046534875.1 Paraburkholderia sp. SIMBA_054 | reverse complement strand
ACGGTGGTATATCCAGTGATTTTTTTCTCCATTTTAGCTTCCTTAGCTCCTGAAAATCTCGATAACTCAAAAAATACGCCCGGTAGTGATCTTATTTCATTATGGTGAAAGTTGGAACCTCTTACGTGCCGATCAACGCCTCATTTTCGCCAAAAGTTGGCCCAGGGCTTCCCGGTATCAACAGGGACACCAGGATTTATTTATTCTGCGAAGTGATCTTCCGTCACAGGTATTTATTCGGCGCAAAGTGCGTCGGGTGATGCTGCCAACTTACTGATTTAGTGT
>NZ_JAWRXV010000580.1:0-285 GCF_046534875.1 Paraburkholderia sp. SIMBA_054 | reverse complement strand
GCGCTGAGCTATTATTTCATCTGACAAGCATCGTCTGGAATTTCATTCTTGAGCATTCTCGCTCGGAATGAGCGCATCGATGACACTGGCAAGCTGCATGTCACGTTCACCCGCCTCCATGGTACGCCTGAGTACTTCAAGCACAGTTGCAGCGGCGCTGCGGGCTGCCTCGATCAATGTATTCCCCCGCGTAAGCTTGGTGGTCAGAAGGCCGGTGAAAAGGTCACCAGTCCCCACAGGTACGATCGGCAGGCGCGGCGATATCAGTCGCGTGCGGGTCTCGTG
>NZ_JAWRXV010000579.1:0-285 GCF_046534875.1 Paraburkholderia sp. SIMBA_054 | reverse complement strand
GATAGAAGGATTTAGATTTTATCCAGAGCGTTTACAGCTCCATTTTAAAACAAAGCAAGTTAATTTAACAAATAATGAAAGAATTATTATAGAACTCCTTTTTTCGCAATATCCACGTACTGTTGCACATAACGAGTTATCATCTGCAATTTCGAAGACTGAAGAATCCCTGAGTAAAAATACCTTATATAAAAATATTATACGAGTAAATAAAAAATTTGATATGTTAGGAGTTAGAAGGGCAATTAAAGTGGTAAGTAAAATAGGATATCGATTAAATATAAA
>NZ_JAWRXV010000578.1:0-285 GCF_046534875.1 Paraburkholderia sp. SIMBA_054 | reverse complement strand
GCCGCCGGAAGCCGGTGAGGAAGCAGGGCGCGTGCGCATGGAGATGATCGGCCGCGGTTCGCCGGCCGATACCGGCGGCGGGCTTGGCGAGCCAGAGGCGGGGGGCGCTGCATCGCCGGCGCCGGCGCGCCAGGCCACCGCGCAACCGGCCGCGCGCCGCGCCCAAGCCGCTGCCCGCACCAGCGCCGCCCCGGTGGCTGCGACTCCGCCGCCACCGGCGCCGCCGGAAGCCAGCAGCAACGAGCCGACCGACAGCACGCCCGCGACCGAGTCGCTCACCGCACC
>NZ_JAWRXV010000088.1:0-37422 GCF_046534875.1 Paraburkholderia sp. SIMBA_054 | reverse complement strand
GCGTGCTGACGCTGGTGATGTACGGCGTCGTTCTGCTGTGCGTCAGGCATCTGGTCACGTCTGCCCTGATGCCTCGGGCTTCCCGGTCGTAGGAGACGATTTGCCTGCCGCCCTTCGGGGCGGCTTTTTCTTTTCTTCCCTCAGCGGGCGCAGCCCGCTGGGGGCTGCTCCGCATTTTCATATCGGAGCTTCAGATGGGTTCAACCGTATTGACGGGCAAGCAGGCAGCCGCATTTCGGACGGTCGACGGCGAATGGATGTTCACGCTGTTCGAGCGGACATATGAAAAGAACTGCTATCCGCACGATGATCGCTGGTCGGCGATCGCGTTCGGTCGCTATCGCGATGTAATGCGACGGGTGTTCCGACACGCGACCTCCTGCGAGGGTGGCATGTTGCAAAGCCGCGCCGGCAACATCCGGCCCGAAAACTACATCGCAACGTGGCGATCCGTGCTGGCCAGACCATTCCGTCTTCCACCGGACTATCCGCCTGGACGTGTCACAGTCCTACCGCGCGTCGCTTCCGGAAGGCTCGCTCGACGATGTGCGCAAGAGCCTCGTCGCGGCCGGTCTCGGTGATCGTGTCGAGGAGATCGTGAGCGGGAAAGCCGAAGTTTCGCTGTTCGCTGATGCTGAGCTCCTGGAAGTGATCTACGGCGAGAACGGGCCGCTAAGCGTCTGGCGTGTGCTCGAAGTGAATGACTGCTCAAGCGTCGCTATCGATGACGACTTGAAACTGCCGAGCCGCTCACCGTCTGTAATGGATCGCATGCCCGCGGTGAGGTGCTACAAGATCGACGACGAGCACAGGCTTGTCTCGCTCGATGGGCTGCCTTGGGAAAACGCTGGCTGGCAGTATTCGGCGATCGGTAGCTTCATCACTAACGTAGCGTATCCGCTTGAGATGGAAGCGCCCGGATTCGCGAAGGTGGCGATTCCGGCGTATCGGGAACTGATGGTGAACGCTGGGCCTTTGCCAGCGGAGACAGTTGTCGATGTCACCCGCTTGCCAGCAGGACTCGAAGAGTATTGCGGCCGTGTTGCTGACGAACTCGCCGGTTATCTCGGCATCGCAGACGACGACGGACGCGCGCCTGAGCGGTTCAGTTTTCGGTTTGGCGAGGTGCCGACCGAGCCGCGCGGCTCCGCGATGTACAAGCTGTGCGGACTACGGAGCCAGCAGGTGACGTGGACGGTTCCCGAAGATGCACCGTCGACGGCGGCGGTCCGCGAGACGTCCTGCACTGACCTCGCCCAGTTGATTCTCGAACTGGTCTAACTTCTATCGAACAGCGCCATCACCCGAAGGGGCGGCGCTTTTTTCTTGCTTACCAGTATCGCCGGCGCCGGTGGCGCACATAAAGCGCCAGGACGATCAACGCGACGAGGATAACTTCGACGCTCCATTTCAGCCACACGCTATTGATGAACGGATCGCCCATCGGACGAAAATAGGTTTCCGTGTCCCGCCCGCCGTTGGCGATACTGTCGAGGACGGGCCAAAGCGCGGGCCACGCGATCGCGGCAAAGCCTGCGAGAAGCGCAGGTCCAAAGTCTTCGAGAAAGCGCCACGCAGCAACCGCGATGGCTGCAGCGAAGATGATCGGGAAGGCCGCAGTGCACACCGATGAAAAACTGGCGCCGATCGCGCGCGAGAGTGCGAGCAAAACTGCGAGAGCCGCCAATACGACAAAGCCGATAACGGCAGCTGTTCCATCGTTTCGATTACTCATGAAGCTATTCCTCGTGGGGTTGTGGGAAGGGGGGAGAGCGGCCAGCCAGCAACCGCTCGCGCATTAAAATGCGAATTCGGCCTGATGCGGTGCGACTTGGACGAGAGCGAGCCTGTCCACCGTTGCGTGCGAAGCCGGGCGTGCGGCGAGAAGAGCGTCGTAGCGCGCGAGCACAGAAGCGGCCGTCGTGTGGTCGACGTCGATGCCCAGCAGCCTCGCAACGCGCGAACGCACACTCGCGATGAGCGCGGCCTCTTCCAGAGTGGGCCGTGTGGTCGGCCAGCCAGCCGTATAAAGCAGATGTGCGGGTATCTCGGCTTCGATAGCCTGACGCTTGGCGGCCGCGAGCTTGGCGCGCTCGACGCCCGCTTTCAACGAAGGGGAAAGAAGGTCTGGTGCGACGTCGGCGAGCCAGCGTTGCCCCTGAAACGCGAAAGTCGAAGTGGCCTCCATCGCAACCATTTCCCGGTACAGGTCCTGGTTGTCTGCGCATCCAGCAGCCGCGCGCAGGTCGTCGAGCGAACTCATGATGCAGAACGCGCACGAGACGCGCGACGCGCCATATCGCGTGTAGGCCTCGTGCAGGGCCAGGCCAGCATCCGCGATCTCGGCGAAGACATCCTCCACCGGCCACTCGATGATGGCGTTCCACGTAACGCCGCGATGATTGCGGCGGGTCAGCGCGGCGAGGGGCGCTGCGACTGGCATCTTGCTGCGGGCCGAACTTTCCTGACGGCGAACACCCGTCACGTTCACGATGTCGTGCTGCGGGTAGCGTTTTTTCAGCGCGCTCGTGATGACCGCCGTCTTCAGTTCGGACGTGCAGAACCGCATGGATGGGGTGCTCCATGGCAGGATCAGTCGAACGCACGACAGTTCTCTGTAACGAGTAACGTTGTTCTCCCATCGCTTTTGCCAGCGCGCGAGCATGTCGCCGGCTTGACGGCGTACCGTCAGCAACTCCCAACCGAGATGCGCTGCGAGCCTTTCGCACGTCGGCGCGCTGTCTTTCCATTCGACTCGGCCCAGATCTGCGTGAACCAGCACGCGTGGGCCGGTATGACCGATCAGGTCCAGGTGACGTGCGACAGCGAGTGCACAGGCCACACTGTCCTTTCCGCCACTGACGCCAATCGCTACGACGGCGTCAGCATCAAGAAGGGCATCCACCTCCCGGGTGCTGGTCACGAAGCGGCCGACGCGCGCGACGTTGTGTTCGATGCGCTGGCGAAGTGCCGAGAGGTCGATGATCTGAAGGGACATGGCGCGCAGAAGTGAAGGTGATGATTCATCTTCGCAGCTACAGCCGAAAGTCAAGGCGCGTACCGCTGGGAGCCAATGGGCATGAAATCAGTCTTCATTGCGCGCTAAATGAGGGATTGAGTACTCATAGAATGGAGTCTCTCTCATGTTCGTAACGACCACCCCTCGAGCACTTACGAACTTTTTCGCGCCAGCCTTCGGGCTGGCATTTTTTTGTCCGTTGGAAAGAGGCCGCGAGCGAAAGCCAGGGCGAAAACGGGATCATTCTGCGGCTGCGCCGTGTGTCATGCCCATTAGACTCGGTTCATTCCCTGCGCTACTGCGCATCGACCTCCAGACGAGCCTCTACAGGTCCGTCGATTTTTCTCTCCACCCCATTCACTCGTTGAATGGTTTACCGAAAGGGCTGACGTTCGCGTCGGCCCTTTTCCTTTACCGATGGTTTCTCCCATCGTAGATTTATCCAGACGACGGACTTTGCGTCCGTTCCACCTCATGTACCCAATTGGGAGCCACCTCCCTAACGGGACCGGCTCCCTTTTAAAGGAGCCGCGCCATGCTGCAGAAAGCTATCGTTTCCGAAGAGTTGGCCCGCCGTTTGGAACTCTCAGGAAATCCGTCGAGGATTTCTGAGAAGTGGGGGTTTCGCGAAAAGCAGCGTGTTTCCGCGCAAGCTGTCGCAACGCTCCCGATCAGACAGTTCGACGCCACCATTCTGTATCTGTGGAGTGATGGAACGGCCACCGTGAAATTCGACTTTGATATTCCGTTCGACGCCGAGCGAGAGCTCGTCAAGAGCGGTCGGGTCGATCTGCATTACCTCACGCGTCTGCCGTCGTAATCCATGCCTACATGCTTCAGGTATCTCTTACCTGAAGCTCATTCAATCCCGTAGGGAGCCATCCCAACGGGAACTGGCTCCCCGCTCCGCTGGAGTCATTTCAATGTCTAACCGCTTCAACGTCCCCGCTGTTTTCATGGCTTCGCTTGCTGCAATCGGTTGTGCACTGGTCATCTTCGGCTGCCTGCTTGAACAGCAGTTTCAACTCGATCTGCTGAATACCGCTGGTATCGCCGGCCTTGATCCGTATCTGGCACAGGTCGCTTCGCACAAGCTGTCGTTCGCATCGTTCATGGTCGAGTCCGTCACCGGACACGGCTATGCGCGAGGTGCGTTCGTGCAAGGCGTCGGCTTCTGGTTCGTCTTCGTGCTCACACCGGCCGCGGCGGCGTTCATCGCCGTTGCACGTGTGTTGGGTTCGTCGAACCGGTTGGGCGGCCGTCTTCGTATGGCCGCTGCTCACTGAACAACATTTCTTTCCCGTCAGGGCAACCACCCTGACGGGGCGGTTGCTCATCAATTCGTTGAGGCAACCTCCATGTTCAAGCTCATTATAAGTATCGCTCTTCTTTCACTTCTGACAGCGTGCGCTACCGCGGATTTCGGCTCGCCGAATACGTATCAGCGTTACGACGTGCAGCATCTCGGCCAGATGGAAGAGGCGACGATCCTGCGCGTGCGTCAGATCACGATCGAGTCCAGTTCCGACTCCTCTGGGCTGACATCCATCGTCAGTGCGGCAGCAAGCGCGTTTCTCGGCTCCCAGGTCATAGGGAACGGGAAAGGCCGGTATGTCTCGGGCGCGCTGTCTGGGGCTGCTGCGGGCTTCATCTCGCAACACGTGAGCGTGGCGATGTCCCGTCACAGCGGCATCGAAGTTTTCCTGCGTCGCGCCAACGGTCAGACCGTTGTCGTCTCGCAGGTTGACGACCAGCGTTTCGTCCCTGGCGAGCACGTTTATCTTGTTTCCAGTGGGTCCGGCTACCGGATTACCCACTGATCTTTTCGCGCGCCCTAACCGGCGCGTTTACCTTGCGGGGCAGCCCCCGCAAGGGAGCTGCCTCGTCTCGTTGAGGCAAATCATGAAATTCCCGAAACTGTTTTACTCTGACCGCCGCTCGGCGGGCGCGAAAGCAGCGCTCCATCAGCAGGCAACGCGTGTCCTTCGACGCGTCGCGCACGATCTGCGGCTTCGTTCACATGAAATCGTCGTTCAGCCGTCCCGGCGCAATCTGCCGGGTCGCGTGTCTCTACGTACCGATACGCTCTTCGTCGATGTGCTGGATCATCAGTGCCAGCAGCGTGTGGCCTTCAGCTTCCGCACACGTCGCGGTCGTGCCGACATGACGGGCGGCGGCGAGAACTACGTGCCGATCGAGCAGATCGAATCGGCACGCGGTTATGAGTCGTTTCTCGATGGCCTGCGTCTGGCTGGCGGCATCGACACCTCTTCGGGAGGTCGTCAATGAAGCTGGCGAAGGTCAAGGTCGAATACACAGGCGGCACAGCGATCACGGAACGGGTGACGCTCGATCCGGCGACGGGGCAGGTCACACTGCCGCCGCGTCTGCATGCGCTTCTGAAGGCGATGGATGAAACCGAGTGTTCGCCAGCTTTCGGGCTCGAATACGGCGGCATGGTTTTGCCGGTTGCTGTGTCTGAGGGCACTTACAAGGTGTCGATTCCGACCGAGCCCGAATCGGGCATCGGACATATTCTCAACGCCATCGTTTATCCGTCGAAAGACCAGCGCCAGCAGAACGGGCGATACCTGCATACGCTCTCGGCGGCCTCCATCGGCGGCGCCGTTGGCTATGCACACGCCGCGCCGACGCTGGATTTTCAGACTCTGGTCGGCGCAGTGGGTCTCGCCGGACTTGGAGTACTATTATGGTATGTTGGTTTCAGGGCAATGAAAGGAGAATGAAATGGGTGCGACTATCTTCACTTTGGTGCTGGGCGTGTCCATTGCAGCCTTCTTCCTGTGGACAAACCATAACGGCGAAAAGCGCGATCGCGAACGCGATTGGGGCAAGTGATTAGCGACGTGGCCTAGCCGCGTCACAAAAGTAGAGCCGCACCCTCGGGGTTGCGGCTTTTTTTTCGTCTATACGCAACCTGACGCGTCCCCCGGGGCGCGTTTTTATTTGGAAACCAGAATGCAACAAGTTGCCCTGAATCTGGCCACGGCCAACGCTGTCCCCGCTGTTACCGGCGCTGTGAACACCATGCCCCCTCGCGAACGACTCGACACGACTGGAAAGACGGTCGGCGATGTCTACAAGGCATTGTGCAAGGCGTTGTATGGTACCGAGCTTGAACCCGAGTGGCTCTCGCCGGCGAACACGCTGGATGATGCCGACGAAGAAACGAGCGGCGCGCGTCAGGCAAGACTGTGGCCTGACGATAGCGTATGGAACCGGCTTGCCATCTCCGTCGATATCGGACGGTCGGAAGGCTGGCTCGTCAACATCGACTGGATCTATCGAACCGAGACGGCGCAGTCGCACCGGCGGGGTTTCGGGGTGATGCCGATGCTGCGAGCAAAGGTCTTCACGTCTGACCACGCGTGGAATCTCGCGCGATTCATCGCTCACGCGCTCGACGTCGCTTAACGCTTCCATTTTTCGCGCCTCTGGGCGCTTATCCCTACGCGGGCATTCGGCCCGACAGGGAACGATTGCCCGCATCTCTTTTCCGGAGCAATCATCCATGTACCACCTTTCTTTCGCTGGTCAGAATCTCTTACTCGGTACGCTGCTCGAAGTGCTGGCTGTTTTCAGAACCGATTCCCGCCTTTCTTCCGTTGAATCCTCAGAAATCGTGCTCCTGCACGGTGGCCAACCTGTCGAGGTCACCCGCTACAACGGCAGCCTGACAGTCCGGCGTCCCGGCACCGCGCGCGATGTGTTCCTGTCCATGGTCGACGAAATCGACGGCGCTTACTTCCGTCCGAACGGCGTGATGCAGGCGGCATGGCAGATCCGACGATCGCACTGGAAGCTGCTCTACGACGCGTTCGACCTCACGTCGAGTCCGCGCCTCATCTTCTCGTCGGACCAGATCGACGCAGCATCGGACGGGCGCGGAAGTATCGGTCTGCACGACCTGCTTCAGGCCGAATGTGAGCGCCGGTTCGGCTTTCGTTACGCCGGTCCCGAATACGGGCGCACGCGCGATCGCAACGGACGACATGAGGTACACGTCGCATATGCACTAGCCGAGGGATTTCCCGTCCCAGAAACGGTGCTTGCTGAATACCGCGAACTGCCCGTGAAGTTTTCGACAGACATGGCGTGGGGCCAGGTGCTGCTGTTGGTACCGGAGCTGCGCGGTGCGATGTCACCCGATAAGGTGCGCGTGCTCGCAAGCATCATGTCGCGCGAAAAGGGAGGCATCACGTCTCAAAACGCGGCGCTGCTCGCGATGGTCATGCGGCTCGCGCCGAACAGGCCAACGTATGTCGAGGTCGATGACCTGCTTCTGCGTCACGGGCTGGTCGAGCCGTACAGCCTGCCGGAGCGTTACGCGAGCCCGCAGCCGCTCGGCAGACCCGTCTCGAAGTTCGCGGAGGTCTACCGTAGCAGGATGGCGGACCACCGGCGCGACAGGGCGGTCGCGCAGTTGCGGAAGGAGCGTGCGGAAGAACGCATCTCGCAACGTCACTTCGACCAGCGGATGCAGATTGCGCAACTCGAATATGGCCGCGAGACATTTGCGTTCGGTAACGAGATCTCCGAAGCGATCGACAGCGGCGATCTGCGGTTCCTACTGGACCTGATGGACTGTCCCGACGAGCGCAATCGCGTCTCCAAGCAAACGGTGCGCGAGGTGTTCGGCGTCAAGCTGCTCGGCGTGCGCGCTGCTGCCCGTCGTCGGGCGATCTTTGCGCTGGCGGGGTTCGACGAGGCGTTCCAGCGTGAGTGGGATGCGGCAGGGACGCCCGAGGGACGCGAGCTGCTCGTGCGCACGCACGCGGCCCGCATGCCTGCCGGGATTCATCCTGCGGTCATTACGCAGTCGCTGGTAGCCCATCACGTCTAATCACCATTCCCTTCAACACACCGGGCCTCGCGCCGGGTTTTTTTTCGTCTGTTCGAAGCATGAGCCTCGCTGGGGTGCGGCATAAGACAGTACGAAAAAGCGACGATTCAGGCATTGCGCCAATCGCGCGCTCCCTACACTGAGGACTTCACCCGCGTCATTGACGCATCGACCCGCCGATTCGTCGGCATCCATTTATCGCCCCTCAGGGACCACGTCCCTACGGGCGTAGTCCTTTCGGGGCTTTCTCTTTTCTGGAAAGCCATCATGAAAGTTACGCCCGCACAACTGACCGAACTGCTCACGCTGTATGTCCCGAAGCGTCTGCCGGTGCTGATCACCGGTCGCCCGGGTATCGGCAAGAGCGATATCGTCGAACAGGTCGCACATGAGACCGATCACGATCTGCTCATCAGCCATCCCGTTGTCGAAGATCCGACCGACTCGAAGGGCTTGCCGTTTCCCGCCCCCGACGGCTTGAACGCGAAGTTTCTGCCGTTTGGTGATCTGGAACGCGCGATGAAGGCGAGACGTCCGCTCATCTGGTTTCTGGACGATCTGGGGCAGGCCTCGCCCGCCGTTCAGGCCGCCAAGATGCAACTGCTGCTCGCGCGCCGCATCGGCGAACACGTTCTGCCGCCGCACGTGACGTTTCTCGCGGCGACCAACCGCCGTACCGATAACGCGGGCGTGACGGGGATTCTTGATCCCGTCATTTCGCGTTTCGCAACGGTGGTCGAGCTGGAAGCGACCATCGACGGCTGGACGAAGTGGGCTGTGCGGAACAACGTGCCGCCCGAACTGATCGCTTTCTTGCGATTCCGTCCGGATCTGCTCTCGGTGCAGAAGACATCGCGCGATATCGAAAACACGCCGAGTCCCCGCAGCTGGGGTTTCGTCGCGAAGACGATGGGCGTGATTCCGAAACACCTGGAGCACATCTCGCACGCAGGCTCGGTTGGCGAGGGCGCTGCAACGGAGCTTGTCAGCTTCCTGCAGATCTACCGCGAACTGCCGAACCCGGATGCGCTTCTGGCTACGCCGGACAAGGCGATGATCCCCCAAACGCCGTCGACGCTCTACGCCATCGCGGCTGCTCTGGCCGCACGCGCGACGGAAGCAAACTTCGACCGTGTCGTGACCTATACGGAACGGATGATCGAAGCGGGACATCGCGAATTCGCGGCGCTGCTCGTACGTGACGCGTTGGAGCGTACCCCGGCTATCGCCAACTCCTACGCCTTCATCCGGGCGCAGGGCGGCGAGATCGGCGCGATCATCAAAGGCGATTGATCCGCAGTTCTCTCAACTCATTTTTCAGCTTCATCACCCATGGCTCTGCCGTGTCCTTTGGGACACGCAGGGCTTTTTTTTCGCCTCATTCATTCATTTCCTATACGGAGTTTTCTCATGAACACCAACATCCAGTCGAAAGTCATGCTCTGCTCGGTCACGATCTCCACGTGGGTTGCCCGTCGATTCGACGGCAAGGCCACCGAAGAAGTCGAGAACAAGCATCATGCAAAGGGCATCGGCAGATTCAACAAGCGCCTGCTGCCCGAAAACTCTCCGAGTTTCCAGGAGGTGGTGACGATTGCCGGCCGCATCCGGAAATACTTCTACGATCACTCGTTGAAGTACGACCAACTCGGGGTGCGCCTGCTGCCGACGATGATTTACATGGAATTCGCCGACAAGATGCGCTCGTTGAAAGACGAGTTCGATCTGGCGGTATCCGTATTCCTCACCGACTACCTGGACCTGAAGGAGCGCGCTCGCGCGGAACTGAACGGCCTGTTCAACGAGGCGGACTATCCGACCCTCGCGGAACTGTCGACCAAGTTTGGCGTGAAGATGGCTGTGTTGCCCTTTCCGGATGCCAGCCAGTTCGGCGTGGACCTGCCTGCGGACGTGCTGACGACCCTGAAAAGCGAACTCGACGAGCACGTGCTGGCGTCGATCGCGACCGCGAACGAGGATCTCGTCGAGCGGATGTATACGGCCGTTTCGCAGATGGCGTCGCGGCTGTATGCGACGGGCAACGTGCGTCTGGACGTGGCCAACAACGTGCGCGACCTGTGCGCGTTGCTGCCGAAGCTCAACTTCTCCAACGATCCGAAGCTCACGCACATCCTTGATCAGGCGAAGACTCATCTCGCCGTTCACACGGGTGCGGATCTGAAGGAGTCGAATGTCCTGCGGTCCCAGGTGGCCAGCAAGGCACAGGAGATCGAGGGGCTGATGGCTGCGTTCATGGGTATCACGCCGGAAACGGAGATCGAGCCCGCGGACCACGGCGCGCAGCTGCGCCTCGTTGCTTAAGGGGGCGCTCATGGATCGCACCGTGACGGTAGCTGGCAATGGCGCGGTCCATCCGCGCATTGCCAAACAGCGAACTGAGCTCGTTCTGTCACAACCGTTTTTCGGGTCGCTCGCATTGCGCCTGAAAATGGTTGTAGACAGGTCGACCAAGGAATGCTGGGTAGACGGGGAATCGTTGGGCTATAACCCCGAATATGTCGATAAGTTAAGCGACCTTGAACTGCGGGGCGTGCTGGCGCTGAAGGTCATGCAGGTGGCCAACGGTCATTGCTGGCGTCAGGGCGCGCGAGAAGCCGGTCGGTGGAGCGACTCGAGCCAATACGCCATCACTCCGATTCTCACTTCGTCGGATTTTGTGTTGCCAAGGGGCGCGCTGAACGACGCACGCTTTGCTGGAAAGTCGGTTGAAGAGATTTATGGCGCGCTGACGCAGGAGGCAAAGCAGAAACAGCCCAAACCTGATCAGCAGCCTAAATCCGATCAGCAGTCGCAACCGCAGCAGCAACCTGAACCGGATGGCCAGTCGTCGGGGCCGGACGGAAAAGGTGGCGGCCCAAAGCCGCAGGCAGGTGACGGCCAGGGTGATCCAGAGCCGTCTGCTGGTTCATCGTGCGGTGAGGTCCGCCAGTACTCGGGGACTGACAAACCGGTGAAGGAGGCCGAGTGGAAAGTTGCTGTCGTGCAGGCCGCGAAGGCGGCGAAGATGCGTGGCAAGCTGCCCGGTGACCTTCAGGCGATGGCTGGCGAAGCGGTACGGCCGGTTGTTGACTGGCGCGCGGTGCTTCACCGCTTCGCGCAGCAGTCTTCGCCGACCGACTACAGCTTCGCCATGCCGAATCGCCGGTATCTGCACCTTGGGTTCTACCTGCCCTCGTTGCATACGCCGGCGGTCGGGGATGCGGTGTTCGTGCGTGACTCGAGCGGGTCGGTGTTCGACGAAACGCAGGCGCAGTTCGATGCCGAGATCCTTTCGGTATTCCATACGCTCAAGCCCGCGCGGCTGATCGTAATGGACTGTGACAAGCGCGTTACGCAGGTGCAGATCTTCGAGCGGGGCGACTCGCCCGAGATCAAGCCTGTGCGAGGCGGGGGAGGGACATCATTCACTGATCCCTTCAACCGCGTTGCAGCGGACGGGCTCAATCCGGCATTTCTGGTCTATCTGACGGACATGGACGGGGCTTTTCCGGGGTTCGCGCCGCATTACCCTGTGCTGTGGGCCTCGACGACACCGCTAACGCGGGCACGTCGCGCGCCTTTCGGCGAAACCGTTGAAGTCATCTGCTGAACCCGTTTTCCGGCGAAAGCGTTCTCTCTGACAAAACCCGGCCTCGTGCCGGTTTTTTTTTCATCCATTGGTTTGTCGATTTCCGCGTGTTTCCAGTGCTGTGGATCGGAAAGCTACACGATTTTGGGGGCCTTTCTGCCGGAGTAGCTCTAACGCGTAATAAGCAGTCGGTCGTGGCAGATATTTCGCTGACTCCCTCGCTTGTCGTTGGCAACAGGCTCGCGAATTCGGGGGACGGCTTTAACGAGAAAGCCGCGTAATTTCACCAGCCTTTTGATGCCCGTCTGCGCGAGCCAGACAGAACAATAGACGCATGTTAGACCGCCACCAGAGCATCACATGTCCGAGCTTGTCGACAACCCGGTATTGAAGCTGCAGCCGCTCAAAGCGGGTGCCGTCGATATGTTTTTCGAGGCACTCTCTCCGTTGAAGGAATACTTCGACGCACCGGACATTGCGGAAATCATGGTCAACGACTATCGCAATGTGTGGATCGAACATCGCGGCGTCATGTCGCGTGTGAACATCGATCTGAGGCCCGAGCATCTGGAAGGGGCGATTCACTCGCTGGCTTCGTCAGTCGACAAATCGGCACGCGCCGGCAGTGACAAGGGCATCATCAACGCCGGTCACAAGAACCTGCGTATCGCGGCGGTGATGAATCCGACGGCGATTGACGGTCACGCGCTCAGTATCCGGAAACACCGTGAGTCGAAGATGTCGCTCGACGACTACGTGCGCATGGGTGCTTTCTCGAAATCGCACGCGCGCCCGGAAGAAGCGGAAGCAATCCACTTCGAGGATGGCATCGAGAACGAAGCGCTCATGCGCGCGCTGACCGCTCTGGTCCAGTCGCGCAAGAACGTGCTCGTCGCGGGCGGCACGTCAGCAGGCAAGACGACATTCCTCAACGCGCTCGTCAGCGTGATCCCGCAGGACCAACGGGTGATCACCATCGAAGACACGATGGAGTTAAAGGTGCAGGTGCCGAACCGCGTGCGCCTGCTGTCCAACGCTGACACGAACGTCACGACGCAGCTTCTCGTCGCGCTGTGTCTGCGCTTCCGTCCTGACCGGATCATCGTCGGCGAAGTGCGTGGCGGCGAGGGCTATGACCTCCTGCAGGCGCTCAACACGGGCCACGACGGCGGACTTGCTTCCCTTCACGCGAACAACGCGCGCACGGCGCTCAGCCGTCTCGAAAGTCTCGCCATGCTTGGCATCCCTGCCGGTTCGCGTTGGGAGCTGGGCGACATGCGCAAGAACATCGCCGACTGCTTCAACTACGTGGTGCATTTCAAACGGACGGGCGAAATGCGCCACATCTCCGAAATCCTGGAAATCCGGGGCTTTCGCAACAACGACTACGACCTACGACGGGTTTTTTAACGGGAGCATCAAAAATGAAGCATGGGAAGTTTTTCAGTACGGCTGCCGCAGTGGCGAAGAAGCTCCGACCGGGCAAGCCGATGATCGTCGGCGCGCTGCTGAGCGTGGCATCGGCAGCGGCGATGGCAGCGGGCGATTATTCGTCGCTGACGGGGCTGACCGACATCATCTGCACTATCAGCAATCTCATCAGCGGCCCGTATCTGTACGGCATCGGTATCGTGCTGATTACCCTGGGCGGCGTCGCCGTCGCGAACTCGGAAAGCAACATCGCCAAGACGTTCTCTGTGGTGCTGATTGGTCTGGGTATCGCATCCGTTGCGGTGCCGATCATGCGCGACCACTTCCACATGGCCGTCGCCTGCTGATATGCGCCAGCACAAGGTCAGCCGCGGACTCTCGCTGCCCCGCCAGATGGGCGGCGCGGACCGCATGCTCGCGATCCTGAACGGCACGATTACCGCGTTGCTCACCTATACGAGCTGGACGCCGTCCTTCCTCGTGCTGGGGGTCCTCGCGCATTTCTATCTACGCTGGCGTAGCTCGAAAGATCCGTGGTGGCGCCTTGTGATGCTCGTCTACAACCGCTATCCCGACGTGTATGAGCCCGAGCCTCACGGGAAATTCAGTGCACGGTTCAAGCGCCCATATGGCTTCGATCAGGATCTTCCATGCTGAAAATGTCGTTCACCAAACGCGCGGTGCAGGAAATCGCACCGTGGATGACGCTCGTTACGCCCGAGCTCGTGCTCGACAAGGACGGATCGCTCGTCACGCTCTTCGAGTTTGAGGGGATCGACGCCGACACGCCCAATCCTGCGGACATCACGGCCGCGCGGGACAACCTTGACCACGCATGCAAGCACTTCGATCATCGCGTTACGGCGTGGTGGAGGGTGTCTCATCGCCGCGTGAAAGGCGGGATCGACGGTGACTTCGCCTCGGAAGCGGACGCGCAGGTGGACGCCATTAATCAGGCCAATATCGGCAGCGGCAAGTTCTTCCGCAATTCGCATTCGCTCGCGCTGGCATTCACGCCTGAGACCGGCCTGTCACGCATTTTCGACAAGATCGGCTATCACATGTCGGTCGGCGGCAAGAACGTGTTCGCCGCGACGTTCGAGGCCGGGAAGGATCTGATTCTCGCGCGCAGCGCGTTCGTATTCGATCTGACCAAACTGCAAACCGAGATCAAGCGCTTCGAGGCAGTCATCGACAGCTTTGTGGGCGGTGTGACCCGCCTGAAGATGAAGCGCCTGCAGTTGCAGAACGCGTTGTCTTTCCTGCATCAGCGCGCGAATCCGAGTACGCAAAAGCGCCGCATCCGTTATCCCGTCACGATGCTCGACACGCATCTGACCGAGACGGTCGTGACGATCGGCTCCGAGCAACTCATGTTCGAGTCGGCGCATGGAAAGGTGTATGCGCGAATCCTCGGCGTCAAGGAATGGAACGGTTTTCGGGAGGCTGCACTCGACGTGCTGTCGCAGGTCGACGCAGAACTGGATGTGTGCGTCATGTTCCGGTTCCTCGACAGCTCACGCGCGAGCAGCTACATCAAGAAGATTCGTGGCTTCTACAAGGTCGCCGCGTTCAATCCCGTTGCCATCATCAAGCAATGGGCAACGAAGGAAGAGCAAAAAAACGACGAGGGTCGCGAGATGCTGGCGAAGGAAGCCAGCGAAGCCCTCGCAAAGCTCGATGCGGAGGGTCAACAGTACGGCTTCGCGAATATCTCGGTCATCGTCTATGGCAGCACGGAGAAAGAATGCGAGGACGCAGCCAGACAGGTCGTCGGGGTCATCGGTAACGCCGGATTCGGTGTGCTTCCGGAAAAGGACAACCTGTTCGCCGCGTGGGCTTCGACGTTGCCTGGGCGCTGGGATCAGCAAAAGCGCCTGCAGTTCGTCGAGACGCCGGCGGTCTCGGACATCGCGCCCATTTGCAGCGTGGGCGAAGGCTCGACCGTCAATGAATGGCTGAGCCAGCAGTCCGGCAAGCGCACGGGCCCGCTCACCTGTTTGCCGACGCGGCACCGGACGCTTCAAAACGTCGATCTGCACCATCCGGGCGGCAAGGCACACACACTCGTTGTGGGTCCGATCGGCGCGGGCAAGTCCGTGATTCTCAATTTCCTGATGTCGCAGACGGGGCGACACGGCGCGCGTCGGATCCGGTTCGACAAGGACCGCTCGACGCGCATTCCGACGCTGCTCGGCGGTGGCCGGTTCATCGACGCGACAGGCCGGTTCGAGGCCGCGACCTCGGTCAACCCCCTCTCGCTTATCGGAGACAGCAAGCACTGGTCGTACGTGGCCGAGTGGGTGACGCTTGTTATCGAAGGCGACGACTACACCTGCGCGCCGGAGGATGAAGCCACGATCTACGACCGCATTCGCACACTCGCTCGCGGCTTTCCGCCAGAGATGTGGCGCCTTTCGAGACTGACGAATCTGCTTCCCCAAGAGCTGCGCGAGCGGCTGGTCCTGTGGACGGAAGGGCAGAAAAATGGACATTTCTTCGATCACGTCGAGGACGGATTCTCGCTTTCCGATGACCTGTCGATCGAAATGGGCGACCTGTTCCAGAACTTCCCGGTCGCGGCTGCGCTTTTCATGGACTATGCCTTCTACCGGATTGCGCAGATTCTGGACGGCAAGCGCTATACCGTGATCGAGATTGAGGAGGCCGGGTTTTTCTTCACCTACCCGAAGTTCTACGCGCGACTCGAAATCTGGGCTGTGACGATCCGGAAGCTCAACGCGGCCCTGTTGATGGCAACGCAATCGCTTGGCCAGCTTGCGCGCGTGCCGGACTTCGAAATTCTCAAAGAGAACATTCCGAACATCATCTATCTGCCCAACAGCGACGCGATCAACAACCAGGCGCTGTATCGCGACATCTTTGGCCTCACTCAGCACCAGATCAAGATGATCGCCGAGGCGGTGCCGAACCGCGACTATCTGTGGGTGACATCCACGCAGACCCGCATGTTGCAGGCAGCCTTCACGAAGGAGGCGCTTGCGTACCTCCGCTCAGACGGCCGTGCGCAAACGCTGCTCGACAAGCACATCAAGTCGGGCGTCGACAACTGGCAGGACGCATACGTCCGCGACGTTACTGCGAACGCGTAGCACGTCCATTAGCTAACTACTACTCCTGGAAATACTCACCATGAAAAAATTGCTAAAGACCTTTGTGGCAGTGGCTACGGTGACTTTCGGCTTCGTCCAGCAAAGCGATGCGACGTTACCGGTCTTCGATCCGACCAATTTCATCCAGAACACGCTGACGGCAATGGGCGCGGTCAAAGGGGAGGTCTATCAGGACACGAACCTCGCCTATCAGTATCAGATGATGCTGAACCAGCTTAAACAGGCGGCCAATCTGAATCCGGCCGCGATGGCGGCGCAGGCTAGCACCATCTCCGGCGATATCGACAGACTGAACAAGTACACGGACACGATGAAGGCGCTGTATGGTGGCCTGCAATCGAACGCACAGTACGCGACCAAAGTGCAGGCCCTGATTACGCAGTCGGGCAAGTCGACGACGCAGTGGTTCAATGATCAGGCGACCCTCATCAGCAACAACGACCAGACGGCAAAGCAGCTTTTCCAGCAGGGCAATGACGTCATTTCGCACGTGAGCGTGCTCGCCAAGCGCCGTCAGGAGATCCAGGACCAGCTGAACATGTCGCCGACGGCTGAAGCGACGGCTCAACTCACGACGCACATGCTGGATATCGTCGCGAGCCAGAACAGTGACATGCTGCAGATGATGGCGACGAAGCAACAGGCTGATAGCGTCGTGCAGGCCCAGAAGACGGCGGACGATCAGGCAAGCAATACGGCGAAGGCGGCGTTGCAGACCCAACTGGATCAGCAACGCGCTATCTACAACGCCACGATCGGCACGTCCAAGGTTCTGGGCCAATGAGCATGAGCAAGTTTTTAATGCGTGTATCGCGTAGGCTGGTCTTCGTGCTTTGCGCTCTTCTGCCAGTGTTCGTGTCGCCCACAGCGTTTGCAGATACAACGGGCACGACCGGGACGACTACCGCACAGCCTTTGACGAGCCAGAACGGCGATTTTACGAAAGGCTCTACGGACGCGGTCAATCAGATCACGTCGTTGATGGGGAACCTGATTCCGGCAGCCGTCGACGCCAGTGCCAATGTGATGACGGAAGCAAACAAGTTCGCATGGGGCCTGGGCGTCATCTCACTCGTGCTCGTCGGCATTCGCTTCTCGGGGACGCATCATCCCGTCGCGGCATGGGTGAACCTGTTCGAGGAGGTGGCGGTGCTCGGCATCTTCGTCGCGCTGTATCTCGGTTATTCGACTTCTGCGACGGGATTCTGGACGTGGTTCGATCAACTTGCGTCGCACATATCGGGCGGCGCTGATAACAGCATTTCCACGCAGCTTGCGACACTCGCCGGGACCATGTACGACGCCCTGAAGAACCGCGTTCTGAGCATCAAGCTCCTGACGGACATCACAGGGACGATGGTCGACGCGATTGGGTTGCTCCTCGCGTTTATCGTGATCCTGATCGCTTCCATCGTCTTCGCGTATTTCAGTGCGGTGGGTCAGATTCAGGCGGCAGTGGGTATCGTTCTCGGGCCAATCGCAATCTCGCTGGGTTTTTCCAGCTACACGCGCAACTACTTTATGAGATGGCTCGACTGGATGATCCACTCGGGCATGTATGTAGTCATGGTTGCCGTACTCGTGAAACTGGTGGGAGCTAACATCGCGAATGCCGTTAGCAAAGCTACACCTGCGAGTGGCGCCACGGTGACGGGCGCTTACGCGTTTGACCTGGCTGTGTTCGTCCTGTTGCTGGCCTTCGAGATTCCGAAGCTGGCGGGGATGTTCGGCAGCGGTGCAGGAGCAACCGGAACGGGTGCGCTCAAACTGGCAAAGAGTTTCATCCCATGACCGCCGCCCATCGCCCGATCGCGGGTCCCGAACTTTTGGCAACACACAAGAAGCGTTTGGAGCTTGTGCGGCAGTGTGCCAACGAGAGCACCGAGGCGGAATTCGAGCGGAAGTGGCTGTCCGTCATGCGCCGGTGCGCCTCCTGGTTTTCGTCGATGCCGCTCACGCCTGAGTTGCATGCTGAGCCGGGTGGTGCGTTCCGCGCAACCATCGAAGCGACTTTCTACGCCATGCGGCTCGCGGGTGGGCAGAAGTTTGCGGCCGACATGACTTCGGAGAAGCGCCGCCGGCTTGAACCGCAGTACATTTACGCGGTTTTTCTGGCCGCTGTGTGTTCGCTGCTCGACGAACCGTGCAGGCACTTCGAGTTCGTGTGCGCGGCGGACAATGCCCAGTGGAATCCTGCCGCGCACGGGGCGTTTGGAGACTGGATCGGCGATCGCGAATATCTCGTCCAACGTCGCGCCGCGCCGCTCAAGGGCGAGCGGATGCGCACGGCGATGTTTGCGCGGACGGTGATCGCTCCCGAGCTGCTTTCCGGTCTCGACAATGCAGTGCTGTCAGACCTGTTTGGGGCGATCAATCCCGACAGGAGTCCGCAGGGCTTCGAGGCGCTTGTTCACAAGGTCGTGCGTCAGGCGATGGACGTGGCAGTTGATTTTGAGCGCAAGGCGCAACGTGGCCTCTTTGCGCCTGTCAAATTTGACGTGCCGTCGGCAGTCCACGTCGCCCTCGAACTGCAGCCTCAGCAGGTAGCACCTGTCGCAGCAGCTGCCAGTCCCACTACGGCGATTTCTCAGGCGACGCTGCAGGCCGCGAGTCCTCAATCCCCGCAGCCCGCGCCCGCCACGGCGCCAGGGCTTTCCACAGACTTCCCGCCATCCGCCTCGGTTGCTACAACATCGCCGGAAGCACCGGGCGCACCGCAGTTTTCGCAGTCGCTGCTCGACGCGCTCCAACGGAGCGAGGAGCAGACGGCCGCCGCGACGGCCGGTTCACCAACGGCCATGGATGCACCCAACCCTGCTGCCATCGACCCGTCACAGATGAAGACATCGCCGACGGCTCAGAAAGTTCCGCGGACCGGCCCGACTGACGAAGAGCTGAACGAGATACTCGGGCCTGGATCAGCCATGATGCGCGAGTTTTTCCGCGCGCTTGCGGATGACGTCGCCTCGGGTAAAGCGAAAGTAAGTTGGGAAGATAAGGGGCTGACGGTGCAAAAGCGCCTGGTCGGTGCATACGGGATGACCAGCGACACGCTCGTCGAACAGTTGCGCAAACGCGCGCTCCTCCTGCGCGCATCGGGCAACGACATCTGCATCGTCGAACGAGCTGGCCGTCTAATCATGGAGCGTCCCGCCGCATGAGCTACATCAATCATTTCCGCCCGATCTACGAATTCCGGCCGCTGCTTATATGGCCTTTAGCGATCGTCGGCATACTGGTGTCCGGGATGCCGTATGGCTGGGCTTTCGCCCTCGCGGCTTTCGTCATGCTGGTCATCCGTGGGATTCAGGTCTGGCGCGCACTGAGCTTCCGCATGGCCATCTCAACGAAGTGGCTGAGCAAGATCACCATCGCGAAACTGCTCGAAACGCAGCGCCAGATGCGCGCGCGTGAGGATTCAATGTATCTCGGCACCGGCTTCGAGTGGACGCAGAAGCACACGCAGATCGCTCACGACATCCTGCGCATGCCTGTGACCGATATCCCGTCCTTGCCGAAGTGGTTGAACAAGACGGAGGCGGGGCGGAAAGTCGAGGCGCGTATCGAGCGCCTCTTCGCGCCGCGTGACAGCGTTCGCGACCGGATGCCGCAAGGCGCATCGTGGATTCACGGCATGGAACCGAAGAAGGTCCGCGTGCCGTTCCACTACAAGGCGATGGGCGGGCATACGCTCGTGGGCGGCACAACGGGCTCGGGCAAGACGCGCACGTATGAGGTCATCTCGACGCAGGTCATCCATAACCCGAAAGACGTGCTGATCATTGTTGATCCGAAGAACGACGATGACTGGAAGAACCGGGTCGAAAAGGAATGTGCGCGCGCCGGCCGAAAATTCCTGTACTTCAATCAGGCCAAGCCGCATGAGTCGATCCGGCTCAACCCGCTGGAAAACTGGTCGCAGCCATCGGAAATCCCGTCGCGCATCGCGCAGCTGATGGAGGAGGGGCCATTTCGCGACTTCGCATTCCTCTTTATCGACCGCGCGGTCAAAGGGGAGCTGTACGTGGGCGACAAGCCGAATCTGCGCTCGATCCTCAAGTATGCGCAGTCGGGCATCGGCACGCTGCTGGACCGCTGCCTGCGTCGCTTCTTCGTTGAAAACGGGCTGTCGAACTGGGAAGAGTTGACGGTCGCGCAGACGGTCAAAGACTCCGTGCGCAAGAACGACGTGTCGTTGGTCGACGGGATGGTGAAACTCTACAACGATCAGTTTGCGGCCAACGATCGCGGGCATGAAACCATCGACGGGCTGATCGCGACCCATACGCATGACCGCGAGCACTACATGCGGATCATCGCATCCGCATTGCCGCTGCTACAGATGCTCGCGACTGGCGAAACGGGCTTGATGCTGGCCCCGAAGGCTGATGACTTTGAAGACGACCGCGAGATCTGGGACATCGACAAGATCATCAAGCAGAAGGCCGTCCTGTACATGGGCCTCGACTCGCTGTCGAACAACATCGTTCAGAAGGCGATCGCCTCAATGGCATTGTCGGATGTGGCGGCGGTCTGCGGTTCGATCTACAACTTCTACGCCGAAAAGCCGGACGTCGTGCTGATCATCGACGAGATCGCGGAAGCGATCAACGAACAGGTGATCCAGATTCTGAACAAGGGTCGCGGTGCAGGCTTCAAGGCATTCGTTGCATTCCAGGCTCGGGCTGACCTCGAAGCAAAACTCGGAAACGCGGCGAAAATGCTGCAGGTTTTGGGGAATCTGAACAATCAGATAATTCTAAGATTGGAAGATAGCGATACCGCCAAATGGTTTTCGGACAAGGTGGGAGAGACAGCGATTCGGGTGGTGAACATCTCGAACAGCACGAACACCTCGACCGAGGCGCATGCGATGGAGTTCAGCGGGTCACAGTCGCGTACCCTGCAATTGGAGAAAGTGCCGTTGATCCCGATGCCCATTATTCACAAGTTGCCGAACCTGCAATATTTCATGCGTATCTCTGGCGGTGCCGTGTATCAGGGCCGAATTCCAATCATCGAAGGCTGAAATAAACAAATGTCCGCTGTATTCAAAAACGTCATTCGCGACCATAAGCTGTCGCACAAGCTGATTCCTGTGTTTAACGTCGCGCCCGATCTCGAGCTCGCGTGTTCGCGGGTAGCCGACTTTGTCGGTGAGCGCTTCCTCGGAGACAAGGGGCCGCTCGCAGCCGAAATGATCGAATCGGCATTGAGCAGCTTCAAAAGGGCAAAGCGCACAGGGGATCAGCACGTCGCATTCATGCAGGGACTGTTCGAACCCGCCAAGTCGCTCTACGCGCGCCGCTACGTCGCGCGTCGCGGCGAAAAGCTGAGCGTCTGGTGTCCGATGCTTGAGTCGATCCCCGACTTTGAGGAGCGGCATCCGAACTGCGAATTTGAGATGGTTGACGAGCGGTGCCCGGAACACATCACGGAGCGCACCGCAGCATTCCAACTGGCGTCACGCGTGCTGCAAGGCGAAGCGTTTCGTCGATACTTTGAGGAATACGATGTCGCTCACCGCTACGATCATAGCGAAGTTGTCGCGGGTTGATGTCGACATGGCGCGGCGTGCGCTCGATACCGCCAGCGCCTTCGACGAGCCCGGCGCCAAGCCGCCCGAGCAGTTCACGTGGGGCGCGGGCGCGCGCTGTTACGCGCTTGCTTCGATCAGTCTGCATCGCCCGCAGCTTTTCTGGGGTGGCCTTCTGGCTACGGCCGCAATCCCCGTGTTACTCATCGTGAAGCTTCTGCACCATGGCTAGCCGTTTCGGTTCGCACCTCAAGGTTTGGTTCCTGCTGGTCCCGGTGCTCGCGATCGCCGTGATGCCGGCGATCCCTGATCGCACATTCTTCGAGATTCCCGACGCAGAAACCGAGTCGCTTGTCGCATCGGTCGGGCAAGAGAGGGCTGACGCAGCCATCCGGTCTGCGAACGACCTGTTCCGGCGCTCGTTCGTCGACAACGGCATCGTGCACCGCACGCTCACCGCTTCTGGCAATGTCGGTGCCCTGAACGACGGCGGATTTTCCAGCTTCGCCCACACGTGGACAGAAAATTTCTGGTTGTTGATCTACCGGATGATGTTCCGCGCGATGGTCATGAAAATTTGGATCGTCGGTACGCTGCTATTCGCGTTCGGCATGTTTATCGACGGAACGGCCCGACGCAAGATCAAGGCCTCCGCAGCTGGTTTCGTCAGCCCGCTGTCTTTCCATCTGGCAGGTCACGGCCTGCTACTTGTGACAGGTACGCTGTTCGGCGTTCTCGTCGCGCCGGTTCCCGTGCTGGCCGGTTACTGGCTCGCGGTCGCTGCGCTCCTTGGCGCACTGCTCTGGAAGGCTGCAGAGTCATTCCAGTCATCCAGATAGAAGGGACGTTGTAATCTGATCCCCGGAAAGACATGTAAATTTCCGGGGCTTTCCGCAGAAGTGGCCATAACGCGTTTTAACGCGGACGCCGCGCCCCGCCGTTTTCTCTACCAAATCTCCCCGATTCCTCCATCCGCACCTGTCGCGTGACGGGTGCTGACGCACCTTCTGGCGAGCGGCCTGTGGCGGGGCGGGATCGTATCCCAATCGCTAAAAGAAACTCGAAATAGTGCCTGTTTCGGGCGCTCCTGCATTCTCGCCATCGCAACAATGACATTGTTGGGACACGTCTCTCGTGTGCCCGATTAACCAACGAAATGGAGAGGCACAAATGAGCGCTGTGGCAGAAACTGATCTCGAAAAAACGCTGGCTGTGAATTCCGCGATTCCGCCCGAGGCCCATGCAAGCGCGGATGTCGAAGGCCAGACCGAAGTCGAGCTGGAACTCAACCAGATGGAGGCGGATGCCGACCGTCTTCATAAGGAAGGCGTGATTTCCAGCGATGAGGCGAATCTCAAGCTGGCGGAAGTGGCGAAGACGCGCAAGCTGTTTCGCGATCTGCCAGCGAGCGACCGCATCGCAATCATCAAGCGCCGTCGTGAAATTGGCCGTCAGCTGATGGAGCGTCAGCTCTCCGGCGCCGCGGTGGTGCCGGCCCAGGTCCGTTTGAATCACACGCGTCTGAAGCCGTTGTTCGAACAATGGTGGCCGTACCTGAATCGCATGAGCGTCAACATGCAGCGCTTTGGCGATTCGACGTTCGGCGCGGAAGACAAAAAGTCCGTGAACAAATTCTTCGAAAAGCAGATCGACGCCATCGAGGCACATGTGGAGGAAGTGACGCGCGTGACGGAAGGCTACCGTCAGCAGAAAGAAGCCGAGCTTCGCCAGGCTGGCGAGTTTGTCTTCGAGCCGTCGATCCCGATGCCGGCGCTGGATATGCAGGTGGAGGTGTATTCGCGCTTTTCGATGCGCGTGCTGACCGCAATCACGAAGTTTGACCGCGCGATGGACCACTTCGACTTCATGGTCTGGAACGGCATTCGGGACCAGTCCGACGTGGACGACGAGACCGTGCGGTTCCTGAAGAAGGTCAATCCGCTGGGCGTGCGCGGGTACATGACACACCTGCGCCTGATGACGACGGTTCGCGGCCTTTAAGGAGGCGGCATGCTGGACGAATTGAACCCTCCGCAGCGGGAAGTCGCCCAGTTGCGCCAGAACTGCGTGGCGATTGCCTGCCCCGGCGCGGGCAAGACAAAAACGATCGCCACCAAGGCCGCGCTCCTGCTACAGGAGAACGCATCAATGGTCGGTGCGGTGACATTTTCCAAGGACGCCGCCATCGAGCTGCGCGAGCGGATTCTCGCGGTCGCGGGAAAGGCCGTGAAGAAACGGCTGATCGCCGGTACGTTTCACTCTCTCGCCTACAAGCAGCTTCAGCGGCCCGGTTCGCGTCCGCTCGACATCGCTAGCGACGGCGACCGGCTCGGCCTTCTGATTCGCGTGATGCAGGATCTCGGTATGGACGGGAAGGCGGAGGACGTCATCCCGACGATCGAGAAGATCAAGACAAACTTCGGCCAGTGCGATTCGAAAAGTGCCGACGGGCAGCTTTATCACGCCTATCAGGAGGCGCTCGCGCGAAACGGCAAGATCGATTTTCAGGACATGCTCCGGCTCGCCGTCGAGGGCATGCAAAACGGCACCATATTGCCTTACCCTTTCACCTACCTGCTCGTCGACGAGTTCCAGGACACCGATCCGCTGCAATACCGCTGGATCGAACTTCATGCGAAAGCGGGATCGATCGTCACGGTCGTTGGCGATGACGACCAGAGTATCTACGCGTTCCGCGAGGCACTCGGCTACCGGGGCATGGAATCGTTCATCAAGGAGTTCGACGCGAAGCCCGTCGTCCTCGGGAGCAACTATAGGTGCCGCTCCGAGATTCTTGCCGCCGCAGACCGTGTCATTCGCAACAATGTCGACCGGATCTCGAAAGTACTGCGCGCGGAGAAGGGGCCCGGCGGCAGCGTGCTCGCGTCGAGGCATGCGGACGAGTATGTGGAGGCGACGTCAGCCGTTGAGGCGCTCGCGCCGTTGCTCGCCAAGGGTAAAAGCTGCGCAATCCTTGCGCGCACTAACCGCATTCTCGACCCGCTGGAAGCCGTCTGTCGCTCGCACGGCGTGAAGTACTACCGCGCGTCGGGCGCGTCCGTCCTGAGCCGTCCTGAGGGCGCGCTGATGTGCAATCTGCTTGAGATCGTCGAGCGCGTGAAGGAAACCGGCCTCGACGCCGTGCTGGCCCACATGGGCTTGAGTGCCGAGCAGCTGCGCTCGTTGCATGCAAGCATGGGAGCCGAACTGATCCAGAAGCCGCGCGCGGAACTGGTTGAGCTTGGCTTGCCGGAAGAAGTAGCGACCAATTACCGCGAATTCATGAAACGGCTTGCCGAGTGGCGCGGGCTGTGCGACCGCAAGTTTTACTCGTTGGTGCTGGAAGGCGTGAACGAGTGGATGCTGAAGTATGCCAGGAAGGAAACTGCGATTCGCACGATTCAGGCGACCTACGACGTCCTGACTCGGCTTACGGGCAAGCTCGCAGACCGGCTGCAGTTCCTTCGACAGAACAACAATGAGCCGACGCCCGGCGCGCTCATTCTGACAACCATGCACAGCTCGAAAGGCCTCGAATGGGATCACGTGTGGATTGCGCGATCGGAGGAGAGCGTCGTGCCCGATGCCAAGTCAACGGAGCCGGAGGAGCGTCGCCTGTTCTATGTGGCCATGACCCGCGCGAGAGAGACGCTGATGATTTCCGGCACGTCGAAGAACTTCGCGTCGCGGTTTGTGACGGAAGCGCAGGTTGAGGCACTCCAGCAGGCCGCATAGCGGTCGCGTTGCGCCGTCCCGAAGAAAGGGAGCCACCGTTTGGTTGGCTCCCTTTTTCATTTGGCGAGCCGCAAAAGAAAAAGCCCGCACTCGGCGGGCTGAATCCATGTCGGAGGAGACACAGAGGAGACGGGTTAAGTATAAACCCTACTTCGATCTATTGCACGACAGGCGTTCCGGAAATTAGAGGATCTCGTGATGCAGGCTGACTTTAAGCTGGTAATGCGGGTCGCTCAACGGAACGTCGACGGTCTTGCCGTCGGCGACGTCGACCGCAATATCCGATTGAGAGTATCCGCTGACATCGAGGACCTCCGAGACGCAGTCGGCCGTCCCGATCTCGTGCTTGCCTGTGAGCACGGTGTCCATCGCGGAGATCATGAGATGCGCCTTATCGCCGTCGAGCGTTACAGGAGTGACTGCCAGCGACCGGCCGACGAATGCAGTCTTGACGCGACGGTCGATCTGATTCGCCGTCCGGGTGCATTGCAGGTATCCGACCTGTTCGCCGCGTTGCTTGAAAACGGGTTGGGGTGGCGTGCCGTCACCGCCCAGGGTATGGCGGGCGCCGTCGATCAACTTTCCGTCCTTGTACCACGAGACGTCCAGCACCTCGATAGTCGTTGAAGCATGCGCGCCGGTAATCAGTGCGCTGGCGACCGTGGTCGCGAAAAGAGTCTTGCGAAGAATGTTCATGGTCATCTTTGGTCAACGATGGGAAGGGCGATCCGCTCTATCCGCTCTGCAGCTTCAGTCAACTGCGTCGCGCTCGGTTCGGGTTTAATGTCGGGATGGTTCATCAGTTCCGCGCGCTCCCGCGCTCCGTGTCTGGCAAAGAATGTCTGTGGGAGCGAGAAGCGGTTGCGGTGGGGCGTGTCGTCGGGCATTGCATCACGGTTTACGAAGCGACCATCGCTAACCATGCAAAAGCAAAGGCATCCGAACGCCGCTTCCTGTGCGGCGGATTCCCAGTCTCGCGCGGAAAAGGCAGGTCCGGAGTCCATGGATTTTGACGGTCGCGGGATCAGGCCTTGACGCGTGCGAACTCGGTCACGTTCGATTCCGTTCGCTCCGTCGCCGATGGTGTCTCAGCCTGCTGACCTTGGGCCGGCGCCGAAACTTCCGGCATCTGTTCGCTTGCCGCGCTGATGGGTTCTGCCTCGATGGTCAGCATGCGCGGCACGCGCTTGAGCGCGCCGTTGAGCGCGGCATTCGGTCCGAGCCGGATCGTGCCGCAGTACAGGATGTCGCCTGTCACCTGACCGTTGATCTCCAGCGAGCCGCGTGCATGAACGTTGCCGTCGACGCGGCCATCGATACGGACGTGCTCCCCCTGCGCCGTACCCTTAACGAGGCCGCCGCTGCCTACGTGCAGCAGACCTTGCGTCGAGACGATGCCGCCATCGAGCAGACCGAAACAACTGACCCCGTGATCAACAATCATGTCGCCCGTGATCGTGCAGCCGGGAGAGATAAGGGTGATGTTGAGTTCCGTTTTCATGTCAGGGCGTCCTAGAACATTTGCACTTCAGCGGAGCCTGCGCGGTTCGCGGCTGCGGGCTTGGGTGCGGTGGTCGTTTCCGTGTCAGCAGCCTCGGGGCGCGGACGTGAGATATGCCGGCGTACCGGGTGCGTGGGTTTATCAGTTGCAGCGGGTTGCGTTACGATCGCTGGAGCCTGTGGCGCTACGGCGGCCGTCGGTGTCTGTTTCGTCTCGGCCTTTGCGCGCTCAGGGGCGGGAGCCGCCGGCGTCGGGGCCGCGACGGTTACTGCTGCCTGTTGCGGCTGCGACGTGGCGTTTGTTGAAGCAGCGGATGCGGGCGAGTCGCGCCGGTTCGATTCTCGATGGATCGGGGATGCCGCGGCCAATTGCGCTTGGGTGGTCATCGCCGGTGCAGCGGCAGGACCGGTGTTGCGCGGCGTTGTCTTCACCGAATTCCTGAACTGATCCGCCGTCAGACCCAGCGAACCTGCTGACGCGAAATCGCTTGCGCTCAGGGTCGGCGCGGCACTAACGGGATGCGCGGGCGTTGCGTCAATATCAGCAAAAGCAGGCGCAAGCTTCGCCCCGGCGGCGGGCGTCTTCGAAGCTGCCTGTTTTTCAGGTTGAGCCACAACGGCGGTATCGTGGTGGTTGGCGCGGTAGCTGGTGTAGAGCGACGCTGCGCCCATACCTGCCATGCCGAGAACTGCGGCCGCAGCCACAGCGATGGCGGCGCCGCGAGCAAGCGGACCCGCCTTAGCCAATTTCGCGCGCGCGAAGTGCTCTGGCGATTGCCCGATTCGCGCGAGCGGAGACTGGCGCGCTCCTTCCGAAAAGTCGCCCGGTGAGGGAAGCGCGGCGATCTGCCGGGGCAAGTCGATCACCATCGAGTCGGGCGCGAACTGCGCATGCAGACGCTGGATTTCTCGAATGTCCATTAAAGTGCCTCATCTCGTTGTCTGGGTACAGCCTGGCACACGCCACGCGATGTCAAGCCGGTGCGGCGGCCCGCTTAGTGAGCCTCGGTTGCCTCGGGCAGCAGAACGCCTTCGGGCGCGTAGCGATCGTTATCCGGGATGCATAGGAAGGGAATCTGCTTGATCCGCGCTTCCGCGCTATCGAGCGCAGCTTTCCGCTCATGCATCATCAGCGTGCGCCCAACGAGCGCCTCCATTGTCTTGAGGAAGAGGTGGTCGTAGATCGTGAGCAGACGCACGAGGCGACCGGACATCGGATGTTTGATTTCGAGTGTCACGGTTTCCGGGTCCAGGCGGACGTTTCGGCCGTGCAGGCGGTTCGCCCAGCCGAGGGCCTTGCGGAAGTAAGCTTCGGCGTTGCGGAACTCGGCTTCGAGCGCGAGAAGCTTGCCGCCGCGCGCGATTGTCATTTTCGCGGCGCAGAAGTTGTAGTCCGACCTGACAAATTCCCGCGCAAACGCCGAGTAATAGTGCAACTCGGTTTTGGTCAGCGTCTCAGGATTGATCCGGGCGAGTCGGTCATCGCTCGTGAGGCGCTTGATGGGGCGAAGCCCTGTCGAGCCGTGCTCTGAGGGCGCAGGGGGAATAAGTCGTTCTGGATCAACCCCTTCGGGCTTTTCCGTGTCGAAGCCAGACATAACTGTTCTCGGAAATATGTGTTCTCTCACACACATTCTCATCGAATCAGGTGTTGTCAAGCCGGCGAAAAGCTATATGAAATTTGCGAGCTTTAGCGTGCACGCGAGGGCAATTTGCCCTGAAACTTCAATCCATACCCCGCGTCTCTGACGCATCGATCTCGACTCCAAGCCCGGAGTCCATCTATTTTCTCCAAGTCGTGCTCCTGAGCATGCTCCGACCGGATAGCTACCGGTGTGGAAATCTTCTTGTGCTAAGTCTGCCAGCTACTGACTCCCCTATTTCAGCTGTGATACTCGTACCCTGGCCCGCATCAATTTGCGCCGGTACATCGTTCGAACCCGGGTTTTCGGGTGTTCTCTCTCCAGAGCCTGATCTGGGTAGAACGATCGAAGTTGGCTGATCCGTGACTCCTGCGGCGGAATGTATTTTCCGAAAAGGGCTGTTGCGCGGCGTGACCATGCCGCGCGAGGACGACTTTACGTCCTCTGACAGAGCGCTCCGGCTTTCCGGTGCCGCTCCCTGCACGCCACGTCCCCAGAAGGGACGTGGCGCGTAGGTCACATCTATCCCCTATTCACGAAGCTCGCTCCCTGACCGGAGCGGGCTTTTTTTTCGCCCATCCATTCCGGATGGGCCTTTCTCAACTGGAGGTGTTTATGTTGTTGCCCGACCGCCTCAACGAGCGTATTGCCGAGGCTATCAAGCATCAGATCGATCACGAACGTGCTGCTTCGGATACGTCATCCGACGCCTGGCGCAGCCGCTGTGAAATTGCGCAGGTTGCGATGTACAGCGACGCCCAGCGCTCTGTTTTTATCCACCATGTCAGCGAACGACGCGGTAGCGCCGCAGCCCGGGAGATCGAATCCCAGGCCAGCACGCTACGCACGAACGCCATCTTTTTTCTCGCAAGGAAGCCATCATGAATGCCGTCGTCCAGATGTTCGACAACGCGCCTCGCAGTCTGGTCGAAGAGCGCGCAATCCGACCGCCGATCATTGGCAAGATCCGGCCCGGTATCAAGGTTCTTACACGCAACGCGCAGGGCAATCCGGCTGCCGTGAAGCTGTACGACGAAATGGTGGCCGCTGGCGACTCGTACGAGACGATCGGAAAGGTGATCGAATCGAAGCTGAATCTTCGAAATGCGCTGATTCCGAGAAACGTCGCGCATTTCACCTGCAGACGGTCGGACTTCTCGAATCCTGACACCGCCGATGAAATTCTGAAGCTCTACGGAGAGGATCGCGGCGACGGCCTCAAGCTGCACCGCTTCCCGGTGATGTTCGCCTTCGACGACTGGCTGCGTAATGTGCCTAATCAGATGGCGGCCTATACGACGACAGGACGGCAGTATTTCTCGGAGTACGGCCGTGACGGCAAGCGGTACTGCAAGACGTATGCACCGGTTGAGCGCGATGAGCGTGCGAAGCGGGCGCGGCGGACATTCGGTGGTCGCCTTGTCATCCAGCGTCAGGATGACGACATTCCCGACGGAATCTGCGATCCGCACGTGTGTCCGCAGTATCAGGAACGCAAGTGCAACCTGAGCGCCAACTTCGTGTTTGCAATTCCCGACGTGAAAGGCTTGGGACTCATCGAACTTCCGACGAATTCGATTTATGTCCTGCAGAAAGCGTATTCCGCCATGCAGACGGTCTCGCTCGCGCGAGGCAGGCTGACCGGCACGCGCTTCTGGCTGTCGAAGAAGGAGTTCGACATCACGCGGATCGACGACAACGGGCAGCCGGTGCGTCAGAAGCAGATGCTTACTGTGCTCGATGCGGATATCGATCTCGGGGCATTGCTGGATGCAGGCGATGAGCCGCAGCCAGCGCTCGAAGCGGCGACTCGCGCAGTTGGCCTGATCGAAGCCGGTGGCAATGTCGAGGTCCTGTCGCAGGCCATGACAGAGGCAGGCTCCGGGACCGTTGCGCGGATGCAGGGCGAAACGGCCGGCGCAAGCAGCGCAGGTGCCGACGGCGGTGGCGAGCCCGAAGAGGGCGAGTCGCTTCAAGACAAGCGTCACCGCATGTCCGATCTGCTTAACCGCCTGGGGCTCAGCCAGCCGGATCGCCAGCAGGATTTCCGGCGCTTCGCGCACGTCAGATTCGGGCGCGGCTGGGCGGAAAGACCGGCAGACGTTGATCAGATGAACGCGCGCCTCACGGCAGCGCTCGACGATCGCGCTGTGCTTGATGACGAGATCTTGCAGGCAAAGACCTACGTCTAACCTTGGACCGGCCCCTTCGGGGCTGGTCGTTCCTTTCTTCACTTTCGCGTAACGAGAACCCTTCAGCAAGCGACACTTGCTCAAGTGCTTTCGACCGCGCATCCCTGCGCATCGAATCCTTCCGCCTGACGGCGGATCATCTTCCTGTCTGATGGAGTATCAACGTTATGTCGAACGATCTGAGCGCCCTGACGGGTCTGCAGGAGATGCGTTGCGGTGGTTGTGGTGGAGACCTGTTCAAGGTCTTCACCGCGGATCGAACGCAGCGGATCGTTGTCCAATGTCAGCAGTGCATGAGCACGTCGTTTATCGAACCCGCACCTGCGAAGCTGCAGATTAACTGGGGAGAGGGCGACGGGCGCATCACGGTCTTCTAGGAGTTTCAACGGGCATCACGCTGATGAAGGTGCGCGACACCCTGTCCCGCTGACTTTTTCAACTGCGCCGCCTGGCGCACCATCCATTGAGGCCGCCCACGGGCGGCCTTTTTCTTTTTCAGGAGGCGACGTGAAAATCGCTCACATTTCTGACCTGCATTACTCGCCGGAAAACCTTGATGAGGCTGACCGGTGTTTTTCCTACGCGGTCGATGACGCGCTCAATCGCTGCATGGATGTCGCAGTGATCTCCGGCGACTCGACAGACCATAGGCTCGATGCACATGCGCCGGCTCTAAACCGGCTGGCGACAAATATCAACCGTCTGTCACTCGGTATGCCGGTTCTCATGCTGCAAGGCACGTTTTCGCATGAGCCGCCCGGCACGCTGCGTAACTTCGCGCTGATGGGAACCACTCACCCGGTTTTCATTGCGGAGCGCGTACAGCAGGTCAGCCTGTTCGAGGGGCGTTTCTTCGAATCCACAGGCCCTGTCTTCAACGACGAGGAGCTTGCGAGCGTGCTGAAGCTTGGCGCCGACGTTGTGTTCACCTGTTTGCCGTCCATCAACAAGGGGCAACTGGCGGCCGCGGTCGGCGCAAAGAATGCAGCAACCGGGCTTGAGGCGGTGCTGGGTGACTATCTGGCAGCGGCTGGGCGAATCAATGCACGGCTTCGGGCAGCAGGCATTCGAACGGTCGGTGTGTCGCACGGCACTGTCAACGGTTGCACGACTGAGCATGGCGTCACGATGGCGGGCTTCGATCACGAGTTTTCACTCGGTGCATTGTTCGAGGCCGAATGCGATGCCTTCATGCTGGGCCACATACACAAGTCGCAGCAGTGGGAGCGCGGTGGCCGTGTTGTTGCCTATGCGGGTTCCCCTGGCCGGTTTCACTACGGCGAGGAAGGCGACAAAGGCTATCTGACGTGGGACGTTGAGACGGGGAACGCGAGAGCGTTGCTTGTTCCAACGCCGGCGCGGGAGACGGTCTGCGTTGACTTCGACGGCCCTCCGGACATGGAGCGACTCGCTGCCATTGCTGCCGAGGCAGGCGACAAGTTCGTTCGTGTTCGTTGGCAGGTCGACGAGGAGCATCGTCAATCGGTAGACCGGGACGCAATCGAAGCTCTGTTCGCTGGCGCGTCGGCTCTCAAGCTCGAGCCGCGCATCCTGCCGGTCGTTCGCTCGCGATCGCAGGGCATCAGTATCGAGCCGACGGTCGACCGCAAGATCGAACGGTGGGCCGAGCATGCGAACGTTGAAGCTGCGCCCATCGTTGAACGGTTCCGGTTGCTCGAGTCCGGCTATCCGGAGGCGATTGCTGCCGCGGTGCTTGCCGGCCTGACCGATGATGATGTAGCCAGCGCTGCTGTTGGCGACAGTGCTGTGCCATCGCTGCCTGAGCCGGTCCCTTCGTCTGAAAGCGATACGGTGCCTGATGCGACGGTAGAGGTCGTGCCCGCAGCGCAGAAGTCGTGGCTCGAAGATGATCTGTTTGCAGCGTAGTTTGCTGCCCGAATGCGGGAGAGGCCGGTATGGCTCTCCTGCAGTGGAACAGTAGCCCTGTTCCGATAGCTATCGCAGCTATCGAAACGAGGTTTCACCGCGTCCTACGACGCATCGATGTAGTCGTTGCTTTACCTTTCTCAGCAGTTTCATTTTTTTTACCCTGGCGGGGAGCGATCCCTACCGGGGCGCACTCCGTCCGTTACTTACGGAGTGCAATCATGTTTGGTCTATATCCTGCTGGTTCTGAGTGGGTTCGCGTGTTCGCCCTGGACGATCAGGACGAACGCAACATCCAGAAATCACTCGTCGACCACGCCAACTTCACGCCCGCGATTCTTCACCAACCCTTTGGGAAGGATCGCGGAGCAGTGCTTGCGCAGTCCGGCCCGATGCTCGTCCTTCGTTCGACGACGCCTGGATCGAATCAGGTCGTTGTCACGGCTGCCGTCGAAATGCAGCACCTGCTCTGGTCTTATCACATGGGCATGGCGACGCAATGGTCCCCAATGGAGATTCGCACCCTGACCGGCTATGTCGGTTGGGACGAACTTCTCACGTGTGCCCGCCGCGAATTTGCCCGGGCCTGTGAAAAAGTCGAGGCAGCAATCGCAGGCAAGCTTCATGCGCCTGTGGCGGTTGCAGAGAGAGTCGACCCGATGGTCGAGCCTTTTCCCGACTATGACGATGTCGCCTTCTATTCGCGTATGGCAGCAATGTCCGAATCGATGGAGGTGTCGTCATGCGGCCTCTGAAACTGACGCTCGAAGGCTTTTACGGCGTTCGTGACGGGATGAGGCGCGAGAGCGTCACGCTTGATCTGGAGTCGTTGCCGGAAGGCCTGATCGCGCTCGTCGGCCCTAACGGGGCGGGCAAGACAACGATCATGGATAACCTGCATCCGTATCCGATCATGCCGTCGCATGCCTCGATCCTTTCGGTCGATGCCTTTTCGTATTGGGACCACATCTGTGGCACCAGTGCGCTGAAGGAACTTGAGTGGGAGCACGATGGTATCCGTTACCGCTCGACGTTTTCTTTCAGGAAGCCCGGCAAGACAGGCAAGGCGGAGTACTACCTTGCATGGCGTGGATCGGATGGCGCGTGGCATCCCGTTACTTTGCCCGACGGCACAGTCTCGGACGGCAAGGCGGCGACGTATAACCGCTGTGTCGAAGCCATCAACGGCTCGCTTCAAAGCTTTTTCACCAGTGTCTTCTCCGCGCAGAACCGGCGGCCGCTCGCGTCGTATGGCGCGGGAGAGATCAAGACGCTGCTCGCGGAGATGCTCGGCATTGAAAACCTCAAAGCGCTGTCGGCGAAAGCCGGCGACGTCGCGAAGATTCTTGGCCGTGCTCTCGATGAAATCCAGACGGACCTGACTGCACTCGCGGGCAAGCGGCAGCGTAAGGCGGATGTCGAACGCTCCGTGCTTGCACAGGGCGAACTTCTACGCGATGCGCGTGCACAACGGGATCTGAAGCTTGAGGAAGCCGCAAAGCTGACTCAGGAGCGTGCGACGCTGGCCGCCAAGGCGGGCGAATCGGTAACTGCCGAAGCTCGTCTGCGCGAACTGTCAGTCCGCGCGCAAGAACTGGTCAAGGGCGTGCAAACGCTCGATGGCGATGAGCGGGCAGCAGCCGCTCGGACCCAGCAGCGCGTGAATTCCCTGAAGCAGACGGTGACGACTCATCAGGCGACGCTTGCCCGCAAGGAAGCGATTCTGGGAGCGGCGGCGAAGCGCGAAGCAGCGCAACTGCTAATCGGTCGCGAGGAGGCAAGGCTGGAGCCTCTGCAGCGTCTGATCGGCGATCTGGAAGCGAAGCAGGTCAGTCATGCGACGCTTCAGACCGCGCTTTCGGGCCTTATGACACAGGGTCAGACGAAAGCGGCCCACTTCGAGACGTTGACGAAGCAGGCTGCAGTCGTCGACCAGGTGCCGTGTGGGGGGCATGCGATGCATGCCACGTGTCCGTTGCTCAGTCAGGCGCTGCAGGCTAGATCGCAGGCAGAAGAGCAACGTGTGTCGGTGGCCGAACTTCGTGCGAAGTATCGCGAAAAGAAAGCGCAGGCCGACCTGCTGGCTCCGGTTGTCGCAGAGCTTGCGGAAAAGCGCGGCGAACTTGCTGTGTTGACCCGCACCCTGAGCGACGCTCGACGTGATCTGCAGGCGGCGACTGAACTCGCTGCCAGCAAGCCACTCCTTGATGCTGCTGCGAAGGGCCTTGAATCTGCCAACGCGGAACTTAGGGACGTCGCGGAAGAAGCGGCTGCGCGAGCTGCCCGATACGAGTCTGAAAAGGCACGTATGACGGCGGAGATGGCCAGAATCCAGCAGGAGTCGAAGCAGCTTGCAGCCGTCGATGTGACGGCCGCAATTGCAGAGACCGACCGGAAGCTGGCCGCAAATCGCGAAGCAGTCGCTGCGCTCGAGGGCAGGATCGAAGGTGCGATCCGCGCCCAGACGGTGCTGCAAGCTGAAGCTGACGGATTGGCGAGGGACCTGAACGGGTTTTCTGCTACGCAACGGCGCGCCGACCGGCTGTCCGATGAGATTGCGCAGTGGAAGCTGCTCGCAAAGGGGCTAGGCAACGACGGCGTCATTGCGTTGACGATCGACGACGCGGGTCCCGCACTGGCTGACACCGTCAACAGGCTGCTGCTGGCTTGCTACGGCACACGCTTCACGGTCGAGATCCGCACGCAGCGCGCGCTTGCAAACGGCGAACTGCGTGAGGGTTTCGAGATCCTTGTGCATGACGCGGAAGCCGATAGCACGAAGTCGGTGTCGGTGATGTCCGGTGGCCAGAAGGTCTGGATCAACGAGTGTCTGACACGTGGCATTGCGCTCTATCAGGCGCAGAACACTGGTCAGCCTTACCAGACGCTTTTCAGTGACGAGTCCGATGGTCCGCTCGATCCGCAGCGCAAGCTGCAGTTCATGCGGATGAAGCGGGAGGTGCTGAAGCAGGGCGGGTATGAGCGGGAGTTTTTCATCTCGCAAACGCCCGACCTCGTCAGCGAGGCCGACGCCGTGATCGATGTTCAGGCACTGGCCGCATGACGCAATCTTTTTAACCCTGTGGGGAACGCCCACATGGCGTTTCTCGCCTTTTCCTTACGAGAAACGCCATGTCAATCAATCATTCCCGAACCCGTACCGAAACAGTGACGGTCTCGGTTCGTCCTGCCGTGCCGCGGTCTGGAAACACTCACGTCTATGTCTTGAACGGCTCACTGTTGCGTGACGTTCTTGTCGATGACAAGTGGGTCACTGTCCAGACGGCCGACCCTTCTGAACTGCGCACCGCGTAAGCAGAGCACCTTCCCTTTTCTCGAGAAACCACGATGGAAAATTTACTTTTGCTGCTGTTGGCAGCAGGCTCTTCGGCGCTCTGCGCCTGTACTGCGCAGCCACAGGCGCACGCAGTAAGCGCGCTTCCCGCGATTGTCGTTCATGCCCCGCGAGGCGAGCCTGGTGACTTTCGCGTTTGTCCGGACGGCAGGCTGATCACATATCCGGTCAGCCATCCCAAAACCTGCAGTTGAGCGGGCATTGAAACGCCCCGGCGCCCCTTACAGGGACCGGGGCTTTTTCCGGTAAACCAACGGAGCTTCCCATGAAAAAGCAGATTGTCATTGCGACGGTGGTCGGCGCGCTGGTAGGGGGCGCTGGCCTGCTATGGACGCAACCCGCTTTCAGCGCGACAAACGATGTACAGGTCGCCTTTTCGCCGGACGGAGGTGCGGAGCAGCTTGTGCTGCAAACCATCCGCAGCGCACGGCAGTCGATACGAATGATGGCCTACTCGTTCACTGCGGCGCCAGTCGTTAGAGCATTGCTCGATGCGAAGCGGCGCGGTGTGGATGTGGCAGTCACTGTCGATTACCGCAGCAACGTCGACGAAGACCGTAGTGGAAAAGCTGCGGCCGCAATGGGCGCGCTCGCGCATGCAGGCGTGCCGGTCATTGTCGTTCGCGCATTTCCCATGCAGCACAGCAAGTTCTTTGTAGTGGACAACGCGACGGTCGAGACCGGTTCGTATAACTACAGCCAGGCGGCCGCACGCGTGAATTCTGAAAACGTGCTCGTGCTGTCGAACCATCCAGAGATTGCGAAGGCGTATCTGGATGACTGGAAGGCAGTGACGTCGCAAGGCGAGCCGTACCGCGCCCGCTAACGGCGACACAGCCTCGCTATTTTTCTATGACCCCGCGGGAAAGCGATCCCGCCGGGGTCGCTCCGCATTCACTTGTGGAGTTTTCATGGTTAATGCAGCACCACTATCAACGGCTGCAATGCCTCGCTGGCTCGCGCCGTATGCAAATGGCGAGAAGCAGGGCTGGGCGCAAGCGGTGATGGCGTACGCTGATTACTACTGCGTCGATGGGAGCGCTGATGATGATCCCGAGGTTGAGGAGCGTCTGATCATGCACCGCCCACCGATGGTGGGCTATGCAAGTCGTACTGGCACGCGCCGTAACCTTGATGCGCTGGCGCTTGCCGGCTGGCATCTCCTCGTCTCGGCGAAGGGCGAACACCGGACCGAAGGCATGCGCTACGCGATCGACAACGGCGCGTGGACCGCCTACCAGCGAGGCGAACCGTTCGACGAGGGCGCGTTCCTGGCGGTCGTCGACAAGCTCGGTGAGCGCGCTGACTGGATCGTCCTTCCGGATGTCGTGCAGGGTGGCCTCGCTTCTCTCGACTTCTCATTGCGGTGGATGGAGCGTCTGCGAGGCATGCCCTCGCAACTGCTCATCGCCGTGCAGAACGGGATGCAACTGGAGGACGTCGCGCCATACCTCTCGCCCGTCGTTGGAATCTTCATCGGCGGATCAACCGAGTGGAAGGAATCGACAGCCGAAGCGTGGGGGCTACTCGCGCGTCG
>NZ_JAWRXV010000577.1:0-285 GCF_046534875.1 Paraburkholderia sp. SIMBA_054 | reverse complement strand
GCTGCTGCCGTTCGGCCGCCCAGCATGACCATGCGCTGGCCCAAGCCCAGCTGAGGTCCAGTCGCGGCTCGCACAGCCGCAACCAGAAGACGCGCGCCGCGCGCCTGGACGCTGCCAGCAAGCGCGCCGAAGCCGCCTCTCGTGATCTCGCTCGGGAGACGCGGTCATGAGCGAACAGGGCAGCAAAGGCGACTGGCGGTTCCCGACCCGGGAAGAATTGCTTGCGGTATTCGGACACGCCGGAACAGCCGAAGGCTCGCTCTGCCGCGTCTCGAATTCCGAATG
>NZ_JAWRXV010000576.1:0-285 GCF_046534875.1 Paraburkholderia sp. SIMBA_054 | reverse complement strand
CTGTTGATTCTGGGCCTGGCCTGCTTCGTCGCCTATGGCTTGCACGCGGTGCGCGAGCCCGCGCCGATTTTTCCGCTCGACCTGTTCAAGATTCACACGTTCAGTGTCGGACTGCTCGGCAATCTGTTCGCGCGGATCGGAAGCGGCGCGATGCCTTATCTGATTCCGCTGCTGCTGCAAGTGAGTCTCGGCTACAGCGCATTCGAAGCCGGCATGATGATGCTGCCCGTTGCTGCTGCCGGCATGGCGTCGAAGCGGCTCGTGACGAAGCTGATCGTCAGGTAC
>NZ_JAWRXV010000575.1:0-285 GCF_046534875.1 Paraburkholderia sp. SIMBA_054 | reverse complement strand
GCCGTTGCCAGCAGGCCGCATGCGGTCGCCGGAAGGATCAGTGCCGGAATCAATGTATGAGCCTGTAAATACCAGCTCCCCATGACACTCAACCAGCCAAAGAAAACCAGTACGGAAATATCACCCAGACCGATATAACCATAAGGACGATTGCCCACGGTGTAGGTGATAGCGGCAATGATCGACAACCCGCCAAGAATCAGGAAACCGACAAAATCGGCCAGCGTATGGCATGCCACTGCAACCAGTGCCAGCCCGGAGAGACAGATGAGCACGACGGTAATA
>NZ_JAWRXV010000574.1:0-285 GCF_046534875.1 Paraburkholderia sp. SIMBA_054 | reverse complement strand
ACTCGAGCGCGTCCTGCCGCAGCTGCCGGCCGAGGTACTGTCACGCTGGCAGCACGCGCCGATGGTCGTGGCCAGTGAGCGCCTGGCCGGGCTGGCACGCGACCACGGCTTCGTCCGGGTATGCCGGGCCACCGGCCCGCGCCCGGCGCAGTTGCTGGCCGCCGGGGCCCGCGCCGGTGGCTGAACCCGTGCCTGCGCGCTCTTGCTCCCGCATCGGGCGCCACGCCATGCTGTGATCCGTGTCATGCCGCCCCCCGACGGCAGCCCCCAAGGATGTTGTGGATG
>NZ_JAWRXV010000573.1:0-285 GCF_046534875.1 Paraburkholderia sp. SIMBA_054 | reverse complement strand
GATCTTTACGCTTATAGATACCCATTTTTTTCAGTTCGTCGTAAGACGGTAACGCCGGATCTTTGGCAAGCATTTTGGCGTACAGATGTTGTAACCATTGTTCCTGCGTGCGACCTTCTGTGAACTTTTGATAGACGTCAGGTCCAAGACGTTTCGCGACTTCACTCAGGATCCAGTAAATCGGTTTGCGTTCGAATTTTTCGCTGGTGACAGGCTGGAGGAAAATGAGATATCCCATGTTACCGGCGTAGTCGTTAGGAATAATATCTTCCTGCTCAACGGTCA
>NZ_JAWRXV010000572.1:0-286 GCF_046534875.1 Paraburkholderia sp. SIMBA_054 | reverse complement strand
CTCGGCGTTCAACTTGTGCGACTGGATGAAGTCCGCCGCAGCCCCGCACACTACACGGAGGCTGTGCAAGAACTGTTCGAAGTCGCCATCGCTGAGGCTGGCTTCGCGGCGCAGGTGATCGATCAGTCGGCTCCATCCCTGCGCATACCAATCCGACAGCGACCGATTCGGATGCTGTTGGAACTCTTCAAGGAATGCCGCGCTGTGCGGCGGCGTGCCGTCGCCTGGCTTGTCAGTAATCGATGGAAAGTCGTTGATGACCAAGTGAATCTCGACACGACTTCCC
>NZ_JAWRXV010000571.1:0-286 GCF_046534875.1 Paraburkholderia sp. SIMBA_054 | reverse complement strand
GTTCGCGCTTGCGGGCGCAAAACTGGCGACCTTTTGTGAAGCTGCCTGCACGAGGCTACGGCGCAGTTCGGTCTCGGTGAGAAGACGTTCCATGGCCAGCGCCATCGCGTCGACATCGCCCGGCGGTACTAGCAGGCCGGCTTTGCCGCCCTCCAGCAGATCGCGCGGGCCGGTCGGGCAATCCGTCGATAGAACCGGCGTGCCGAGCGCCATGGCCTCGCCAAGCACCATGCCGAAGCCCTCATAGCGGCTGCTCAGCACTAGCAGCTCTGCCTGCCTTATATCG
>NZ_JAWRXV010000087.1:0-38348 GCF_046534875.1 Paraburkholderia sp. SIMBA_054 | reverse complement strand
CCACTTAAAAAATAGGTGGACACGATCGTCGCTTCCTCGTCCTGTCGGTTCAAGGTGACATTGCCGGGGGCTTACGGAGCAATTTGACTTCAACAAGGCGCAATGGCGGTATACGGTCTCCAAGACAAAAACAGAACATCTGGTGCCTCTTGCCGCGCAGGCAATGACGATCCTGCGCGAACTACATGCATTAACGGGGCACCGTACATACGTTTTCCCGGGACGCGACGTCAGGAAGCCCATGAGTGGGGCAGCGGTCAACGCCGCACTTAGGCGGATGGGCTTCGATACAAAGACCGAGATAACTGGGCATGGGTTCAGAGCTATGGCGCGTACGATCCTGCATGAGCAGTTGCGCTTCCCCAGCGAAGTCATCGAACACCAGCTTGCGCACAAGGTGCCTGACGCGCTGGGTACCGCGTACAACCGGACCAAGTTCATCGATGATCGTATCAAGATGATGCAGCAGTGGGCGGACTACTTAGACACATTGAAACTTGAACCTTTTCTCTCACCGGGCTGACCGTGCAGTGACGGAACGGTAGGAACCGCCAATGCCAGCCGCCGGATCGTCTGACCAGCGAGGTGCGACTGGGCGACCTGGCACGAATTACCGAATATAATCGCCCTTCCGCATTGGAGGGCAAATGGAATATATCCCCGAAGAAATGCAACGATTGGGGGTCGTCGAGACGACTGTGAGCGATCTGCCAACCCTAACGACTCGGGCGCTCATCCGTTGCCTGCCCGTTGTGGATGTAGAGTTGACTAGTACCACGTTATTCATGGTCACGCCGCAGGTTGACGATCCGTTATCTATTCCCCGAAACTGGTGGATGAAATTCGGGACTGAGGTCATTACCGCATCCGAGTATTTTAGGCAGGTCATCGAACGCGGCGATATGGTGGATGCTGTAGTTATGCCTGCGCGAGATGGTGCAATCCCCGTCCAATCATATTGGATCCACATCGAATACAGCGGTACCCCTTCAGGCTACTTCCGGAAAAAGGATGACGGTCTATTTGCAATGTGGACGAAGAGTGGCGAAAAGGCTGAAAGAGTGGTCGCGCGCATACTCCGGGATGACTATGGGCACTCATTCCATGCAGACAGGTTCAATTCGCCAGGTTTTTTCGAAATCCGCTATGACAAGAAGAAGATACGAAGCCCTGACATGACTTGCCTGGCCTGTGGGCTCACCTTCGAGGTAAAGAAGCGCAACAGGGACACCCACTTTCGGCCATCGCATAGTAGCAACCGCCCCTTTGCTAGTGAGAATCGAATGGACGGCTGGCATGCGTTTGTGTTCCCGGACATGAAGCCTAGGTTCATTCCCAATGCATCCATTGCGCAAGCAATTGCTGAGGGTTGTTTTTGGCCTGGTCAGAACCAGTATGACAGTTGGGCAGAGGTAGATCATCTAACGCCTACTAATCCGCCCTATTGTTCGAGCGCCGAATAAGCACAAGTAGCAACGAGAGGCGTTGTCGGCGAAACAGAGCCTGCGGGGATACCGCAGTGCTGACGGGGTGCTTCTCGAGGCTAAAGCACCCATCGTGAAATTGATTCGTCGCGTCGAATGGTATTAGCGTCGAACCCGACGGACTTAACCCGAGACGACCGGCAGAGGCCATCACCGGAGAAAAGAGACGTCCGCAATGTCATCGTTCTTCCTCTTGCAATTGATTGCACGGCACATGACCACCACGGACTAGACGTCTCGGTCGGCTCACCGTTATTCACAGTGAGATTCCATCATCTGGTCCTTCGAGACAGAGGCGCGATGCTTCGCAGGGTCAGTGTCTCATTACGGGCCGGCCATCATTGTCGCTAACCAGCGGGCTGTTAGAATCGTCGCAAACTGTTTGGAACAAAATCACTATGTCTAGGTATATCGGCAAGACTCAAGCGGTCGCTGTTCTCAGTGCGGCAGACTGGTGGAAAGAGCGCTGTTTTCTAGCCGACGTTTCTATCTTTTCTGACGCTCCACTGTGGTCGAAGGGAAACCTTGATGTGTTCCGTCAATTGTTTGAACAGAACGCGATAGAGGGCTCAGATAGAGACTTTTTTGACAAACTAAAGGAACAGTTGCAAGGCGCATCGCCAGCGATCAAGCAGCTTGCGGCCGAAGTCCTATGGTTTTACATGCTTTACCCGCAGAAGCGTGTTTACGGGCCCGATAAGAAAGCTGATCAAATACGTACGGTTTGGTCTTGGTCAGGCGAGGAAATCCCGGACGCGCGTTGGATAGCTGCGGATGTCTTGGATGGAATTGGTAGCCCCGGCGTCGCCTATCTGACGCGCCGATTCGAACAGTTGACATTCTTCTTGCACGCAATGATCGCGTGGAAATCACTCACGGACGAAGAACGCGCGGATCTGATGACCAATGACAGACCGTGGGGGTTCGTCGCTTGGGTCGATAATCTGCCTAACGCCGGCAAACGGCCGATGAGAGGTGCGCTCCTTTATCTGGTGTTTCCCGATGAACTGGAGCGCGTTATAAGTCCAGACCATCGAAGACTGATGTACGCTGCCTTTAAGCCGCTCATCCCTACAGGACAAGTTCCTACGTCGGCTAAGCCATCAGCACTTGAAATCGACCGCGCGTTGTCGGTGATTCGTCAGCAACTCGAACGGGAGTACGGTACTGAAGAATTAGATTTCTACTATCCGCCGCTGCAACAAAGATGGTCTTCGGTCAGTGCTAAAACTGCTCGACGCAACGTTGCGGGTGCCATTGAAAAGGCGCTGGAGCCGTATGGCTTGGAACTTCGCCAGTGCGGTGTAAAGAAATCGAATCTCGCTGCGTGCAAGCCCGTTGATGAAAAGACGGGTTTTTGGGCCGATCCGGCAGACGCGACGAATAAGCCATTGCGATGGATTATTCAAATCGACCTAACGGGTGACGAGCCGATCGCGCGGCTGGCCGAACACGACGGAAAACAGTTGCTTGGAAATCGACGAATCGGATTTTCTAACAACGCCCAAGAAAAGAGCGGTGCAATCGCTGTCCGGATTGTTCCGGCTATCTATACAGGCGAAGACGGCTATATCTTCCATGAAGAATGGGAATGGCTACTGCTGCTATGCTTCTATCCGGCATTGACAAAAGGCTCTTCTGGGCAACTGTTGGATGACTTTGATCCTAGCTCGGGCCAACTGGTCTACATGAATCGGCCTCAATCATACGTATTTGGTGGTTTGGTTACCCTAAATGTGGAAGAGGCGCTGCTCACCGCCGAAGTGAACGGAGAACTGAGGCGCTTGACATATTTAGAAGCAACAGAGGCGATTCGCAAACTTATCAATTTAGCGCCACAAGATTCGGATGCAAACGACGAGGTGACGCGTGGCTAATATCGCCCTATATCAAGGTCTTCGCGACGACGATGTTGAGCGCCTTTCCGCTGATCTGGAGCGAGCATATGCACGTGCATCGAGCCAAGCGCAGCTACAGACTCGTGAAAGCGATGATGCAGACGAGTTGCCCACGATTCAAACAGATGTCTTATCGGGTGACGAAGTACCACCGGATTCTGATTTGCTTGGCATTGATCCTGCCATCTATCGACAAATCAATGCAGCGCTAAAGAGCGGCAAGCAACATCTGATGTTCTATGGTCCTCCGGGCACCGGCAAGACCACACTTGCACAGCATTGCGCTCGGTGGCTGGCGAGCAAACACACGTTGATTACGGGCTCTTCCGACTGGAGTTCTCAAGATGTAATCGGAGGTTACCAACCTATTGGTAACGGACGCATCGAATTCGTTCCCGGCATTCTGCTTCGACATTTCGATCGCCCGTTAATTATTGACGAATTGAATCGTTGCGATATCGACAAAGTAATTGGTCCCCTGTTTACCGTATTGTCCGGACAAAAGACCACGCTACCATATCGCCAAAGAGTAGAAGATCCTCACAGTGAATTCTTTGAACTGCTGCCAAAACCCAATCCTGCTGCGCGACAGGGCGTGGAATTTGCGCCGAGCGCTGCCTGGCGTTTGATCGCGACGATCAATTCGATCGACAAGGCATCGCTATATCAGATGAGCTACGCGCTGACGCGACGTTTCGCCTGGATTTATGTCGATGTTCCGGAAGACATCACGGATTTTCTCGCGCAGTATTTTTACCGAGAAGGGATTCGGGACCCCGACTCGGAAGCCAATCCGCTTAGCGCTATATGGCTTGCCGTGAACGCTGTGCGTCCAGTGGGGCCTGCGCCGATCCTCGATATGATTCGGGCGATGCGCGCTATGGACTCGACACTGAACTTTCGCGAGGCGCCGACTGAAGTTCAGGCTGGCATCTATCTGGATAGCTTTGATATGTTTTTGCTACCGATGCTTGATGGAATCTTCCAAGATAGCGCTCAGCTTCTAGCAACCGCAGTGGCCGACGCGTTGGGCATTTCAGCGGAATCGAGTCTTGGTTCCCGACTGCACCGCCGACTGACAAGTATTTCTGTATGAGTGCCAGCGCGGCGGATATTGATGATGCGATAGTGACCATCCTTTTGCGGATGCGCCGGACGACGTCAGCAGTATCGTTGGCGGAGGTCGACGGCTCCAGAGAGGGAGACCTTCATTTTCTGAAACAGTTTTGGGCGGCTTCTCCTCAAGTCAGTGAATTTGCACAGTACTTGTTGACCCACTCGCACGAAGCTCACGCAGTCTTGCATCTTCATCGCAAGGCAGCAACAGGCATGTTAAAAGGCCGTTTGGATGCGGTGGAGACGACGCGACAGCAGGTAGCCAGTGGTAATCCAGCGCTGCTCGTCTGTCATGAGGCGATTCGGACTTACCAGAGCGGATTGAACCATTTGGTTGTGTGGGTGCTCGAAGAGGCGCGGCGACACTGTCAGCGGATGCTTGAATCAACGACGCCAGAGTCAAGGTATGCAGAGCAGTTTGGCGCAGCAATTCGTCGATTGGAGCAGGCGAGCCGTGTCGAGCGTATTAGGAGTGCGTCTGAGCAAGTGGATCTAAGGCGGCGTCCGGCTCCATTGATTTTGACACTTGCGAAGCGCTCGCGCACGACGCTCTACCGGCTCGCCGCCAAAGCTTTCACTCTTCTACAAGCGATTGAGCGCAATGACGCAGTTGCGTTGCGCGATCTTTTGCAACATACGTTGCTAGGGCCCTTAGAAACTTGGCGCCGTTTTGAATTGCTCGTTGCGGTTGCGATAGGCGATGCGCTGGCACGTACACTGGGAGTCAGTTGCAAACTCTCGGCCTCATTTGCAGGCGACGAAGGCGTGCTTATGCGGGTTGGACGTTTTCGAGTACATTGGCAGGCGAGAACCACATACTTTGTGGCTCCTCCTTTGGAGCCGTCGGAACGGCGAACCGCTGAAATCCTTTCCGCGTTAGGTTTCCGCAGCGGTTGGGACCGCCCAGACATTGTGGTTACCTGTGCCGAGACAGAGGCCGTCGTTGCCTTGGCCGAGGTGAAATACTTCGCTAGTTCAGAAGGCGATGGCAAGGATGCCGTACGAGCAGCCATCGATCAGTTGGTGAGATATGCGCGGGGCTATCGGCCGGAAGATGAGTGGGACGATCTATTAACTCATTCTCTCGTCGTCCCTGTGGTACAGGGTTTTGCTGTCCCCCAGCCAAAGGCTGGGGGGATCCCATGGATCGTGGACCTTAAATCAATTCAGGCTCAAGGTCTGAATTCTTGGTCACACGCCTTGATTGCAGCTTCGCGGCCTTAGCAAGTCGCGGCTTTTCAGTTGAATGACTCCGTGTAGTAGGACGCGTTTGTCCCCCGTCTTTTGGCAACGGGGTTGCCGCTTCGTCTACAGGGAGTGAGCAAGGCGGATTGATCGTGTACTGAACAGCCGCTCTTTCACTAACGCCACCCGAGGGCTCCCGCCGAAATCGACCAACGGCGCCTTTCAAATACTCTTCCGAAAGTTCAACACAGGACCATTTACGTCCGAGATTCTCCGCCACCATTCCGGTGACGCACGATCCGCCAAATGGATCAACCACCGTGTCGCCTGGATCCGTCAACATCCGAATAAAGTATTCAGGAAGTTGAGCGGGAAAACGCGCGGGATGGATGTCGATATTGTTCGTACGGCAATAGTCCTGATACTGTCCGTTAGATTCCGTGTTCGCGATCGCCAGCAGGTTTGGTGGAACTGCGCCGCCGTTGTCCTTCTGGAATTTATCGCTAATGTCATGACCGGACGGACGTAGTTTCGCAGTGTATCCATTCTTTAGCAGATGCAGCATAGAGTCGCTGTACGGTGCCAAAACTCGACGATTACTCGCTTTAGGCCATGGTGTGGGTGATAGCCACCAAACGCAATTGACTGCGTCCTTGACGCGCACACGTCGTACGTTAACCCATTCAGCAGGGGTTGGGAGTTTCGACGGATTCCACCAGAAATGCTCTTGGCAAAGATGGAAGCCGTAGTCCCGGCAGAGCATCATCAATAGTTCAAAGTGATACAGCGAGCGCGTCGGCATTCCAGGCTTCCATGCTCCACCGATATCAATCACAAGCGAACCAGTGTCTTTCAGTACCCGCCTGAACCCTTCGGCGAAAGGCCGAAACCATTCGCAGTATTCGTCCGCATCTTCGTTTCCGTAACTTTTCTTGCGAACGAGTCCAAACGGAGGCGACGTCATGATTAGATCGACCGACTTTTCTTCCGCACGCGCGTGGAGGTAGTCCAAGCTGTCACCTTGGTATATTTGTCCAAGGCTAGTAGAGAAAAAAGGCTTCAGGCTTTTGGCGCTGTACTTGTGGGAATTGTCCGAAGCTGAGACTTCGGCGGAATCGGCTCCGTGGTTGGTTTGGGTTCGATGGAGATGCCGTAGATATTCGCTGAGGGATTTCAAGCCTAACGCGGACGCTGCGGCCTCGAATTCGTCACGCTCCTCCGCAGTGAGTCGGACGTTGGTGGTTAGGGTGCGAGGGTTTTCTGATTTCGGTCTGGCCATTTGCGCGGAGTCGAGAATGGAGAAGATGCATACCACAGTATGTTAACTGGAAAGTTTTTGTGTTACAAGAATTTTGATGATCCGACGTCAGGGAGCGGCCGAATCTCTCGGGGCTTAGTGTCGTGTGGAACGACGGCGAACCCGGATGCGAGTATGCGGCCGGTAGAATGAAATAGCGTGCGAAGTCGTTTCGCCTCCGCTGCCAACGAAAACGTTGACCTGACCGACAGGGGCTGAAGATCGTCGTTTCGACACACGGGAAGCGCGTCGTTACTCTTGGATGATCTTCGGCTTAGTCTCAAGGGTGGGGCAATAGCGCCTGCTCTGCAGTGATCGCCGCTGATCTATGCGTCGGTATTGGCAGACGAGGAGACGAGGAGACGAGGACCGAAGAAATGGGCCAAAAACGGCACACACTCTGTGGCATGGTCTCCATGCTTGCGTTAGCCGCGCTCCACTTTCCTAAGAGATGTAAAGTTTCGATCTCTCGAAAGCATCGGTACTGCCGGTGCAATCAATTGCAAACGGCGGTGGTCTTCCCAGATGTCAGAAGCCTGGCCCGCGCGCGGTAGCTTTCAGTTAGAACACGTACACATGAGTTCTTGCAAGGAAGTCGGCCGGGCGGCACGGCTCGCCGGCCAAGGCGAGCCCATGCGCGATAAAGCAACCCAGCATCGCATAAGCGAGATTCAACCAGTATTCAGAACGGCTTAAAGAAGGATAGCTCGCTATCGATAGAGTTCAGTCGACCATAAAACTCAACTGCGTATCGGTCAGTCATACCGGCAACGAAATCACATATCAATCTAAGCTGATCACCGCGACTGGCCAACGATAGGTATTGTCGTCTCCAATCATCAGGCAAGAGCATGTGCCCTTGTTTATCGGAAAGCGCTTCGAAAATCGTTCGAACGATGTCACGTCCTCGGAATTCGACAAGCCGCAGCCTCGGAGACATAGTAAGCGCTTCAAAAGTCATGTGCTTCAAAACCTCGACCTTTAGGCGAGTTTCGGCGTTCATGACAATCTTAGACAAGGCAGGGCAATCCTTGTTGACGCTTACCGACACGCCCTGGATAAACTCAGAAACTAAATCGGAAGTGAAAGAAGTGCGAAGATACCCGTCCGCGGCGATGCGTTTGGACGTTGCGTAAATTCCGACGATGTCTAAGACGGCATCCAGCGGATCGTCGCTCGGGGTCTGGTGTTTGTTGTCTCGTATGACTGTGCCGAATGTTTCGACAAGTACATTGGCGACATCGCGCTCCGTTACTTCCGTTTCCGTCGCTCCACTTACCTTTTTTGCGAGGCGTTGCAAAAATTCGCCGTCAAGAAGATGACTGAGAATCTCGAGTGGATCGAAGAAGCCGGCCTTGAAGGCGTCTTCGAGATCATACGTGGAGTAGGCTATATCGTCGGCTATGTCCATGATGTCGCACTCAATGGTGCGAAACGCCGCATCTTTGGCGCAGTCTGGAGCGACGGCCTGCTTAACTCGGGATACCAGATCCGCTTCGCTTTGATAGTAACCCTTGCTAGGGCGTTCTGCCTCTTCCGCTGAACGACTAGTCGGAATGACCTTGTCGTATTTCAGCAGCGACGCTAACCCGCGAAAGGTTAAATTCAATCCGCATTTTTCGCTGCCATTCTCCACACTCTCGCGTTTCTCGAGACGAGTAACAATGCGGAGGGTTTGTGCGTTTCCCTCGAAACCACCATGCTCACGCATGCATGAGTCGAGGGCGTATTCGCCGTTATGACCGAACGGCGGATGCCCGAGGTCGTGCGCCAACCCGGCCAGCTCAACCAAATCCGTATTAATCGGATGATCACGGAAGTAAGTTTTCGAATTCAGATTGAGCGCAATGCCTTTCGCAATCTGTGCGACCTCCATGGAATGCGTCAGGCGATTTCTAAAGAAGTCCGACTCAGTTCCAGGAAATAGCTGTGTCTTACCCTGTAGCCTGCGAAATGCAGGCGAATGAACCAATCTTGCGAAGTCACGCCTAAAGTCGCTGCTATGGCCTGACTGGGCGTCGAATCCCGCTCTCTTTCTAAGTGGCTGTGCGCGCGAGGTATCTTCTGGTCGATATAGCGGACGCGGCCCCGAGGATTTTGTCTTCGATTTCATTGTTGTCATCTTTCAACGCACGAAAAAAAAAAGAGCTAGGTCACCCTAGCTCTGCATCGGTAAAAATTGCCGACCATCTACTTCCGGGTTGACTTCTTCCCGTGGGCCTGGCGCTTCGCTTGATCTTTCTCCGACGCTTTTACCGCCTTCTGACGTCCAGTTTCATTCCGCATCATCATACGGAACGCGTCCAAATCGCGGGAAGTCTGCTTTTCGGCGACCGCAAAAGCGTCGTATGTGGCGAATTTTAACGTCGTCATGTTGGCTCCTAGATTCGACCTTGAGAAAGGTCCCTTCATATTGTCGACGAATTAGTGCACCAGCACAAGAGCGATGAGGCAGCGTGTCGCATTGATCATCCGATTACAAACAACGCGAGTTCCCAAGCTTCTAGACTGACACCCGAGTCACTGGAGCTTGGGCTGCCGCGTCCATCTGCTCTTCCTCTTTTTGGAAATCACGGCGGCTCTGAATTGGGCCACCGCCCGCAACCTCGTCCACAATTCCAAGCACTTGGGCATCGCTGGGAGAGAGCGAGTGTTCACCATTAAATAATGCACGACAAAGGAGCACACAGAAGAACCAGAACAAGCGTGCGGAAGGTCGCGCAGCATCCATCAATTTTTTCTTTGCTTCTTGATCTGTCCCGAGTATCACGGCGGCGCTAGCGCCGTCGAAAAACACGTTTGGATGTCGACGCATGTTCCGAGATACCGCGTTTAGATGTGCGCGGTGGTTAATCGACTCGATGAGCCGGTAGCTGTCGGTCGCCGTAGCCAACATCGGAAGAAAGTCGAACTTTCGAGATGGACCGCTCTTTACCAGTTGCTCGATGAGTAGTGTCAGGAACGCTTGGACGTGTGGCGCTGCCGTTGCGAAGTCCTTAGCTCTAGCGTGGTCGAAAAGCGAAAAGATGGGTTGGAGAGATTCCAGTACACCACCTTCGGAAAGGTGGTCAGCCCCGCTAGGTGCCTTCTTCGCAATGCCAGTCATGAAACCCCAAGTTCCAAGGTGTTGCATTGCCTGATCAATCAAGCCTTCGCTCGACTTTGACACCTTTGAAAAGAGCGCGGTTGCGAAGCTCGCGATGTCGACTTGATTGTTTGTCTCGAGCCCACTATCGCATTTCGCCAATATCTCGCAGTACTCCTTGTATTTCTCGCTCCACTCGTCCCGAATGTCGTCAAATTCGGGTCTAACATCGAGATAGTTCCAGACGAGACGGTTGAAGATTCGGTTAGCAAGTTTGAGCGCAAACTCTTCATTGGCGAGTTGAAGACGATCCGCTGCTATCCGAGCTACTGCAGGCGTAACATCTTCCATTCCGTGGAATCGGATATCGTGGAAGAGAATCTCGCTGTGCGGTAAGGCGACTGCATACGTTCCGAAGGCCAATAAGTTTGCCGCGGCACTGTGAGCATCGCGAACCGATACCGTCACAATTTCGCCTCTTCGGCCGTCTTGATCTGGGCCCGTAAGCAGTCTCACCAGCGCTTCAAGGGCGGCGAGGGAGCCACCTGGACTATTGATGGCTACCGTTATGGGATCGTTACTCTCTTGCCGCATCTCGAGAATGCGGGGAATAAGGGAGTTTACGAAATCGTCCTCGATGACGCTGTCAATATGAAGGCAACGTCGCCAATTAATTGTTTGGTTTTTGATATCGGAGTTCGACATTTACAGAATGCGATTTTTCTATTGAGCAACTCTAATCGGTCGGACCCCTATGGCCGTTGCTGTGGCCTCGACAGGTTGCGCGGTCACTGCAGCCCGTGCCGCGCCCACTGGCGCACCCTCGGAGTCATTGATGCTTTTAGTCTCAGCCGGATATTACCGCAACTGTCCCTACGACAGCCACTGCGCCGCAAGGATTACTTTGTCAATGGCATCGCGCGCGAGTGACACAACTTGCTTGCAATCAATTGCAAAAGCTATCCGTGACGGAGGGTTGCGCACAGCAGGGTCGACCCATCTGACAAATGCTGCACTCTCGCGATTCTATGATATGTCGTCAGAACAGCGGGCCGCCTTCACTGAATGGTTTCAGCCCCGTCCGGATATCGCTTGGCCGAATAGTTTATGCGATTGCATTGAATTGGATCCTAAGGCTATTAGATGTCGAGTGACGCAGTATTTATTCTCAGCGTCACGACAAAGTGGCCGCTCGCCGGACGACCCACGAACGAGATCACGTCGCCCCCGACCGCCCCGCCGCACATGTTGTCGAGCGTCGGCCAGCCGAAGTCAATCGCCACCTTCTTCTCATGGACGTTATGGTATTCCTCCATAATCATCTTCGGACCTTCCTTGCCGAGGTCCAGAATCCGGGTTCGGTGCTCCTGCTGGGTGATGCGGTTGACGGCTTCCTGAAGAATCTCCTTCGCCTTCTTGACGGCCTTCGGGTTCTCCTTCAGCGTCGTCTGCGACGCGATGTTCGCCTTGTCGATCAGGTTGTACGCGTAGCGATTGTCCAGCAGGTCAAGGTAATACTTCGCCGGTTCGGGCGTCGGTATGTCCTTGAACTCCGGAAACTTCTGAAGAAGCGTTTCAATCGCGGGGAGCGCCTTGTAGGCCGTGACGTGGTGGTGAACCCAGCCGAACACGGCCATCTCGTAATCGCCGTTGAAGAGTTGATCCGACAGCTTCGCCTTGTGCCAGTGCAGTGCGCTCTTCTCTTCGCACAGGCGTCGGATCACCTTCAACCCTAGTTGAAAGTTTGACATACCCCTACTTGGTCCAGTAGTTCGACCCCGGCCTTAGCCGACGATCTTGTAGTTGTTTTCGAGGAAGTCACGGAACACGTCGCCATACGCCTGCGACGCGGAATCCATGTCCTGAATGAAGAGCACGGTCGGCTTGCCAGCGGCCTGCCGTTCCAGCAGCACGTCGTAGATCGCCTGCACGTCCCAATGGGCGAGGCCCTTGGTGGCACCGCCCGCCTTCACGTACAGGTTCGGGATCATGAGGACGGTCGGCGTCGGCAGTTCGCCCGCCTTCGCGAGCCGCAGCACCGTGTTGATCGGGTAGACCCGCGCATCGGTGAAGTTGCGGATCAGCGCGCCAGCCATGTACATCAGCCGGTTGCTGACGTTCGCGCCATTCGTCAGGACGAGACCAGCCAGCTTCTGCCGATACATCGGGAAGTTGCGCACCCAGTCCACTTCGTCTGGGCCGCACACGTCCATCATGGAGTGCGTCAGGAAGTGCTGGCTGATACCCGCCGTTTGGCAGATATGGTCGATATCGTCCAGTATCGTGCGATGGCGGATCGGGTCAAGTACGGTAGTCATCTGCATAAGCCCCGTTGACTAGACGCCGTGCAATTGATTGCAAGCGCACAGCGAATTGAACTTGCAATTGTTGGTAACCGGCGGGTTGGATCCGTGTCGCGCTAGCTTTAAATTGCCTTGATCAGTTGGAATAGCCTTTCTACTAACGGATGTTCGTCCGCGTAAGCTTCCCGTGCTGCTTGGGCATTTTCGAGTGCGTCAAATAGCGCTTTTTGTTGTGTCGACCTGTCTTCGGCCGTCTCAACGTTGGACGCAGCCAAATTCACGATAGCTTCGTGAGCTTGAATTTCCTCATGGATCAGCACTCTCATACGCGCGACCTTCGCTTTCCGATCGTCACCATATACGGCTTCAAGCGCAATCGGCAATGTCAAAATTGTTAGACGATCATCGATACTGCGTCCTAGCTGATAGATTCTATCAAGTAGATTCTCTTCCACGGTAACCTCCTTAATGAGGTATGGGTTTGGCTTTTAGATGATGAGCCGGATGTGCGCTACCCAGATCGAAACCCGCGCAGTGTCTCCAGGAAATCGCGAGATATGAATTGCGTTGTTCGTTTGCAATTGATTGCACGGCGCCGTATGAGACGCCGTCTAGGTGTTTGGTTCTTCGTACGCCGGTGCTGTTGAATCTCGATGAAGTCTCCGTGCAAGCCTTTGCCTGAAATGTTATCCGGTATCGTAATTGCCTTATAGTAGATGACGGAGAACCCGGCGGCGAGGAGATCTGCGAAATGCCGTTCAAACATTGGGCGCGGTTGATGCGGTTCCTGCATGACTCTAACGACACGAACATATTCCCGGCGACGCATCATCTCCACTGCGAGTTCAAGGCCTCCATTTACCTCGGCCACGAGTTTTTCATATTCCGTTCGATCGTCAATACGAAAAACGGGTCTGTTATTCAGATAGGTCTCGAATAATTCAATCGCGGTAACAGAAAACATCCTTGGACTCCGTGAACTAACATGCCGCGCCGTCTTTTTCACCAGCCGGTTGTTCGCGGTCTACGCGATGCAGGTGAGTGGGGCCGAATGCTCTACCGCGCAGATCAGTGTGTTCCGTGCCCTCCCGATACTCGATTGGGCGCCACATTGCTGTCCTCGACGAGCGTGGTTTTCAGCGTTGCGGCGCTTGCTGCTCGATCCTAGTTCAGCACGCCACGCGTTACAACGTAGTTATCTGCAATGTATAGATTGTCCCGGTGGCTAACAGAAATTGCCTGACATGGCCCCGGCTTGACTTCCGTGATAGAGCGCAGCGTCAATCGGTTATAAATGTGTTTGGTGCGTGGCGATAGAACTCGCTCTAGCTTTCTGGGAAGATAGAAAATCTGCGAACGGTCTTTGAAGATCACGGAGACGCGGTAATGGTCCAAGTGCGTCGTCGTCTTAGGTCTAAGATTTGCCTTTCCGCCCAGCGACCGCACCAGGTCTCGCACCTGAATTGCGAGCATCAAACTGCTTGAACTGAACTCTGCACCGCCAGTTGTACCGGCAGTGCCGTCTGTATCCATTAGCCCCTTCAGCAATTCCTGACGAGTATGCTTGTCTGCTGACATGTAGGAGGTGGGGATAAGCTTGTCCTGTGAAAGTTTTCCCCACAGGTCCAAGGAAGCAAGCCAATCACGGACCCGATTCTGTCGGGCGTTTCCGCCTCTGCCGCCCATGCGAGGATCGACAATGCGATAGTCGTACTGCTGTCCCGTGTATCGCAATTCGCAACCAGCAATACGTAACTCTTTCGCTACTCGATCGAGCAGAGGTTGGTCGGCACCGGCCATCGTTGGAATGCCTGCACGGAAGCAACCATCGCCCAAGAGAACGCCTAGAAGCCACGGGCTGAATTCTGACGCGATAGAGTGACCAAAGTCACCGTTGAACAGACGCACCGATAGTCGATTTTGATAACGGGCGTTGCGCATCATTGCGACGAGTTCCAAAGTAGTCTTGACACAAGGAAGGCTCCAATCGCGATACATGACTTCCCAAGGGTGTCCATCCGTTGCATGGCAGCTTCTACCGTCGGAAAAGGAGAATTCAAACAATCGAGACATTCTTTGTGGAGCGATGTCAGTTACCTCGGACGGTTGTCCATCGATGGATGACAGCTTTTCACCGATGCTAAGATCAACGATGCGCTTCCAGCCGCTGGCGGTTAGAACATGACTATCAATGGGTTGACCGCTGTGTTTCTCGGATTGCGGGGCGAATTCGTCGAACTGTGTTGCGGGAGACTTCTGGTTGTTTTGCATCGACTGTAGGTCCGTGTGTTATTGAAGGTTTTTGCAATTGATTGCAAACCAATTGCACGTGCTAACAAAGCGCGGACAGTCAGCCGAGCAGGAACGATCTTATTGTTTCCGTTCTCCAAAAGGGAACCTTTCCGTCCCGTCCATCGGGCTGTGGATAGCGGCCAGACTTGATGCCGCTATAGAGCGTCGTATGGCTGACACTAAGCAACGCAAGGAGATGGGCTACACGTAGTCGGCCAGGCTGATCGAGCGAAATCTCAGGAGCGCGAGCCTTAGTGTGACCACGAGAGGAGGTGCGTGATGAGTGATCGAGCGGAGCGTGATTTTTTGCGAACGAAATTGCCATGTTAGATATCGATTCATGGCGAAGGAGATACGATCTAACCATCGCCGAATGGAGGACCCCCGGTGGGCATGGGATGCCACTAAAGATGCCGGGACAACAACGCCAATTTATTGGCGGCGTCGCTTCACTCCTTGAATGCGACCATGACATGTAGTCCGTAACCGTGCGATTACGTCCGTACAGTGCAACTGCTGTAAACTTAACTGCGGTCACGACTGTCGTCAAGAATATTTTTTATGATTAGGCATCCTTTGAATATTCAATGAAACGGGTTTGTCAACGCTTTCCGCGTCGCAGTCTGTTTCTGTATAGTTGATCAAACGAGTCGCGAGTCGCCCTATCGTTTTGACTAATCAAAACGTATTGCAGCGGTTGTTGTTCCAGACGAGATTCGATATTCCTCTATGTCCTGTAGCAGTCGCTATCTGTTGGGGGCATATTTGGGGGCATCTATAAACGAATGAGGAAATTCTTCTCGATTTTTCAGGATGATACGGAGATAGTTGGATAGTCCTCCGCGCACCTGGAAGGGCCCCGAGGTCTCTTTCATGCAATCTTCGAAGCTTGCATCCCCACCCCCAACCCACTTCATTTCAACAACATCCCCTTACAACCTGCGTAAGCATGGAACGTTCTCGTTTGCAACGGTTCCTACGTCACGTATACCCCGACTCGACACCTTGCGAACCGCAGCGCCGCTAAAACCGCGCAGCCTGCTCAGCACCTGCCAAAAGAGCCTCTCGAATGGACCCGCACCGCCCGCGTTCTATCGAAGTGGATTTTTTCCGAGGGATCGTGCTGATCGTGATCGTGCTCGACCACATACCGGGCGGGGTGTTGCAGCACCTGATGTTGCACGCATATGCGCTGTGTGACTCAGCAGAAGTCTTCGTATGCCTGGGAGGCTACGCATCCGCAGCAGCCTACGGCGCGGTCCTAAGCAAGAATGGCGAAAAGGCTGCCCACAACCGCTTCTACAAACGCTGCTGGGAGATCTACCGCGCCTACCTACTAACAGCGATCCTCACCTTACTCTCAGGCGCGATCCTGCAGCTACTGCAGCTAAACCGCCCAATGGTCGACCTGACAGGCTGGTCACTATTCGCAGCAGCCCCAATCCGAGAAGCATTCGACATCGCAATCCTCAGACGTCAGCCCTACCTATCAAGCGTCTTACCGATGTACGTGATCTTCGCGATCACGGTCCTCTTCATCGTCCCGCTCGCTCGCAAAGCTCCGCTCACCGCCCTGACAGCCAGCATCACAACCTGGGCGCTAGCCGTCCCCCTAGCCAAACTCTTCGCCATAGACGACGTCAGCGACTGGGCTTTCAACCCTTTCGCCTGGCAACTGATGTTCGTGATCGGTATCCTGTGCCGTGAGCGTCCGGTTTCAGATCAATTCCTGGAATCGAAACCCGGCCGCTGGTTAACGAAAACTGCAATTACAGCCGTGCTAGCCTTCGCAGTGGTCAAGCTTTTCATCCTGACCCAACCGCTACCTGGCCACCTGAAACAGAACCTGTCGATTGAACGCGTGATTAACTTCCTTGCTATCGCCTGGCTTGCCGTCGTCCTTGTCCGCGCCGGCATCATCGCGAAACTCGCGCACAAAGCGCCAGCCGTCATCAAGGTCGGCCAGACGGGTTTAGTGTGCTTCGTCGGCGGCACGCTGATCTCGCTGATCGTCGACACAGCGACACCGCGCAGCATCCACGGCCTGACCCACGGTCTCGCAGCGTTCGCCGGCGACCTCGTAGCGATCATCGCCGTGCTGCTGCTCGCGCGCTTCTGGAAGGAATGGAAGGGCCCGACGCAGCCACGCGCCGCCGTCAGCGGAGCCGACTGCCGATGAAGCGCGGTATCGCATGGCCGCGTGCGGCGCTCTGGCTAGCACGCACGGCGCTCCTATGCTGCACCGCCAGCACAGCAACGGCGGCAACACCCGAAACCCAAACACCAACCGCCCCCAAGCAACCTCCGTTTGCCACCCGCTGCACAGACCTAAACGACCTCTGGCTAGACGCCGAGACCATCGCACTCCCGACCCACGGCGCCCACGTCGAATCCGCAACCGTAATCACGGCCCAAACCCCCGGCAACGGCGCAGGCGAGTTCTGCCGCATCACCGGCGTCATCCGGGCGATAAAAGGCACGACACCCGACATCCGCTTCGACCTGAACCTTCCACGTCGCTGGAACGGCCGCGCATTGCAGGTCGGCGGCGGCGGCTACAACGGCACAGTCGTAACGGGCATCGGCGTCATGCCGTTCTCACCGATCCGCGCACCTCTCGCCCAAGGCTACATAACCTTCGGCGACGACTCCGGCCACGTCGGCAACTCGTCACTCGCGGTATTCGGCCTGGTCGACGAAGCCGTCGTGAACTTCGGCTACGCGCATCTGAAGAAAACTCACGACGCGGCCCTCGCGCTGATCGTGCGCATGTACGGCCATCCACCCGACCGCATGTACTTCGCGGGCGGCTCGACGGGTGGCCGCGAGGGCTACACGGTGATGCAGCGTTTCCCCGACGACTACGACGGCGTCATCGCCGACTCACCCGCGCTGAACTTCTCCGGCGTGCGATTGATCGGCATACGAGTAGGCCAGGCCGAATACGCAACACCTGGCGGCTTCGTCCCACCCGCGCTACTCGAACGCGTCTACCAAAGGTCAGTTGAAGTCTGCGACAAGCTCGACGGCGCGACGGACGGCATCGTCAGTGACGTCGCCGAATGCCGCCAGCGCGAACCCGAAATCATCGACGCGCTGCGCTGCCATCGCGGCACGTCCTACGCCCACGAAGGCGGTTGTCTAACGGACGCACAACTATCGACACTTAACATCCTGCGCGACGGCCTCAGACTGCCGTACAAGCTCGCATACGACGTCAGCGGCTACCACGGCTACAACGTCTTTCAGGGCACACGCCTGAACGGCATGCTCGGACTCGGCCGCGACCCGGCGCGTCAAACGTCGCCCACTTTCACCGGCAACGGTTATCTGTTCGCACAAGCCGACGGCTACATCCGCTACTTCGTCACCCAAGACCCCACCTTCGATTCGATCAAATTCGACGTACAGCATCCCGGCAAATACCAGAAGCAACTGATCACGCTCTCACAGATCATCGGCGCAACGAATCCCGATCTTGGCCGCTTCATCGCAAAAGGCGGCAAACTGATCACGATGCAAGGCCTCGCCGACGAAGTCATCAGCCCCAACCAGACGATCGCCTACTACGACCGCCTCGTCGACCGATACGGCGACGAGCGCGTGAACGCCTTCATGCGTCTCTACATGGTGCCTGGCTTCCAGCACGGCGGCGGCGTGTTCATTCCATCCGTCGATCTGCTCGGCGCACTCGACAGCTGGGTCACGCGCGGCATCTCGCCGGAAACGCTGCTCGCCACCGACATCTCCCCGCCAACCAATGGCCGCTCGCGTCCGCTGTGCCGCTATCCGATGTACCCGCGCTACCTCGGCAAGGGCAATCTCAACGAAGCAAACAACTTCGTCTGCAGCGAACCTTGAGCGTTCGCTGGTCAGATGGAAGCGCCAGTCACGAAGCCATAAAAGCGCTGTCGCGCACCGCACATTTCGGCCCTCATTTCACCCGCAATCACGCAGCGCGCCTGTAGTATTGGGCGATCATCCCGCAAGGCGCTGCTATCTGCCGTCATCACACGCCTTCCGGTAATGTTTGCGCGCATCGAACGCGTGCGAACAGTTTGCACACAAACAATTGGGCAAAATTTACCTGCACTCCCCCGGAGACCTTATGACCGCTTCTAAAAGCGCGGCCCTCGTCGAGGTGCTGACGCGTCATCGCGACACGCTGCTCACAGAATGGTTGAACCAGCATCTTTCGATCTCGCTGCGCCGCGGGCTCGCCACGGAAGCGGAGATGAGCGACCAGTTCCGCAACTTCCTGAACATCTTCTCCGACACACTTGCCAAAGCCGATACGCTGGACGCGTCCCGCCCCGAATGGGAACCCGTGCGCGCGTTTCTCGCCGACATGTCCGCGCATCGCGCGCGCCAGGGCTTCACGCCAGTCGAAACAGCGACCTTCGTGTTCTCGCTGAAGCAGCCGCTCTACGCGCGCCTGCGCGAGGAGTACGCCAGCCAGCCGCAAGAACTCGCCGACATGAGCTGGACGGTGAACCTGATGCTCGACTCGCTCGGCCTCTACACGACGGAAGTGTTCCAGCGCAGCCGCGAAGCGATCATCGCGCGTCAACAGGAAGAACTACTCGAACTGTCGACGCCCGTCGTGCAGCTATGGGACGGCATCCTCGCGTTGCCGCTGATCGGCACGCTCGATTCAGCGCGCACGCAAGTGGTGATGGAAAGCCTGCTGGAAAAGATCGTCGAAACAGGCGCCGCCATTTCGATCATCGACATCACAGGCGTTCCAACCGTCGACACCCTCGTCGCGCAACATCTGCTGAAGACCGTCGCAGCCGCGCGTCTGATGGGCGCGGATTGCATCATCAGCGGCATTCGTCCGCAGATTGCGCAGACCATCGTGCATCTCGGCGTCGACCTGACCAACGTGATCACGAAGTCCACGCTAGCGGACGCCTTCATCATTGCGCTGCAAAAGAGCGGGTCGAGCATTCCGACGCGCGCCGCCGGTTAAGGTGACGCCATGGATCGCATTCCCATCCTGCGGTTGGGCGACTGCCTGATCGTCGCGATTCAGGTGGACATGCACGACCGTCTCGCCATCACGCTTCAGGACGACCTGACCGCGCGCATCGTGAAAGACAAGGCGAAAGGTGTGCTGATCGACATCTCGGCGCTCGATATCGTCGACTCGTTCATCGGCCGCATGATCAGCAACACGGCCGCCATGGCGACGGTGCTCGATGCGCAGACGGTTGTGGTCGGCATGCAGCCGTCCGTCGCGATCACGCTGGTCGAACTAGGACTCACGTTGACGGGTGTGCGCACGGCGCTCAACGTCGAACGAGGCATGGCGCTGCTCAAGCAGCGACAGCGCTGATTATTCGGGGCGCTCACACATGAACTCATTCGGCGTAGTGGTGACATCGACTGTCGAAGTCGGTCTGCGCTCGGATCAGGAGATCGTCAAGCTTCGCCAGATCGTGCGTGACGAAGCCATTGCACAAGGTTTCTCGCTCGTCGATCAGACGAAGTTCGTCACGGCCGCGAGCGAACTGGCACGCAACACGCTTTTGTACGGTGGAGGCGGCGACGCGACGTTGAGCGTGCTGCTCAACGGCGCGCGCAAAGGCCTGAAGCTGACGTTCGTCGACCAGGGCGCGGGCATTCCGGATATCGAACGCGCGTTGCAGGACGGCTTCACGAGCGGCTCGGGCCTTGGCCTCGGGCTCGGCGGCGCGCGGCGTCTGTGCGACGAGTTTGAAATCCAGTCGGAACCAGGGAAAGGCACGACAGTGTCGATCACCAAATGGAAACTTCGCTGAGCGGTCTGCGTGCCATGCACGCGTCGTTCGAAATCGCCGACGCGAGCAGCGTCGCGTTCGCGCGGCGCGGCGCCAATGATGCGGCGCAAAAGGGCGCGCTGAACGAAACGGACCTGGGCCGCGTCGCGCTGATCGTGACGGAGGCGGCCACCAACATTCTCAAGCACGCGCAGCACGGCGAACTGCTCGTGCGCGTCCTGCCTTCGGATACGTCGGGCACGTTCGCCGACGGCGTCGAGATCATCGCGATCGACAATGGCTCAGGCATGCAGGACGTGCAGCTCGCGTTCCGCGACGGAAGCTCGACGGCGGGTTCGCCGGGCACGGGGCTCGGCGCGATCCGGCGGCTGTCGGAAGAGTTGTCGGTGTATTCGCAGCCGAATCTCGGCACGGTGCTGCGCGCCGTGGTGCGCAGCCGCGGCACGAACGAGCGCGCGGGACGCGCGGCGGCGGGCACCGACATCGGCGGCGTATGCGTGCCGTATCCGGGCGAATCCGTATGCGGCGACGCGTGGGGCATTGAAGCGGATCAGGACGGCCTGACCGTCACGCTCGCCGATGGTCTCGGCCACGGTCCCGACGCGCATGTCGCGGCAGCAGGCGCCGTCGATGTCGCGCGGCGGCGCGCGGGCCGTTCGCCCGCCGCGCTGATGGAACTCGCGCACGGTGCGCTGCGCCCTACGCGCGGCGCCGCCGTCGCCATCGCGCGGCTCGATCTCGCGCGCTCGCAGCTTGTGTTCACAGGCACGGGCAACATCGCGGCGTCGATCTTCAATACCGGTAAGCCGGCACTCGTCGGCGGCGGCGCGGGCCGCAGCGCGAGCACGGCAGCCGACAGCGCACGCAACAGCTGGCAGTTCACGTCGCGCAACGGCATTGTTGGTCATACGATGCGCGACTCGCAAGAGTTCGAAGTGACGTGGACGCGCGACGCGCTGCTCATCCTGCATTCGGACGGCATCGGCACGCGCTGGGATCTCGCCGCGTATCCGGGCTTGCATCTGCAGCCGGCCGTGATGATCGCCGCCGTCCTGTACCGCGATTTCTCGCGCCGCCGCGACGACGCCACTGTGGTAGTTGTCAAGGCAGACCAGGGAGTACATTTCAGGCATGACGACCCCCATATTGCGCATTCGGCTTGAGGCTGAGGAAGACGTCGTCGCCGCGCGCCGCAAGGCTCGCGCGATCGCCGCGGGCTTCGGCTTCTCCACGCTCGACCAGACGCGCATCGCGAGCGCGGTCTCTGAGATCGCGCGCAATGCATTCGAATACGCGTATGGCGGCGAGGTGACGTTCGCGTTTGATGGCGCTTCGAGACCGCAAGCGCTTCTCATCGACGTGCGCGACCAGGGGCCCGGCATCCGCGAGCTTGAATCGGTGCTCGACGGCACCTACCGCTCGTCGACGGGCATGGGCCGCGGCATTGCCGGCAGCCGTCGGCTGATGGACCGGTGCGACATCGAATCGTCGGTGGAGCGCGGGACGGCTGTCACTATGGCGCGCTTCCTGCCCCTCGACCGTCCCGAAATGGCCGCGACGGGCATCGACGCGATCATGCGCAACCTCGTCCAGCAAAACGCGCTGGGCAGACGCCCGGGCGGAGCAACGAGCGCCGAAGACGCGGCGCGCCGTTCGTTCGACGAAGTGCTCGAACAGAATCGCGAACTCCTCTCCACGCTGACGGAATTGCGCGACCGTCAGGACGAGTTGACGCGCCTCACGCTGGAACTCGAAGCCACCAATCGCGGGGTGGTCGCGCTGTACGCAGAGCTGGACGAACGCGCGGACGAACTGCGCCGCGCCGACACGATGAAGTCGCGCTTCCTGTCGAACATGAGCCACGAGCTGCGTACGCCGCTCAGTTCGATCCGGGCACTGTCGAATCTGCTGGTGAACCGGCTCGACGGCGATCTTTCCGCCGAGCAGGAACGCCAAGTGCTACTTATCCGCAAATCGGCCGAGGATCTAACCGAAATCGTCAACGATCTGCTCGATCTCGCCAAGATCGAAGCAGGCCGTACCGAGGTGACGCCCGCGTGGTTCAAGGCCACGGAACTCTTTGCGGCGTTGCGCCCGATGCTGACGCCGCTGCAAACTGATCCGTCGGTGAAGCTGATCTTCGAGGACGCGTACGGTTTGCCACCCATCTTCACCGACGAAGCCAAGCTCACGCAGATACTGCGTAATTTCGTCTCCAACGCGCTCAAATTTACCGAGCGCGGGGAGATACGCGTCGGCGCGCGAATGGAGCCGGATGGCGACCACGTCACGTTCTTCGTGGCCGATACGGGAATTGGCATCGCCGAGGAGCACCAGCAAGTGATTTTTGAGGAGTTTGGCCAGGTGCAGAACCATCTGCAGCAGCGGGTCAAGGGAACGGGCCTCGGCTTGCCGCTGTGCCGCAAGCTCGCCGCGCTGCTCGGCGGCTATGCGGGCGTCGACAGCAAGCCGGGCGTCGGCTCGACCTTCTTCGCGACGCTGCCGCTCACGATCGAAGCGGTCGCCGGACCGGGCGCGGACGACGCAGCCGGCGGCCCCGCCAACGCGCACGGAGGCGCCTCATGACGGTTGCCGCTCCGCTGATCCTCAACGTCGACGACAACGACGGCGCGCGCTACGCGAAAACGCGCGTGCTCGTGCATGCCGGTTTCGAGGTGATCGAGGCAGCGACGGGCCAGGGCGCGCTCGATCAGGTGCGTGCGCACAGTCCGGCGCTCGTGCTGCTCGACGTGAAGCTGCCCGATATCAGCGGCATCGAGGTCTGCTCGATTCTCAAGCGCGATCCGCGCACGCGCTCGACGCTGATCCTGCAGACGTCGGCGGCCGCCGTGCAATCGTTCGACAAAGTCCGCGCGCTCGACGTCGGCGCGGACAGCTATCTGACGGAGCCGATCGAGCCGGCCGAACTCGCCGCCAACGTGCGCGCGCTGTTGCGGCTGCATCGCGCGGAAGAAGCACTGCGCGACGCCGACCGCCGCAAGGACCAGTTCCTCGCGACGCTCGCGCACGAACTGCGCAATCCGCTCGCGCCGATCCGCAATGCCGTCGAGCTGATGGACCCGCGTCATCAAGCGAACGACGACACCGTGCGCGACGCGCGCATGATCGCGCGCCGTCAGGTCGAGCATCTGAGCCGGCTCGTCGACGATCTACTCGACGTGTCGCGCATCACGCACGGCAAGATCGCGCTGCAGATCGAATGCGTCGATATTGCCGCCGCCGTCGCGACGGCTGTCGAAGCGAACCAGCCGTCCATTCAGAAGAAGCAGCACACGTTGCACGTCAACGTGCCCGACGAGTCATGCATGATCTACGGCGACCCGATCCGCGTCGCGCAGGTGATCAGCAATCTTCTGTCGAACGCGGCGAAGTACACGCCCGAAGGCGGCGTGATCGAACTCGACGCGAGCGCGGCCGAAGACATCATGACGATCCGCGTACGCGACAACGGCATCGGCATTCCGCCGAACGAACTGGCCGATGTGTTCAATCTCTTCATGCAATCGGAAGATTCGCTCGCGCGCTCGGAGGGCGGTCTTGGCATCGGGCTTTCGCTCGCCAAGACGCTCACCGAACTGCATGGCGGCACTATCGAGGCATTTTCTGCGGGGCTTGGAATGGGCTCGGAATTCGTCGTGACATTGCCGATAGCGGCATCAGAAAACGTAGCGGCGCCGTGCCCGGCAGAGTCGGGGGCGGTGGCATCCGACGACGACGCCTTGACTACATCGGCGCCCGTCGCCGCCAATCCCGTCGGCGACACCCAAAGCGTGCCGGACGCGAAGCGCCGCGTGATGGTGGTCGATGACAGCGTCGACGGCGCCGAATCGATGTCGATCCTGCTCGAAATGCTCGGCCACGACGTGCGCGTGATGTACGACGGCGCCGCAGCGATCTCGACGGCAGGCGAATTCAAGCCGGAAGTCGTGCTGCTCGATATCGGCTTGCCGGGCATCGACGGCTATCAGGTCGCGCGCGCGTTGCGCGCCGAGCCGGCCACGGCGGGCGCGTTGCTGATCGCGCTTACGGGCTATGGTCAGGAAAGCGACCGGCAACGCACGCGCGATGCGGGCTTCGATCATCATCTGGTGAAGCCCGCATCACTCGACGACATCGAGCGCGTGATCGCGGCGGACGGCGCGAGCGGCATGCCGCGCAATCCGGGCACGCCCGTGCAGTCGGACGCGACGGGGTGAAGGCGCATCGAATGGAAGGTGGCGAAGCAAGGTAGCACGCGAGAGCGGCGAACATAGTCAGCGGCGCACCGTGCGTCACCAATAACGGCGGCACGCGCGAAGGCGATACGGCGGGAGAGGTTGCGTCGATGAAACCGGACAACACGATGGCGGGCGCGTCCACTGAGGCGGACGCGGCGCTCGCAGGCAGCGCGTCTCCCAGCTTCCTCGCGGGCGGCGGCGAGATGGGCGGTCTGATACGCGCCTACGACTGGCGCGCGACGCCGCTCGGCGTGCCCGACGGCTGGCCGCAAAGTCTGAAGACGGCGATCCGCATCATGCTCACGTCGCGCCAGCCGATCTGGATCGGCTGGGGGCCGGACCTGATCTACTTCTACAACGATCCGTACAAGTCGATCATCGGCGGCAAGCATCCCGTCGCGCTCGGGTTGCCGACTTCGGTGGTGTGGCACGAAATCTGGAGCGAAATTCATCCGCTGCTGGAGACGGCGCTCACGGGCGTCGAAGGTACGTTCACGGAACAGAAGCTCCTGATCATGGAGCGCAACGGCTATCCGGAAGAAACGTACTACACGTTTTCCTACAGCCCGATTCCCGACGATCAAGGCGGCACGGGCGGCATCATCTGCGCGAACAGCGACGACACCGTGCGCGTGCTCGGCGAACGCCAGTTGCGCCTGTTGCGCGAAATCGGCGCGGCGACGCGCGACGCGCTGTCGTGGCGCGACGTCTGCGAGCGCAGCGTGCGTGCGCTCGAAAGCGATCCTTACGACGTCACCTTCGCGCTGTTCTATCAGACCGAGCCGGGCGGCGCTTCGGCGTCGCTGGCGGGCGCATGCGGCATCGGCGCAGGACATCCTGCCGCGCCGCAATCTATCGATGCCGCGCCCAGCCCCGTGTGGCCGTTCACAGAGGTGCTGCGCAGCCAGCGTCTCGCCATCGTGTCGGATCTCACGGAGCGCTTCGACGCGCCGTTGCCTACGGGCGCATGGCAGCGGCCGAGCGCGCAGGCGGCCGTGCTGCCCGTGCAGCCATCGGGCGAAGCGGGGCGCGGCGGCGTGCTGGTCGTCGGGCTGAATCCGTACCGGCTCGTCGACGACAACTACCGCTCGTTTCTCACGCTGGTCGCGCGGCAGATGGGCGCGGCGCTCGGTTACGCGGACGCCTACGAAGAAGAGCGGCGGCGCGCGGAAGCGCTCGCGGAAATCGATCGCGCGAAGACAACTTTCTTCTCGAACATCAGCCACGAATTCCGCACGCCGCTCACGCTGATGCTGGGCCCGCTCGAAGAACTGCTCGCCAAACCCGAAGCGGCCAACACGGCTGACCGGCCGCTGCTCGAAGTCACGCATCGCAACGGCTTGCGGCTGCTGAAGCTCGTGAACGCGCTGCTCGATTTCTCGCGCATCGAGGCAGGGCGCATCGAGATTCATCCGCAGCCGACCGATCTCGCGATGTTCACCGCCGACCTGGCGTCGCTGTTTCGCTCGGCGGTCGAGTCGGCGGGCATGACGCTCGAAGTCGATTGCGAACCGTTGCCGCATCCCGTGTCGATCGATCGCGAGATGTGGGAAAAGGTCGTGCTCAACCTGCTGTCGAATGCGTTCAAGTTCACGCTCACGGGCAACATCGCGGTGAGCCTGAAAATGACGCAGAGCGGCAGCATCGAAATGAGCGTCGCCGATTCGGGCATCGGCATTCCCGAGCACGAGATTCCACGTTTGTTCGAACGTTTCCATCGCGTCGAGGGCGCGGTGGGGCGGTCGGTCGAAGGCAGCGGTATAGGGCTTGCGCTCGTCAGCGAGTTGGTGCGGCTGCATGACGGCGTGATTCATGTCGAGAGCGAGCTTGGCGTCGGCACGCGTTTTACGGTCGTGCTGCCGGCTACGGTATCGATGGATCCTGCGTCGAGCGACAGCGCGCGCGCAACGACGAGCGCGAACGCGCACAGCTACGCCGACGCTGCGCTGCGCTGGCTGCCCGATGCGTACACGGCCAGCGCAGCCGACGACCTGAGCATGCTGCCCGGCACCAGCGATACACCATCCACCGGGATGACGGGTGAAGCGACGGGCAAGCTGCTCGTCGTCGACGACAACGCCGATCTGCGCGACTACATGCGGCGCATTCTGTCGGCGGCGGGTCATGAGGTGCATGTCGCAGGCGACGGCGAGGAGGCGCTCGCCGCCGCCCGTAACCTGCAGCCCGATCTGATCGTGTCCGACGTGATGATGCCGAAGCTCGACGGCTTTGGCCTGTTGCGCGAGTTGCGCGCTGACGCCGATCTACGCGAAACGCCCGTACTGCTGTTGTCGGCGCGCGCAGGCGAAGAGGCGAAAGTGGGCGGCCTCGAATCGGGCGCGGACGACTACTTGATCAAGCCGTTCGCAGCGCGCGAACTGCTCGCGCGCGTCGCGGGCAATCTGCAACTCGCGCGCTTGCGGCGCGAAACGGGCAACCGTCTGCGCGAGGAATCGCGCACGCTGGAAATCCTGAACCGCGTCGGCACTGCGGTCGCAGCGGAACTCGACCTGAACCGCGCGGTGCAGGTCGTCGTCGATGCCGCGACGGAACTGACGGGCGCCGCATTCGGCTCGTTCTTCTACAACGTGCAGGACGACAAGGGCGGCAGCTACATGCTGTACACGTTGTCGGGCGTGCCGAAAGACACCTTCGCGGAGTTTCCGATGCCGCGCAACACGGCCGTGTTCGCGCCGACGTTCATGGGCGAAGGCATCATGCGCTCCGATGACATCACGAAAGACACGCGTTACGGCCGCAACCCGCCGCATCGCGGCATGCCCGAGGGCCATCTGAAGGTGCGCAGCTATCTTGCCGCGCCCGTCGTGTCGCGCACGGGCGAAGTGCTCGGCGGCCTGTTCTTCGGACATCCGACGCCAGGTGTGTTCACCGCGCGCGCGGAGCGTCTTGTCGAAGGCATCGCCGCCCAGGCCGCGACGGCCATCGACAACGCGCGGCTCTACCAGGCCGCGCAGCGCGAAATCACCGAGCGAACCAAGGCGGAAGAGGCGCTGCGCGAGCTGAACGAAACGCTCGAGGCGCGCGTGATCGAAGCCGTCGCGGATCGCGACCGTCTGTGGGACTTCAGCGAAGACCTGCTGGTGGTCGCGGGTTTCAATGGCGAATTGCAGCGCATCAGTCCTTCGTGGACACGCGTGCTGGGTCACGACGCGCACTGGCTCGCGTTGCAGTCGTATTTCTCGTTGATTCATACCGACGACCATTCGATGGTCAAGGCGTACCTCGACGAACTGCGCCGCACGGGCGCTCCGATGCGCTTCGAAAACCGGCTGCGGCATATCGACGGCACGTGGCGCTGGATCGCGTGGACGCTTTCGCTCGATCCCGATACGAAGCGCATTCACGGCGTCGGCCGCGACGTGACGAGCGACCGTGAAACGCAGGAAGCGCTGCGTCACGCGGAAGAAGCGTTGCGCGTCGCGCAGAAGATGGAGGCGATCGGCAAGCTGACGGGCGGCGTCGCGCATGACTTCAACAATCTGCTGCAGGTGATCGGCGGCAATCTTCAACTGCTCGCCGACGACGTCGTTGGCCAGGAACGCTCCGCGCAACGCGTGCGCAATGCGCTCGGGGGCGTCGCGCGCGGCGCGAAGCTCGCGTCGCAACTGCTCGCGTTCGGCCGCCGCCAGCCGCTCGCGCCGAAGGTGGTGAACCTCGGGCGCTTCGTGCGCGGTCTCGACGACATGCTGCGGCGCGCGCTCGGTGACGGCATCGAGATCGAAACGGTCGTGTCGGGCGGATTGTGGAATACGCTCGTCGATCCGTTCCAGGTGGAGAACGCGCTGCTCAATCTCGCGATCAACGCGCGCGATGCGATGGACGGCCACGGCAAGCTGACCATCGAAGCGGGCAACGCATCGCTCGATGATGCGTACGCAAAGCGCCACGCCGACGTCACGCCCGGCCAGTACGTGATGGTCGCTGTCACCGATACGGGATCGGGCATGTCGGCCGATGTGCAGGAGCATGTGTTCGAGCCGTTCTTCACGACCAAGCCCGAAGGGCAAGGCACGGGGCTTGGCTTGAGCATGGTGTATGGCTTCGTCAAGCAGTCGGGCGGCCATGTGAAGATCTACAGCGAGATGGGGCATGGCACGACGATCCGCCTCTATCTGCCGCGCGTGCGCGAGGAAGAGGATCTCGAAACGGATGTCGATGCGGGCCCGGCCAAAGGCGGCGCGGAAACGATTCTCGTCGTCGAAGACGATGAAGACGTGCGCACGACGGTCGTCGAGATGCTGGCGTCGCTCGGCTATCGCGTGCTGAAGGCGAAGGATGCGCAAAGCGCGCTGGCGATCGTCGAAAGCGGCGTGCCGATCCATCTGTTGTTCACCGACGTCGTGATGCCTGGGCCGCTGCGCAGCACGGAGCTGGCGCGCAAGGCGCGCGAGCGGCAGCCGGGCATCGCGGTGCTGTTCACGTCGGGATACACGGATAACGCGATCGTGCACGGCGGGCGGCTGGACGAAGGGGTCGAGCTGTTGAGCAAGCCGTACTCGCAGGAAGCGCTCGCGCGCAAGATCCAGCATGCGCTGCACGTGCAGTACGCGCGGCCGGAAGACGTCGTCACGCTGCAGGCGGAGGACTCGCAAACCGTCAGGTATGTCGATCGGCAGAACAACGAGACCTTCGACGCGATCCGTCATCTGCGCATCCTGTTCGTCGAAGATGACGAACTGGTTCGCGTCAGCACGGCGGAGCTGTTGCGCACTTTCGGACTCGAGGTCGCCGAAGCGGAGAGCGCGACGCAAGCGTCGCAGATGCTGGGCGAGCGCGACTTCGACGTGCTGTTAACGGACATCGGACTGGCGGGCGTGTCGGGTGTCGATCTGGCCATCGACGCCGCCGCGCGCCAGCCTGGCATGCGCGTGATCTTCGTCACGGGCTCGGACGCGGCGCTGTCGCCGCAGCAGCAGACGCAATTGCAGGGCGCCTCGCAATTGCGCAAGCCGTACGATCCACTCGATCTCGTCAATGCATTGCGCGCGTGCGTCGAATGATGCTTCGCCACGTTCGGCTCAGTAGGTGATCGTCGCGATCGGGCAGCGTCGGCAGCAGCTACTCGCGAGAAGAACGAGCCATAGCGCGCTTCATGGTCAAGGCGTCTTGCAGGTGAACGGGCCGAGCGTCGGCAGTCTTCGTTCTCGCCGCCTCTATTCAGCATTACGGCAATGCGATGTGGGTATGTCGTCCGGCAACGGCCGTTGTATTTTTATCCGGGTGATATTGCGTTTTATATTTATATCCGGATAAAATATGTGCATCGATTCCACACGATGCGAGGCACGACATGACAACTCACCCGGTAACCTGCACGGCTTTCGAAGGCGTTCGACGCCTTGCGTCAGGCGCGTTGAAGGATGTCGCGCTGGCCGCGAAGGCTGCGACAGACCGCGACGGCGGCGCTTCCGTGCTGATCTTCGACGACTTGACCAGCCGACCCATTGAACTCGACCTGCGAGGCTCCGCGAGCGACGTGCTTGCAAGGCTCGTCGATCAGCCAGACCGTAAAGCGCGCCAAACCGAACCGGCGAGCGACGAACCGACGGCCGCGCGCGGCCGTGGCCGGCCGAAGCTGGGTGTCGTCGCGCGTGAGGTCACGTTGCTGCCGAGGCATTGGGAATGGTTGAACGGGCAGCCGGGCGGCGCATCGGTCGCGCTGCGCAAGCTGGTCGACGCGGCGCGGGGCGCGAGCGAAGGAAAGGACCGCATGCGTCAGGCGCAGGAAGCGGCGTATCGGTTCATGACGGCGATGGCGGGCGATCTCGCCGGTTACGAAGAAGCGACGCGCGCGCTGTATGCGAACGACGCCGCCCGCTTCGATGCCATGACAGCCGCATGGCCCGTCGATGTGCGCGATCACACGCGCAAGCTGGCGAGGCGCGCGCTCGATGTGGATGCGTCGGGGAATCCCTGAAGCCTGAGCGCGCAAAAAGTTGAAAAGCATCAGGCGAAAAAAAACCGCTCATGCCGGGGAGCATGAGCGGAAAGTCGGAGAGTTACAACATCGCTTGCGCTACTCAATCGGGGTCACGCAGCCTGTGCAGTGTAGGGAAGTGGACATACGTTCCGATATCAGATAACTCCCAAAGCGTGATTTTCGAAGGCGCCGCGCTCCACGAGTCGGCGCCGTCCGATAGCAGGCAAACCACTTCGCGCAAACCCTCATGCCGGCTTTCTTATGCCGTGCATCCGTTCATCAAGTCCGCATAACGGGCGCCGTAAAAGCATTGCAGCCCGCCGGCCCGCGTTGCCTGCGACTCAACCCGTCAAAGCACGGCTGATGAACTGTCGAGGATCTCACGATGAAGTGGTTTGACCGCATGACTGTCTGGAAGAAGCTGCTGATCGCGTTTGCGACCGTGATCGGTTTTGGTGTAGCGGTTGGCGTGGCGGGATTGTCGGCGCTGGCGTCGATGCACGGCATCACGGAAGAAATATCGAGCCGCCACATGGACGGCCTCTACTGGATGGAAGAGGCGAACCGCTACAAGATCGACACCGATCTCGACGCCGCCAACCTCGGCTACGCGCCCGACGACGCCGCGCGTCAGAAGTTGAAGGACGACATCGTCGCGTCGCTGAGGCACATGCACGACGGGTACGCGCGTTATCGCGAGACGATTGCGGGTGACGGCGGGCAATCGCTGTACGACGACGTGCTGCGCAAGACCGAGACGTGGGAAGCGATCGTGCATCAGCAGATCGGGCTGCAGCCGATACCTTCCGGCGTCGATAACGCCGAGCTGGTACGGCGCGCGATCGCCGCAAGCGAGGCGCTGCGTGACAAGATCGTCGCGCTGATCGACTACCGCCGCCAGCAGGCGAACGTCGCGCAGCACGAGGCAAGCGCGGAATACGCGAGCATGCGCGTGGTGCTGTCGCTGCTGGTGCTGGCGTCCATGGTTGTGGGCGCGGGGTTCGCGTGGCTGATCGCGCGGCGTCTGACGCGCCAGCTTGGCGGCGAGCCAGAATACGCGGCGCAAATCGCGAGTCGCATTGCGGCGGGCGATCTCGGCGTGCGCGTCGACACGAAACCCGGCGACACCGCGAGCCTGCTCTACGCGCTCGCCAACATGCGCGAGCAACTGGCCGCGATCGTCGGCAAGATCAGCGAGTCGAGCGAATCGATCCTGCTCGCGTCGGGCGAAATCGCGCAGGGCAATACCGATCTGTCGCAACGCACCGAGGAGCAGGCCGCGTCACTGGAAGAAACGGCGTCGAGCATGGAGCAACTGACAGCGACCGTCCGCCAGAACGCCGACAACGCCCAGCAGGCGAGCGGCGTCGCGGCAGGCGCGTCGGAAGTGGCCGTGCGCGGCAGCGGTCTTGTCGGCGATGTGGTCGAGACGATGCGCGAGCTCGCGGCCGGCTCCAAGCGGATGACGGACATCATCGGCGTGATCGAGAGCATCGCGTTCCAGACGAATATCCTCGCGCTGAACGCCGCCGTCGAAGCGGCGCGTGCAGGCGAACAGGGGCGCGGCTTCGCGGTCGTCGCGGGCGAAGTGCGCGCGCTTGCGCAACGCAGCGCGGTGTCGGCGAAAGAGATCAAGGAACTGATCGAAAGCTCGACGTCGCGCGTAGACAGCGGCGCCGTGCTCGCCGAGCGCGCGGGTCGGACCATGACGGAAGTCACGCAGGCCGTGCAGCGGATGACGGACATCATGGGCGAGATTTCGGCGGCATCGAGCGAACAGAGCACGGGCATCGAGCAGGTGAACCGCGCCGTCGCGCAGATGGACGAAGTCACCCAGCAGAACGCGGCGCTCGTCGAGCAGGCGGCGGCTGCCACGGGCGCGATGGCCGACCAGGCAAGGCATCTGAAGGCAGCCGTCTCGGTGTTTTCGCTTTAATGCGGCATGGACGCAACATCGGGGCGCAACACCGCCGCGCGTACGCATTTCACGCGGCTTGTCAGCGCCAGACGCTCTCCGTACACTCGCGCGTAGTTCAAGAATCCCATCCTGGACCGCGCTGCGGCATCACGCAAAAGGCGGCGCTTCCATACAAGATCTACGCCAATAGAGGAGAACCCCCGCGATGGCCGATTCCTATTTTCCGCGCTGGCGTGTCCAGTCCAAGAGCGTCGAGGGGCGCGTCGTCAACACCGACGAGCGCTTGCCCGGGCCGCAAATGCTGGCGATGGGCATCCAGCACGTCGTCGCGATGTTCGGTTCGACGGTGCTCGCGCCGCTCCTGATGGGCTTCGATCCCAATCTTTGCATCTTCATGTCGGGGATCGGCACGCTGCTGTTCTTTGTGCTGGTCGGTGGGCGCGTGCCGAGCTATCTCGGTTCGAGCTTCGCGTTCATCGGTCTGGTGATCGCGATCACCGGCTACACCGGTCACGGCCCGAACATGAACATACCCGTCGCGCTTGGCGGGATCATCGCGTGCGGGGTGGTGTACGTCATCATCGGATTGATCGTGTCGGCTGTCGGCACCGCATGGATCGAGACGCTGATGCCGCCCGTCGTGACGGGCTCGATCGTCGCGGTGATCGGCCTGAATCTCGCGCCGATCGCCGTCAAGGGCGTGAGCGGCAGCGCGTTCGATTCATACATGGCGCTCGTCACCGTGCTGTGCGTCGGCGCCGTGGCCGTGTTCGCGCGCGGCATGTTGCAGCGTCTGCTGATTCTCGTCGGCTTGCTGATCGCTTACGTGATCTACGCGATCGTCACGAACGGCATGGGCATGGGTAAGCCGATCGACTTCTCGGTCGTTGCGAATGCGGCGTGGTTCGGCATGCCGCATTTCACGGCGCCCGTCTTCAGCGGTCAGGCGATGGCGCTGCTCGCGCCCGTCGCGGTGATCCTCGTTGCTGAGAACCTCGGCCACATCAAGGCGGTTAGCGCGATGACGGGACAGAACCTCGACGGCTACATCGGCCGCGCGTTCATCGGCGATGGTCTCGCGACGGTCGTGTCCGGCTTCGCGGGCGGCACGGGCGTCACGACGTACGCGGAAAACATCGGCGTGATGGCCGTCACGAAGATCTACTCGACGCTCGTGTTCGTGATCGCCGCGGTGATCGCGCTGGTGCTCGGTTTCTCGCCGAAGTTCGGCGCCGTGATCCAGACCATTCCCGGCCCGGTGCTGGGCGGTGTGTCGATCGTCGTGTTCGGTCTGATCGCGGTGACGGGCGCGCGCATCTGGGTCGTCAACAAGGTCGACTTCTCCGACAACCGCAATCTGATTGTCGCCGCCGTGACGCTGGTGCTCGGCGCGGGCGACTTCTCGCTGAAGTTCGGCGGCTTTGCGCTTGGCGGCATCGGCACTGCGACGTTCGGCGCGATCATTCTGTACGCGCTGCTGCGTCGCAAAGGTCCGCAAGAACCGGCTGTCTGATACAGCTATCCGCTTGAGCACAACGGGCGCCCGCAGTTCAGCGAGGCGCCCGTTTTCTTTACTTCTTCCCTTTTCCGCGCGTCAGCAGCGCGGTCTCCGACAGATCCACTTCGCGCATCAGCTTGTTCATCGTGTCGTCGTTGATCAGCTGACTGCCGCGCAGGTCGAGCAGCGTCACGCGTTCGGCGCGCATCGCCGCGAGCTTCATCTGAAACTCCAGCGCTTCGGCGCGCCGCGCGTTTTCGGCGGGTTCCATGTCGTCGTCGAGCGTTGCGAGACGGCGGCGGTAAATGTCCATCACGCGTGCCGTCACATCGGCGGCATGCGCGGATGAGGCTTCGTCGAGATCGGCGGTCGCGGTTTCCTGATAGCGGTCGATCGCGCGGATTGCTGCCTGCGCCGCCTGAATGCGCGCCATGCGTTCTTCGGCGGCATGCGGATCGGGCCGGCGGCGCGCGCCGTTCATCAATAGCGGTAGGCCGATCACAGCGACGAACAGCGACACGAGAATCACGCCCGACGCGATGAAGATCGCGGTATCGCGTCCAGGCAGCGGCTGTCCATTCGATAACGCGACGGGCAGCGACAGCACGCCCGCAAGCGTCACGGCGCCCCGCACGCCCGCGATGGTCGTCATCGATACGGTGCGCAGGCCGGGCACTGCATTCGCGACGCCTTGCTTCGCCGCGCCGCGGCTCGCGAACCAGCGCAGCAGCCAGACCCACACGAAGCGCAACGCGTACAGCGCCACCGTGACGGCGGCGACATAGAAGATCAGCCGCAACTCGGAGCCGCTCGCTTCTTTATGCGCGTCGAGCAGCGCGCGGCCGATGATGTGCGGAAACTGTAGGCCGAGCAGGATAAAGACCATGCCATTGAAGACGAACTCGATCATCGTCCACGTGACGCTCGCCCGCACGCGCGCCGACGCGGGGCTCGAGGTCGTGAACGTCGAGTAGTTCATCGTCATGCCGGCGGCGACGGCGGCGAGAACACCGGAAAACTCGAAGTGCTCGGCGAACAGATACGCGGCGAACGGAATCAGCATCGTCATCACGACGCCGGGCGCAGGGTCGCCTTCTTCGGTGAGGTTGAGAAAGCGCGTCGACGCGAAGCTAAAGAGCCACGCGACGGCCGCGCCCGTCGCCAGCCCGCCGAGCGCGATGATCACAAAACTCACCGACGCGTCGCGCAGCGAGAACACGCCCGTCAACGCGGCGGCGATCGCGAACTTCAACGCGACGAGACCGGACGCGTCGTTCATCAACGCTTCGCCTTCGAGGATATGCATCAGATGCTCGGGCAAGCGGTTGCGCCCAGCGATGCCCGACAGCGCGACGGCGTCCGTCGGCGACAGCACGGCGGCGAGCGCGAACGCGATGGGCAGCGAGATCGACGGCACCATCGCGTGAATGAAGTAGCCGACCGCGACCACCGTCATGAACACGAGGCCGAGCGCGAGCATCAGGATCGCGCGACGCTGCATGAAGAACTCGCGCTTCGGAATGCGCCAGCCGTCCGCGAACAGCAGTGGCGGAATGAACAGCATCATGAAGAGTTCGGGATCGAACGTCACATGCAGGCCAAGGCGCGGCCATGCGAGCAGCGCACCGAACACGATCTGCACGAGCGGCAGCGGCAGCTTGAGCGGCACCAGCCGCACCACGACGCCCGAAGCGGCGACGGCGAGCAGCAGGATCAAAACGGTGAAGACGATATCCATCGGAAACGGGTGTGAGGAAACAGGCAGTGGCGCGCGACGGGAAGAGCAACACTTGGGACGACCCATCGCGACATGAAACGCCGCGTCTGGAAAGACGATGCGGCGCGTCGGTCAGCCCGAAGTGTAGCCCGACGGGATGACATCGCGCTTCAAAGGCCGCAAGTCGTTCGAAAGCAAGATGCACCGCGGCGGTGCATTGCGTGCCCTCGCGCGACGCATGTGCGCTTCGCGCGGTGCAGCCTTTCCATGCAAATTTCGTTTGTAGGTGCGCCACCGTGCGCATGGAGCTTGCTTAATAGGAACTGATAACGCACATTTCGAGGACGGCGGCGGCACTTCGCCTTTGCGACGCGCCCGCTGTGCTTTTGCGTGAGAGGACTGCATGACGATTGCGCAACAGGAAAGAACAACGGTGCCGCACGGCTTCGAGCTCAGCATGACCTCGGGCCTGCAGCGCTATTCGGTACAACACGGCGACCTGACGCTGACGAGCGTCTTTCAGCCGATATTCAGCCTGTCGCACATGCGTGCCGTGGGTTATGAAGGCTTGCTGCGCGCGCACGATCCATTCGACCGCGCGGTGTCGCCCGTCGATGTGTTCGGCCAGGCGGCGCGCGTCGGCGACGTGTTGCATGTCGACCGGCTCGCGCAGTCGCTGCATCTCGAGAACTTCAAGGTGCTCGGCGCGGAGCGCGAGTGGCTGTTTCTCAACGTCCATCCGGGCGTGCTGATCGATTCGTATCATTCGGCGGCGCTGCTGGCGAATTTGCGGCGGCTGAACCTGTCGCCGCGACGCATCGTGCTCGAAGTGCTCGAACAGAGCGCGGAGGACATCGAGCGTCTGGCCGATGCCGTGCGCCAGTTCCGCGAGCGCGGCTTCCTGATCGCGCTCGACGATTTTGGCGCGGGGCATTCGAACATCGAGCGCATCTGGCAGTTGAATCCCGATATCGTGAAGCTCGATCGCATCATGCTGTCGCATGCGGCGCATCGCGCGGACGTCGCATCGATACTGCCTGGTCTCGTCGCGCTGCTGCATGAGGCGGGCAAGCTGGTGCTGATCGAAGGTGTCGAGACGGAGCACGAGGCGCACATGGCGATGGAGTGCAACGTCGATTTCGTGCAGGGCTTTTTCTTTGGACGCCCGCATCCGGGCCTCGCCGACGCGGCGCATGCGGCAGCGTGCATTGGCGAGTTGACCGAGCGTTATCAGACGCAGACGGAGGAGCGTGAGCGGCGCAACGCGTCGCGGCTCGCGCCGTACATTCGCGCGTTCGAGCGCGCGGCCGAGCGGCTCGCGGCTGGCGAACTGCTTGACGAAGTGTGCTGGAATTTTCTTGCGCTCGATCACGTGGCGCGTTGCTATCTGCTCGACGACAAAGGCCGGCAGGCCGGGCGTAATGTCGTGCTGCGTGCCGACCGTGCTTCGCACGAGACGCGTTTCTTGCCGCTATCCGATGCGCAAGGCGCGAACTGGCTGCGGCGCCCGTATTTTCGTGCGGCGATGGAAGCGCCTGAGCGTGTGCATGTGACGCGGCCCTATCTGTCGATCAACGAGGCGGTGCCGTGTGTGACGTTGTCGGTGGCGACGCAGATCGGCAGTCGGACTTGCGTGTTGTGCGGCGATATCGACTGGTTCGAGGAGCCGCACTTCTGAGATCATGTGGGTTTCGTTTTTCACGACGTGACTCTCTGATATGCGAAGCGAACGGGTATTGCTCGAAATCATCGCGACGACGGTTGCCGATGCTATGGCCGCTGCGCGCGGCGGTGCGGATCGGCTTGAACTGATTACGGCGATGGGCGAGGGTGGGTTGACGCCGAGCATCGGGATGATCGAGGCCGTAGTCGCGGCGGTGTCGATTCCCGTTAATGTGATTGTGCGGCCGCATAGCCGGTCGTTTGTCTATGATCCCTATGATTTTGCAGTGATGCTGCGGGATGTGCGTGCGGTGAAGGCCGCGGGTGCGAATGCTGTTGTGATTGGGATGTTGACTGCGTCGCGTGAGGTTGATCGCGATGGGTTGCTGCGGGTCGTTGACGCTGCCGATGGCATGCCCATCACGTTTCATCGTGCGTTTGATGATGCGCGTGATTTGCATGAGGCGCTTGATGTGTTGCTTGAGTTTGATGCTGTTACGAATGTGTTGACTTCAGGTGGCAAGGGTTCGGTGCTGGACGCTGCGGATGAGGTTCGGGCGCTCGTTGTGCGCGCTGCGCAATCGCATTGCACTGTGCTCGCGGGTGCTGGGCTTAACGTTGATCGTGTTGCTGGGTTTGTTCGCGCTACGCGCGTCGAGGCTGTGCATTTTGGATCGGGCGTAAGGAGTGCTGCGCTCGGTTCGGTTTGTGAGGAGAAGGTGAGGGAGGTTCGGGGTTTGTTGGGCGGGTGATGGTCCAGTTTCTGGTTTGCTTGTCGTTGCGCCGGCATCCGCGTGACGACTTACCCATGTCTGCGACGCTTGTTGTGGCTTGCCTGAGTTTTCGCTGGCATCCGCGATGGGTTCGGGTTGTGGGTTTGCCTTTGCGCTGGCATCCGCGTTTTGCCTTCGTGCTTCAAGCGTTGCCCCTGTGCGGGGCGGCACCTACTTTT
>NZ_JAWRXV010000570.1:0-286 GCF_046534875.1 Paraburkholderia sp. SIMBA_054 | reverse complement strand
AGCCGCTTTCTTTTGCCTGGCGGTTTCAAAGGCTAAGTGCAACAGCGGGGTTGATCGCAATATCCTGTTCTGCACATTTTTCCATAAAGACTTCTGCAGGAGTCTTCCAGCCGAGCGTCTTGCGTGGACGGATGTTCATCCGCATCGCGATCAGGTCGAGCTGGCGCTGCGAGAACACGGACAGGTCTGTGCCTTTGGGCAGGTACTGCCGCAGCAGACCATTGGTGTTCTCGCAGATACCGCGTTGCCAGGGGCTGTGCGGATCGCAGAAGTAGATACGGATACC
>NZ_JAWRXV010000569.1:0-287 GCF_046534875.1 Paraburkholderia sp. SIMBA_054 | reverse complement strand
CGACAGAATGGCCCGTTCGCGCTCGAGATCGTAATGGGAATTGGCGATCAGAATCTCGAAGCCCCTTGCCCGCAGGCGCTCTTCGGCCGCGCTCACCATCTGGGCGGCGGTGTGCTGGGTGATGTCGGAAATCAGGCAGCCAATCGCGCTGGAACTGCCCTTGCGCATGCTACGCGCCACCACGTTCGGCACGAAATTCAGCTCCGCCACCGCGGCGCGTACCGCCTCCTGAATGGCCGGTGCCACATTGTCGCGGCCGTTGAGCACCCGCGACACCGAGCCGACCG
>NZ_JAWRXV010000568.1:0-287 GCF_046534875.1 Paraburkholderia sp. SIMBA_054 | reverse complement strand
CTATAATGCACTCGGATTTAGTGTTTTAGATAATACTCTTTGGGCCGGCGGCACGCCAGTACCAGGGAGTATCGCACGTATTAATACAGAATTAACTACCACTATTTTTGCAATCCCTAATCTTCCAGCAACAGGATTTTTAGTAGGAGACGTTGATTTAAATGGGCATCTATATATATATTCTCCAAATACCACCAATAGGTTTTATGTTGTAGATGTTAATCTAGCCTCTCCAACATATTTACAATTAGTAGACCCAGCAACCGGATTTACTTTAGATACGGCTC
>NZ_JAWRXV010000567.1:0-287 GCF_046534875.1 Paraburkholderia sp. SIMBA_054 | reverse complement strand
GGCGACGTATCGCACAGCAGGATGATTTAGCAGCGTATCTTCGATCGAGCCCGGACCGATGCGGTAACCCCCGCTGGTAATGACGTCGTCATCGCGGCCGACGAAATGAAAAAATCCCGCCTCGTCCTGCCACCCGAGATCGCCGGTCACGAGAAAGCCATTGCGGAATTTTAGTCTGGTGCTCTCGTCGTCCGGCCAGTAGCCGAGGAACATGACCGGGTCCGGTCCGGCTATGGCAATCGAGCCGCTTTCGCCGCGCGGCAGCCGCTGACCTTGTTCGCCGATCA
>NZ_JAWRXV010000566.1:0-287 GCF_046534875.1 Paraburkholderia sp. SIMBA_054 | reverse complement strand
TATCAGCTCTTCAGGCAAAGCGGATAGCATGCTCAGTAAAAATGTGGGTAAACCTGAGGTCCGAAGTGAGGCGTGTGTAGCGCTATGGCCTACACACAGTCTGCCACCTGGGCGGCGGTGGAATATCTGGCACGGCGTGCCGCAACGCGGGTGAGTGAAGCGGGTGAGGCGTCAATTCAGAGCGTTGGCAACAAGCATGAGTCACGTGGTTGCCGTGTGAAGTGCGGGACCGGTTGGGGGCCCTCAGGCAAGAAGAAATGTTGGCGGTGTTAGCCGCTTTCTTTTGC
>NZ_JAWRXV010000565.1:0-288 GCF_046534875.1 Paraburkholderia sp. SIMBA_054 | reverse complement strand
AGTGATAAGTCTGACCGCCCAGCACGACGTCCTGCGTGCCGGTGACGGCCGGGAGCGGCAGGTCCCATGCACCGAGCGCGCGCAGGGCAGGGCTGCCGGCAATCACGTCGCCGTCGCGCGTGCGCACCTGAAAGAGCGCATCGCGCGGCAGCGAGTCGTCGTCGTCGTTATCGCTGGCACTCGTCGCGCCGCCTCTTTCTTCCTCGCGCACGTCGATGTGCGCGTTGGCAAGCGTGGCGAGGTTGGCCTGATCGAGAAGCGCGAGAACCTGCGCGACTTCCGCGAGGC
>NZ_JAWRXV010000086.1:0-40046 GCF_046534875.1 Paraburkholderia sp. SIMBA_054 | reverse complement strand
TTTCCTTCACGCGGGCAGATGACGCCTCTTTTTCAAGACGCGCACGAAGCCTGCCTTGTGGCTGCAACTTCCACGAATCTGCGCATGCTCGCATCCGTTTGCCGTCCCGCACGCCGTTCTCAGGCGTTCGGACCAGCGTGCCTCGCCCTATGGTGGAGACAACGAACTGAGAGGCGAGTGAAGGCTTTGTGATGTGGATCTCGACCGGCAGTCCACTGTCCTCCACAAACATCGCGACCTCATCTAGCATCGCATGCAGGAAGTTCGCAGTGCTAGGGTTCTCGATCGTCGTATCCGACGACGTGATGTAGTGTCTGACGTCGGGCGCGACCTGCTTTGCGCGCCTGACTGCCTCAAGCATCAGCACCATCGCACATGTGCTGTCTTTGCCGCCGCTTACGCCCGCGGCCAGCACGTGGCCCTGCTCGATATAAGACTGCATCGACGCAATGGCGTTTTCCATCAAGGTATGAATGTCACGGTCCATCGTTCGCTCCGGAAAAGATGGGAGCGACCCTTTCGGGGATCGGCTCCCGAAAGGGTTAGAAAGTCATGTGTTCGTTACAAGGTCAGACCCAGACTTGCTGCCTGTGCCTCTTCGAGCGACTGGTCAGCCGCTGCGAAAAGATCAGGCTGCCGGGTCGCCCGGTCTAGCCGTGGCAACGCGTTGGAATAGCGGCTCGGCCCGCTACCGTCGAAGCTGTCCGCACCGGCGGCCGCACAGATGTGAATGCGGCGCGCCGAGTTGACCCGACCGACATGCAAATGGCAATTGCGTCGACGCGCGAGTAGCCCCCACGCTTCGGCTGTCGATTCCTTCCACTCGGTTGATCCGCCGATGAAGATTCCAACGACCGGCGAGAGATATGGCGCGACGTCCTCCAGTTGCATTTCGTTTTGCACGGCAATGAGCAGTTGCGAGGGCATGCCTCGCAGACGCTCCATCCACCGCAATGAGAAGTCGAGCGATGCGAGGCCGCCCTGAACGACATCGGGAAGGACGATCCAGTCAGCGCGCTCGCCGAGTTTGTCGACGACTGCGAAAAACGCGGACTCGTCAAACGGCTCGCCTCGCTGGTAAGCCGTCCACGCGCCGTTGTCGATCGCGTAGCGCATGCCTTCGGTACGGTGCTCGCCCTTCGCCGAAACGAGGAGACGCCAGCCGGCAAGCGCCAGCGCATCGAGGTTGCGGCGCGTGCCAGTACGACTCGCATAGCCAACCATCGGTGGGCGGTGCATGATCAGACGCTCCTCAACCTCGGGATCATCGTCAGCGCTGCCATCGACGCAGTAGTAATCGGCGTACGCCATTACCGCTTGCGACCAGCCCTGCTTCTCGCCACTTGCATACGGCGCCAGCCAGCGAGGTATTGCAGCCGCCGCGGACGGTGGTGCTGCATCAACCATACAAACTCCACAAGTGAATGCGGAGCGACCCCGGCGGGATCGTCCCGCGAGGTCATAGAAAAATAGCGAGGCTGTGTCGCCGTTAGCGGGCGCGGTACGGCTCGCCCTGCGACGTCACTGCCTTCCAGTCATCCAGATACGCTTTCGCAATCTCTGGATGGTTCGACAGCACCAGCACGTTTTCAGAATTCACGCGTGCGGCCGCCTGGCTGTAGTTATACGAACCGGTCTCGACCGTCGCGTTGTCCACTACCAGAAACTTGCTGTGCTGGATGGGGAATGCGCGAACGACAATGACCGGCACGCCTGCATACGCGAGTGCGCCCATTGCGGCCGCAGCTTTTCCACTACGGTCTTCGTCGACGTTGCTGCGGTAATCGACAGTGACTGCCACGTCCACACCGCGCCGCTTCGCATCGAGCAATGCTTTAACGACTGGCGGCGCAGTGAACGAGTAGGCCATCATTCGTATCGACTGCCGTGCGCTGCGGATGGTTTGCAGCACAAGCTGCTCCGCACCTCCGTCCGGCGAAAAGGCGACCTGTACATCATTTGTCGCGCTGAAAGCGGGTTGCGTCCATAGCAGGCCAGCGCCCGCTACCAGCGCGCCGGCCACCGTCGCAATGACAATCTGTTTTTTCATGGGAAGCTCCGTTGGTTTACCGGAAAAAGCCCCGGCCCTGAGAGGGCGCCGGGGCGTTGCATTTCCTGCTCAGGTGCAGGTCTTCGGATGACTGCGCGGATACGTGATCAGCCTGCCATCCGGGCAAACGCGAAAGTCGCCGGACTCACCTCGCGGTGCCTGAACGACGATTGCGGGACGTGCGCTTACGGCGTGCGCCTGTGGCTGCGCGGTGCAGGCGCAAAGCGACGACGAGCCTGCTGCGACAAGCAGCATGAAAAAATTTTCATTGTGGTTTCTCGAAGAAGGGGAAGGTGCTCCGCTTACGCGGTGCGCAGATCAGAAGGGTCGGCGGCATGGACAGTGACCCACTTGCCATCGACAAGAACGTCACGCAGAAGCGAGCCGTTCAGGACATAGACGTGAGTGTTGCCAGACCGAGGCAAGGCAGAACGAACGGACACGGTCACCGTTTCGGTACGGATCCGGGTCTTTCGATTGATTGACATAGGCGTTTCTCGTAGTGAAAGAGCGAGAAACGCCCTGTGGGCGCTCCCCACAGGGTTAAAAAAAGGTGCGTCACGTGGCCAGCACCTGAACGTCAATCACGGCGTCGGCTTCGCTGACAAGGTCGGGCGTTTGAGAGATGAAAAACTCCCGCTCATACCCGCCCTGCTTCAGTACCTCCCGCTTCATCCGCATGAACTGCAGCTTGCGCTGCGGATCGAGCGGACCATCGGACTCGTCACTGAAAAGCGTCTGGTAAGGCTGACCAGTGTTCTGCGCCTGATAGAGCGCAATGCCACGTGTCAGACACTCGTTGATCCAGACCTTCTGGCCACCGGACATCACCGACACCGACTTGGTGCTATCGGCTTCCGCGTCATGCACAAGGATCTCGAAACCCTCACGCAGTTCGCCGTTTGCAAGCGCGCGCTGCGTGCGGATCTCGACCGTGAAGCGTGTGCCGTAGCAAGCCAGCAGCAGCCTGTTGACGGTGTCAGCCAGTGCGGGACCCGCGTCGTCGATCGTCAACGCAATGACGCCGTCGTTGCCGAGCCCTTTCGCGAGCAGCTTCCACTGCGCAATCTCATCGGAGAGCCGGTCGGCGCGCCGTTGCGTAGCAGAAAACCCGTTCAGGTCCCTCGCCAATCCGTCAGCTTCAGCTTGCAGCACCGTCTGGGCGCGGATCGCACCTTCGATCCTGCCCTCGAGTGCAGCGACTGCTTCGCGATTTGCGGCCAGCTTCCGGTCGATCTCTGTAATTGCGGCCGTCACATCGACGGCTGCAAGCTGCTTCGACTCCTGCTGGATTCTGGCCATCTCCGCCGTCATACGTGCCTTTTCAGACTCGTATCGGGCAGCTCGCGCAGCCGCTTCTTCCGCGACGTCCCTAAGTTCCGCGTTGGCAGATTCAAGGCCCGTCGCAGCAGCATCAAGGAGTGGCTTGCTGGCAGCGAGTTCAGTCGCCGCCTGCAGATCACGTCGAGCGTCGCTCAGGGTGCGGGTCAACACAGCAAGTTCGCCGCGCTTTGCCGCAAGCTCTGCGACAACCGGAGCCAGCAGGTCGGCCTGCGCTTTCTTTTCGCGATACTGCGCACGAAGTTCGGCCACCGACACACGCTGCTCTTCTGCCTGCGATCTAGCCTGCAGCGCCTGACTGAGCAACGGACACGTGGCATGCATCGCATGCCCCACGCACGGCACCTGGTCGACGACTGCAGCCTGCTTCGTCAACGTCTCGAAGTGGGCGGCTTTCGTCTGACCCTGCGTCATGAGGCCCGAAAGCGCGGTCTGAAGCGTCGCATGACTGACCTGCTTCGCTTCCAGATCGGCGATCACACGCTGCAGAGGCTCCAGCTTTGCCTCCTCGCGACCGATTAGCAGTTGCGCTGCTTCGCGCTTCGCCGCCGCTCCCAGAATCGCTTCCTTGCGGGCAAGCGTCGCCTGATGAGTCGTCACCGTCTGCTTCAGGGAATTCACGCGCTGCTGGGTCCGAGCGGCTGCTGCCCGCTCATCGCCATCGAGCGTTTGCACGCCCTTGACCAGCTCTTGCGCGCGGACTGACAGTTCGCGCAGACGAGCTTCGGCAGTTGCCGATTCGCCCGCCTTAGCGGCCAGCGTCGCACGCTCCTGAGTCAGCTTTGCAGCTTCCTCAAGCTTCAGATCCCGTTGTGCACGCGCATCGCGTAGAAGTTCGCCCTGTGCAAGCACGGCGCGTTCGACATCCGCCTTACGCTGCCGCTTGCCCGCGAGTGCAGTCAGGTCCGTCTGGATTTCATCGAGCGCACGGCCAAGAATCTTCGCGACGTCGCCGGCTTTCGCCGACAGCGCTTTGAGGTTTTCAATGCCGAGCATCTCCGCGAGCAGCGTCTTGATCTCTCCCGCGCCATACGACGCGAGCGGCCGCCGGTTCTGCGCTGAGAAGACACTGGTGAAAAAGCTTTGAAGCGAGCCGTTGATGGCTTCGACACAGCGGTTATAGGTCGCCGCCTTGCCGTCCGACACTGTGCCGTCGGGCAAAGTAACGGGATGCCACGCGCCGTCCGATCCACGCCATGCAAGGTAGTACTCCGCCTTGCCTGTCTTGCCGGGCTTCCTGAAAGAAAACGTCGAGCGGTAACGGATACCATCGTGCTCCCACTCAAGCTCCTTCAGCGCACTGGTGCCACAGATGTGGTCCCAATACGAAAAGGCATCGACCGAAAGCATTGAGGCATGCGACGGCATGATCGGATACGGATGCAGGTTATCCATGATCGTTGTCTTGCCCGCCCCGTTAGGGCCGACAAGCGCGATCAGGCCTTCCGGCAACGACTCCAGATCGAGTGTGACGCTCTCGCGCCTCATCCCGTCACGAACGCCGTAAAAGCCTTCGAGCGTCAGTTTCAGAGGCCGCATGACGACACCTCCATCGATTCCGACATTGCTGCCATACGCGAATAGAAGGCGACATCGTCATCGTCGGGAAAAGGCTCGACAATCGGGTCGACTCTCTCTGCAACCGCCACAGGCGCATGAAGCTTGCCTGCGATTGCTGCCTCGACTTTCTCACAGGCCCGGGCAAATTCGCGGCGGGCACACGTGAGAAGTTCGTCCCAACCGACATAGCCGGTCAGGGTGCGAATCTCCATCGGGGACCATTGCGTCGCCATGCCCATGTGATAAGACCAGAGCAGGTGCTGCATTTCGACGGCAGCCGTGACAACGACCTGATTCGATCCAGGCGTCGTCGAACGAAGGACGAGCATCGGGCCGGACTGCGCAAGCACTGCTCCGCGATCCTTCCCAAAGGGTCGGTGAAGAATCGCGGGCGTGAAGCCGGCGTGGTCGACGAGTGACTTCTGGATGTTGCGTTCGTCCTGATCGTCCAGGGCGAACACGCGAACCCAGTCAGAACCAGCAGGATATAGACCAAACATGATTGCACTCCGTAAGTAACGGACGGAGTGCGCCCCGGTAGGGATCGCTCCCCGCCAGGGTAAAAAAAATGAAACTGCTGAGAAAGGGAAAGCAACGACTACATCGATGCGTCGTAGGACGCGGTGAAACCTCGTTTCGATAGCTGCGATAGCTATCGGAACAGGGCTACTGTTCCACTGCAGGAGAGCCATACCGGCCTCTCCCGCATTCAGGCAGCAAACTACGCTGCAAACAGATCATCTTCGAGCCACGACTTCTGCGCTGCGGGCACGACCTCGACCGTCGCATCAGGCACCGTATCGCTCTCCGACGAAGAGACTGGCTCAGGCAGCAGCGATGCGATAGCACCGTCGCCAACAGCAGCACTGGCTACCTCATCAGCGGTCAGGCCGGCAAGCACCGCGGCAGCAATCGCCTCCGGATAGCCGGACTCGAGCAACCGGAACCGCTCAACGATCGGCGCAGCCTCAACGTTCGCATGCTCGGCCCACCGTTCGATCTTGCGGTCGACCGTCGGCTCGATACTGATGCCCTGCGATCGCGAGCGAACGACCGGCAGGATGCGCGGCTCAAGCTTGAGAGCCGACGCGCCAGCGAACAGCGCTTCGATTGCGTCCCGGTCTACCGATTGACGATGCTCCTCGTCCACCTGCCAACGAACACGAACGAACTTGTCGCCTGCCTCAGCAGCAATGGCAGCGAGTCGCTCCATGTCCGGAGGGCCGTCGAAGTCAACGCAGACCGTCTCCCGCGCCGGCGTTGGAACAAGCAACGCTCTCGCGTTCCCCGACTCAACGTCCCACGCCAGATAGCCTTTGTCACCTTCCTCGCCGTAGTGAAACCGGCCAGGTGAACCCGCATAGGCAACAACACGGCCACCGCGCTCCCACTGCTGCGACTTATGAATGTGGCCCAGCATGAAGGCATCGCATTCGGCCTCGAATAACGCACCGAGTGAAAACTCGTGATCGAAGCCCGCCATCGTGACGCCATGCTCAGTCGTGCAACCGTTGACCGTGCCATGCGACACACCGACCGTTCGAATGCCTGCTGCCCGAAGCCGTGCATTGATGCGCCCAGCCGCTGCCAGATAGTCACCCAGCACCGCCTCAAGCCCGGTTGCTGCATTCTTCGCGCCGACCGCGGCCGCGAGTTGCCCCTTGTTGATGGAGGGCAAACAGGTGAACACAACGTCGGCGCCAAGCTTCAGCACGCTCGCAAGCTCCTCGTCGTTGAAGACAGGGCCTGCGGATTCGAAGAAACGCCCCTCGAACAGGCTGACCTGCTGCACGCGCTCCGCAATGAAAACCGGGTGAGTGGTTCCCATCAGCGCGAAGTTACGCAGCGTGCCGGGCGGCTCATGCGAAAACGTGCCTTGCAGCATAAGAACCGGCATACCGAGCGAGAGACGGTTGATGTTTGTCGCCAGCCGGTTTAGCGCCGGCGCATGTGCATCGAGCCTGTGGTCTGTCGAGTCGCCGGAGATCACTGCGACATCCATGCAGCGATTGAGCGCGTCATCGACCGCGTACGAGAAACACCGGTCGGCCTCATCGAGGTTTTCCGGCGAGTAATGCAGGTCAGAGATGTGAGCGATTTTCACGTCGCCTCCTGAAATAGAAAAAGGCCGCCCGTGGGCAGCCTCAATGGATGGTGCGCCAGGTGGCGCAGCTGAAAAAGTCAGCGGGACAGGGTTTCGCGCACCTTCATCAGCGTGATGCCGAGCAGGTTCGTGCCACGCCAGTTCGCCTTGTCGAGAATCAGCGGGTCGCGCTCGCCCAGTCCCACGCCCCAGATACGGTCGTAAGGACTGGCTTCGACGAGTTCGGTCGGTGCGGTCGCCAGAAGCAGCGAGCGCAATCCCGGGTTCTGGGCAAACTTCTCCCGGCACCCGACATAGACGATCGACTCGCGCTTGCCTTCCCACGTCGCAAGGTCGAAACCTTTCACGCCTCGTCCGATCGCCTTCTGATCTTTGGGATGACGCGCCGCGAGAATTTCTGCCGCTGCATTCTCATCGCCAAACAGCTTGGCTTTGGAAAACATCATGAACTGTTCTACCGAGGTGAAGTCCACGCCGTGATAACTGAACCGGCACGGATGCCAGTTGCTCAGCGCATCATCACCGCCGAAAAACAGCGTGAAGTTGTCTACCTTGCGCATCGCTGAATGCTCCTAGAAGACTGTGATCCAGCCGTCACCCTCTCCCCAGTTGATCTGCAGCTTCGCAGGTACGGGTTCGATAAACGACGTGCTCATGCACTGCTGACATTGGACAACGATCCGCTGCGTTCGATCCGCAGTGAAGACCTTGAACAGGTCTCCACCACAGCCACCGCAACGCATCTCCTGCAGACCCGTCAGGGCGCTCAGATCGTTCGACATAACGTTGACACTCCATCAAGACAGGAAAATGATCCGCCGTCAGGCGGAAGGATTCGATGCGCAGGGATGCGCGGTCGAAAACGCTTGAGCAAGTGCCGCTTGCTGAAGGGTTCTCGTTACGCGAAAAGTGAAGAAAGGAACGACCAGCCCCGAAGGGGCCGGTCCAAGGTCAGACGTAGGTCTTTGCCTGCAAGATCTCGTCATCAAGCGCAGCGCGATCGTCGAGCGCTGCCGTGAGGCGTGCGTTCATCTGATCAACGTCTGCCGGTCTTTCCGCCCAGCCGCGCCCGAATCTGACGTGCGCGAAGCGGCGGAAATCCTGCTGACGATCCGGTTGACTAAGTCCCAACCGGTTAAGCAGATCAGACATGCGGTCACGCTTGTCCGCAAGCGTCTCACCCTCTTCGGTCTCGCCACCTCTGTCGATACCAGAACTGCTTGCGCCGACCGTCTCGCCCTGCATCTGCGCAACGGTCCCGGAGTCTGCCTCTGTCATGGCCTGCGACAGGACCTCGACATTGCCACCGGCTTCGATCAGGGCAACTGCCCGGCTCGCCGCTTCGAGCGCTGGCTGCGGCTCATCACCTGCATCCAGCAATGCCCCGAGATCGATATCCGCATCGAGCACGGTTAGCATCTGCTTCTGACGCACCGGCTGCCCGTTGTCGTCGATCCGCGTGATGTCGAACTCCTTCTTCGACAACCAGAAGCGCGTGCCGGTCAGCCTGCCTCGCGCGAGCGAGACCGTCTGCATGGCGGAATACGCTTTCTGCAGGACATAAATCGAATTCGTTGGAAGTTCGATGAGTCCCAAGCCTTTCACGTCGGGAATTGCAAACACGAAGTTGGCGCTCAGGTTGCACTTGCGTTCCTGATACTGCGGACACACGTGCGGATCGCAAATTCCATCGGGAATGTCGTCATCCTGACGCTGGATTACAAGGCGACCACCGAAAGTCCGCCGCGCCCGCTTCGCACGCTCATCGCGCTCGACCGGTGCATACGTCTTGCAGTACCGCTTGCCGTCACGGCCATACTCCGAGAAATACTGCCGTCCTGTCGTCGTATAGGCCGCCATCTGATTAGGCACATTACGCAGCCAGTCGTCGAAGGCGAACATCACCGGGAAGCGGTGCAGCTTGAGGCCGTCGCCACGATCCTCTCCGTAGAGCTTCAGAATTTCATCGGCGGTGTCAGGATTCGAGAAGTCCGACCGTCTGCAGGTGAAATGCGCGACGTTTCTCGGAATCAGCGCATTGCGAAGATTCAGCTTCGATTCGATCACCTTTCCGATCGTCTCGTACGAGTCGCCGGCGGCCACCATTTCGTCGTACAGCTTCACGGCAGCCGGATTGCCCTGCGCGTTGCGTGTAAGAACCTTGATACCGGGCCGGATCTTGCCAATGATCGGCGGTCGGATTGCGCGCTCTTCGACCAGACTGCGAGGCGCGTTGTCGAACATCTGGACGACTGCATTCATGATGGTTTCCTTGCGAGAAAAAAGATGGCGTTCGTGCGTAGCGTGCTGGCCTGGGATTCGATCTCCCGGGCTGCGGCGCTACCGCGTCGTTCGCTGACATGGTGGATAAAGACAGAGCGCTGGGCGTCGCTGTACATCGCAACCTGCGCAATTTCACAGCGGCTGCGCCAGGCGTCGGATGACGTATCCGTAGCGGCACGCTCGTTATCGATCTGATGCTTGATAGCCTCGGCAATACACTCGTTGAGGCGGTCAGGCAACAACATAAACACCTCCAGTAGAGAAAGGCCCATCCGGAATGGACGGACGAAAAAAAAGCCCGCTCCGGTCAGGGAGCGAGCTTCGTGAATAGGGGATAGATGTGACCTACGCGCCACGTCCCTTCTGGGGACGTGGCGTGCAGGGAGCGGCACCGGAAAACCGGAGCGCTCTGTCAGAGGACGTAAAGTCGTCCTCGCGCAGCATGGTCACGCCGCGCAACAGCCCATTTTCGGAAAATACATTCCGCCGCAGGAATCACGGATCAGCCAACTTCGATCGTTCTACCCAGATCAGGCTCTGGAGAGAGAACACCCGAAAACCTGGGCTCGAACGATGTACCGGCGCAAAAAATGAATGCAGGCCAGGGTACGAGTATCACAGCTGAAATAGGGGAATCTGTAGCGGGCAGATTCAGCACAAGAAGATATCCACACCGGTAGCTATCCGGTCGGAGCATGCCCAAAGGCACGACTTGGAGAAAGAGGATGGACTCCGGGCTTGGAGTCGAGGTCGATGCGTCAGAGACGCGGGGAATGGATTGAAGTATCCGGACAAATGACAGGTGTAGGCGTCTGAAAGCTCGCGAAATTGATATAGCTTTTGCCCGCTTGACTGATCGGTGTTCGGTGAGAATTTATGTGAGAGAGAACACATACACCGAGAACACGTTATGTCTGGCTTCGATACGGAAAAGCCCGAGGCGGCTGACCCAGAACGGCTGATTTCCCCTTCCACTGCGACTGAACCGGTCTCCGGCGTCCTGCGCCCCATCAAGCGCCTCACCAGCGATGACCGCCTCGCACGCATCCATCCTGAGACGCTGGCAAAAACCGAGTTGCTGTATTACTCCGATTTTGCCCGCACCTTTGTCCGCTCCGACTATAACTTCTGCGCGGCAAAGATGACGGTTGCGCGCGGCGGCAAGCTCCTCGCACTGGAAGCGGAGTTCCACACGGCGGAAACCTTCTTCCGCAAGGCACTCGCCTGGGCGAACCGTCTGCACGGTCGGCGCACCGGCCTTGAGCCCGAGCGCGTGACACTCGAAATCAAGCACCCCTTGTCGGGACGCCTCGTTCGCCTGCTCACGATCTATGACCGGCTTTTCCTCAAGACGATGGAAGCCCTCGCCGGCCGCTCAGTCATGGCGCACGAACGCAAGGCAGCGCTCGACGCCGCAGCCGCGCGCCTCAAGCAGATTCCCCAGTTGTGTATTCCTGACAACGACCGGTATGCCCCCGAAGGCGTCCTGCTTCCCGACTCCGACGACACCCACTGAACCCCGCTAACTCCACTCTGCCGGACCAGGTTCCTTGACTTCAAGCAGCCTCGGGCAGGCTGTAATCCAGACAACGAGAAGAGGCATTTTCATGGACATTCGCGAAATCCAGCGACTGCACGCTCAGTTCGCCCCGGACTCGATGGTCATCGACCTTCCCCGCCAGATTGCCGCCTTGCCCGGCCCTGGCGACGTATCAGCACCCGAGTCGTCCCGCGCACTGCATCAACGTCTTGGGGGGATCGCGCCGCGCGCACGGCAGGCCACGATCGCCCTGGCCATTGCGGCTATGGTCGCGATGGCTGGCATGGGCGCAGCGTCGCTCTACAAGAACCTGGAGGCGAGCCACGGCACGGCTACGACAGCTCCGACGACAACGGAGGTCGCCAGCAGAAAAGGCGATGCACTGAACGCGGCTCCGGCGAATCAGGAAGCCCCGGCCTACCGGGAGGTCAATGCGACACCCCCTCACCCTGTTACTGCCGCGCCCGCACTGAGCGCGAGCGACTTTGCTTCAGCACGCTCTCTTGGCCTGACAGCCGACCAGTTCCGCGATTCGCTGAAAGCACCGGCGCGCAGCGCGCAGGCGGCCACGGCAGGCACCGCGCCCGCGCCCGCGCTGACGAGCGAAGCGCAGCTCGCAGCGGTTTCGCCAATCCATCGTGCGGGGTCGAGCAGAGAGGCCACCGCGGCCGCGCAGCAACCGGCGAGTCCTTCACCGGCCGCACCTGCCCAGCCCGTAGCGGTCGCGAGGCCGGTCGTGCCCGTGCAGAGTGCGACGCAGCCAGCGCAGGCGGCGGCCACGACGGCACAAGCGCCAGCCACCGCTGCTCAGACGGCACCCGCGTTGCGGCCGGCGCAGCAACCTGCCGAAGGAGCCAAACCGGCGCGCGCCGCTCGCCATCACATCTCGCGCCCTCGCGCGGAGCAGAGCGCAGAGTCCAATTCAGACGCCAGACCCTCGGCCGAAAACCGCGCCGGGTCTGCCGAAGTGAAGTTGTTCTAGGAAGCCCCGACATGAAAAACGAACTTTCGATCACCCTTGTTTCCGCCGGCTGCACGATCAGCGGCGACATGATCGTTGATCACGGCATCAGCTATTTCGGGCTGCTCGACGGCGGCCTCATCTCGACACAAGGCCTCTTGCACGTCGGCGACGGAGGTCTGATAAAGGGCAACGTTCAGGGCGACCACGTGCGTATCGACGGTCGCGTCGACGGCAACGTCCATGCGCGCGGCACTCTTGAAATCAACGGGCACGTCTCGGGCGACATCATGTACTGCGGCACCATCCGCCTAGGACCGCGCGCCGTGCTCAACGGCACGCTCAAGCGCGTGGCCCGCATGCTGACGGTCGAACCGGAAGCGAGCGAGAGCGCAAAGCCCGAGCTTGCAGCCACGTCCACCGCTGCGGCCACGCAGGAGCGCACCGAGTCGAACGTGACCGAGTTATCGCGCGCCAAGGCCTAAATCAAACCGACTGCTGGCAGCTACCAGTCCAGCGAACCCTTCACCACAAGCGCCAGGTTGAGAAGATCGCCACAAAGGTACGAAAAGATGAAGATAAGGAAAGTAATCAAATGGGCCGCGGTAGCCGTTTCCATTGCAATGCCTTTGACCGTGGTCAACATGGTCTCGGCCTATGTCGATAACGGCTCAGCTATGGCCCGAGCCTCACTCATTCAAACCGATGTTGTGCGGCTCGCCCAGCTCGCCGGCGACATACGCATTCTCCCACCCGCGGCTGCATCGGCGCTTCTGGCCAGACACGGCCTGAACTCACCCGAAGCACTTCAGACGAAGATAGAGGTCGCGCAAGCCAGCTTTGCGCAAACGCGTGCCGACGTGGAAAACACATCGCGCCGCGTCTGGCGCGACACGGCAATTGGGTTTTTTTGCGTAGGGATCACCAGCTGGCTCGCTGTGACCCTGGCTAACGTGCTGACGCGCAAACGCCCAGACGGCTTCGCCGCCGCAGCGTAACGACCGCCTCAGAACCGACGTGACTTACCACGCCGTCGACTGGGAAGCCGCAGCACAGGAAGCCGCTTTCGATGGGCTCTGTTTCTGCATGCTCAGTGACGGCCGCTTCATCAACCGCCAGACGATGCCCGATGACACGCCGCACCGGAGCCGCTTCACTCTGACGGCCCAGTTCTTCGAGCAGCACACTGCTTCACTGATTCCCGAGCCGCATGCCTCGCGGCCATGACGGTCAACACCTGATTCACAATCGATACGGAGAACCACATGCAACCGATTCGCAAGGCACTTTTCGCAACGGCTATTGCCGCAGGATTCGTCGCCAACGCTCAGGCGGCCGCGACGATTCAAACGCTGGACATCACCTGGTATAAGGACGGAAAGGTGATCGACAAAGCGCAACATATCGTGAACGACGGCACTAGCCTGACGCCGTACCTGCAACAACGCGGAAAGGAGGTTGGCTACGCGAACTGCACGGGCTCTGCGGGCGCGATGCGCTTGAGCGCCGAGAAGATGTTCGTAGGCCGCTCGCTGTTCATCAACCCGGTCTCCGTAAATGCCGGAAAGGTTCAGCTGTCGGTTTCGGCGACGGACACGGCACTCGACGGGATCCGGAAGACAGGAACAGCGGAATGCACGTCCGAGGTGGTCGATGTCCACGGCTATACCGCGTCGGGCATTCCGGTCGAACTCGCCGACGGCCAGACCGTTGAGGTGCCGCTGAAGAACCCTCAGTACAGGCTTGTGCTGAGCCTGCACCGCGAAGCGCTCTAAGGCGCGGCGGCGAAGCGGAAAGGGAGCCAACTGGCTCCTTTTTTTCGGCTGTTTCGCCGTTTCTACGACTTCGCCACCTGAAACGCGGACCATCGCTACGGCCGCCTGCAAAAGATCGGCCTCGGGTTTATACTTACCCCGTCTCCTCCATGTTCTCCTTGCCTGGATTCAAGCCCGCCTTCGCGCGGGCTTTTTCCTTTCTGACGATGTAGTTGTGTCGGCAACGCCCGCGCGCCGAAGCGGACCTTCTGGCGCACAAAAAAAACGGCAAATCGCTGTGCCTTGACTAGTATTCGCTCATCCAGCACGAGCTTGGGGGCCACTATGGGCACGTTTCGCGTAATTGTGGGCATGTGGATAGCCCCCGATCTCGCCGCTTTCAGGCGGGTATCGGACGATTCGCGAGTTTTGAACCATGACCATTTCGATGCGGCCGCGATCGCTCAGGCACTGGATGAATTCAATCAGTGCGGAGAACGGATTCGTATCCGGTTCGCTGATGACACCGTCGATCTGGCAACTACCCGCGCAAGGATCAATGGGACGCTATCGGGACCTCCGGACTGCCGCGACTTCGCTCAAGCGGTCCTGGCCGCCGCCAGCAGGTCCAGAGGCCCAGTTATCAAGGTGCGGGAACAATGGGCGACGCTTCGCCCCCGGAAAGCTCAAGCCCTCGCAGGACCGCCGAGTCTTTTGATGTTCGCGCTTTACGGCACGTTCGATAGCACGATGATCTGGCTGCAGCAGTTCCAGATGAGACTGCGTATCAGGGCGGCTGAACCGATGAACTTGATGCTCGATGGCCGCGGGAAGGCGGACCTGCAGGGAGTTCTACCAAGGGAACTGTCGGCGCTCTTCGAAGCCCACTTCGGTTTCCCCTATCTACCACACTGCCTTGTCGCGAGGCTGGCGCATTCGCGGCTGCCCGATTGGATCCACTGACAGGTTCAATGAAGCCGGCTCTCGCGCTAAGCCGGCCGCGCCACGGTTTCGATCTGCGCTTCAGTGACAAACCGCGACGCGAAGTTCTTCGACGTCCCGGAAATCATCAGCGTTTCCCGCGCGCGCGTCATCGCGACGTAAAACAGCCGCCGCTCTTCTGGCTCAGTTGATTTGGCATCGGGGACGATGGTGTCTTCGGATCGCGCGATCCAGACGTGATCCCACTCGAGCCCTTTCGAGCTATGCATTGTCGTCAGGACAAGCGCGTCTGTTGCGGGCTCGTTGTTGTCCTGCCGGAGAAACAGCAGCCGCTCGGCGAACGATCCAGTCAGACGCGACAGCACGTCATACGTCGCCTGGATGGTGCGGACGCCGTTTTCCTTCTTCGTGTACTTGAGCATCCACTCATTCACGCCCGACAGCACCAACGAATAGAATTTCCGCTCGCATAGTCCCCGCCATTCGGCGAGCCGCTTCATGAACTCGCGGTAGTTCGTTGCCACGTCTTCAGGCAATCCGTGTTCGACCAGCTCGGCACGCGGTTTCTGGACAAGCTCCGCGCCCATGCTCGCGTGCAATGCCCGGAGATGATCGGCGTGCAGGCCCGAATGCGCCAGCACGGCATCAAGCCCGGTAGCCTTCACGCCCTCAATGATTTCCAACAGATTGCAAAGCAACGCGCCCTCGGGACGATTGAGTACCGATGCCCCCGACGCGCGGTGATACTTCACGCCATACGAACGGCAGACGGCCTCGAGCGGATCAAGGATGCGGTTAGTCCGGGCGAGGACCGCACACGTCTTGCCGTTACGCAGCAAGGGCGCCAGCGCCTCAATGGCAGCCTCCGCTTCCATGTATTCGTCGGCGTGGCGGGACGCCTCAACCCGGCCGCCAGCGCCCTTCTCCGCGCGCAGCACCTTCGGAATGCGGTCAGGATTGTTGCGGATCACCCGATCGGCGGCCGCAAGGATCTCGGCTCGGCACCGATAGTTGCTCCCGAGCACGACTGGTTTGGCCTCGAATTCCTTGATGAAGGATTCCATGCCGCGATAGCCAAGTGCCTCGCGGAAAGCGTAGATGCTCTGATCGTCGTCGCCTACAACCGTTACGATCGAGCCTGCTTTTGCGTGAAGCTCGATCCACCGGTACTGCAGCGGATCAGTGTCCTGAAACTCGTCGACCAGCAGGTAAGTGAACGGGTACGGCAGGATGGTGCCGTTCTGCATGCCTTCAACGGCGAGCCGCAGCATGTCCTGGAAATCGATCTTCCCGTTGCGGGCCAGCGCCTCCTGATAGGCGTTGTACAACTGCCCGTCGGTGCTATTGACGTCGCACCGGCCGAAATTCGTCTTGATCTTTTCGATCGTCGGGATAGCGTCCTCAGCCTTCCCTTCGAGGCCGAGATCCTGCATCACACGGATCAGCAGCCCGAGCCGGTCACCGTCGCTTGCGATGTCCGGCGGGCGGCCGCCCGGTCGTTGAAGCTGTTTGTAGGCGAGTGAATGGAACGTGCCCGCGACAAGGCGCTTCTTCACCGCCTTGCCCGCCACGTGGAGGATGCGCTCACGCAGCTCGATCGCCGCGTCCTTCGAGAACGTCACCGCGCCCACGACAGCCGCGCTGTCCTGCAGCAGCAGCGCGGCCTTGGTGGCGATCGTTTTTGTCTTGCCCGCGCCGGGGCAGGCAATCGCCACGCAATTCTGGCGCAACTGGGCGACTTCCCGCTGCTGCGGATTGAGTTCGTCCAGCATGACGCCCCCTTACAGGCCGCGGACCGTAGTCATCAGGCGCAGGTGCGTCATGTAGCCACGAACGCCGAGCGGATTCACTTTCTTCAGGAAGTGCACCGTCTCGTCATCGACGTCCGACTGGTCGCGAATGCCGTTCCAGACCATGAAGTCAAACTGATCCATCACCTTGTCGAACTTCATGATCGCCGACAGCACGCGCATCGAAAAGCGCGTATAGACCTCGACGGTCATGTCCAGCGCCGGCATCGGGATCGACGGCTCGAACACGAACTCGCCCGCTTCGCGAAGCTCGGCTTCCTTTTTCTCGCGGAATCCCACGGCTACGCGCAGCGACTCATCCACGTATTCTTCGATGGACTTGATCTGTTTTTCGAAGAAGCCGTTCACCGCGTTCTTGTCGCCCTCGCCGAATGTCGAGTCGCCAAAGCGCTGCATGTTCACGCTCATGCGATTCAGGTACGGCCACCATTGCTCGAACAGCGGTTTCAGGCGCGTGTGGTTCAGGCGCACCTGCGCGGGCACGACTGCCGCGCCGGAAAGCTGCCGCTCCATCAACTGTCGGCCAAGCTCACGGCGGCGTTTGATGATGGCGATACGCTCGCTGGCCGGCAGATCGCGGAACAGCTTGCGGGCCTTTTCAACCTCGGCGCGCTTCATGTTCGCGTCATCAGGCGTGATCACGCCTTCCTTCTGCAGACGGTCCGCGTCCGCTTCCATCTGCGTCAGCTCGCTTTCGATCTCGCGCTCGCCCTCTTCGGCGCCGTCATGACCAGCCTCGCCACCCGCGCGCGATGTCTGGGCAAGCGTCTTCAAATCGGCCGCAGCAGCAGCGGCAGTTGCAGCGGAATTCTGCGCATCTGCCGTCACGGGGCTTTCCAGTTCGGTATCTGCCACAGTGGTGGTGCTCATGCCCGTTTCTCCTTGGTGGACCTGTGTCGTTTCATCGTTGGTAATCGGGCACGCACATCGCGTCCCCACCAATGCAATTGTTGCGTCGTCACCGGGCGCAGAGCGCCCGAAACACGCGTTATTTCACAAGCCTTTAAAGGCGAAAGGCCGCTTCCGCGTCACCGGACGGCGGCGAGAAGGAGCTACCGCCGGACAGCGGGCGGCAGTCCGGCATGACGAAAAGCGAAATGGGAGAGAAGCAGAGGAAAAGCGGACCGGGCCACGCCGATCCGCTTTGTTAGATAACTTACCGAGCGGACTGAAACGACTCAGCGGCCTTCCAGAGCAGCGCGCCAAGAAGTACGGCGACAATCAGCCAGTAAGCAGCAAGCACCGGCACCGGAGCGACAAGTACGCCAAACAAGGTGCCCGTGACGATCATGAGGCCGTGGCCTGCGAGATGAAAGGAGAGCGGGCTGACATAGCCAGCCGCGGCTGCCTTGATCTTTCTGCGCGCCGTGCCGTCGATAAACATGCCAAGCGCAAAGCACAGCGTGCCCACGATCCACATTTTCATGACCATCGCGCGGAACATCGCCCGGTAAGCGAGCAGCCAGAAATTTTCCGTCCACGTAGCCGAGAAGTTCGATATGCCTCCGTCATTGAATCCGTTGAGGTTGCCCGACGCTGCCAGAGTCCGGTGCAGGAGTCCGTTATCCACAAATGAGCGCTTGAACAGTTCGTTCGCCGAGCGGACGGCCGCGTCCGCCCTTTCCTGCCCGACCGACGCGACGAGTGATTCGGTTTCGGCCTCTGGCACCTCGAAAAGCTTGCGGTCGGGAATCGCAGGCATGACTGCAATCGACAAGACGGGAACGAGGAGAAACCAGACCTTCAGATGCGAACCAAACCGGCTAGCCATGGATCAGCCTCACCACGACGAGAAGAGGGATTGCGGCAACCGCCAGCAATCCGCCCCAGAACAGGAAAGGTCGGTTGACGGCGATCGACGCCAGTGCGTAGGCCCGCGCGCCCGCGCCCCATCTAAACACTTCGGGCGGCGGCTCGTCCGGCTCGTCGAACGCGCTCGCCGTGTCGAGCGCGCGCCGGGCCGTGTCGTAATCAGCCCGGGACAACTTCGCTATTGTCGTAGCGGTGAGCGACATCGTATTCCTCGAAGTAGCGACGGAACGCTTCGCCTTGCAAGACGCGCGACGCCAGTTGAAAAGCTGCGGTGCGCTCGGTAATGTGTTCCGGGCAACGCTCGTCGACCATCTCCAGCTCGCTGTTCTGATGCCGCTCCTCGAAAGCGGGAATCGGCTCCAGCATGGGCGACCAGACACTGATCTTGTCACCGCGGCGCGCAACATAGCGGCGCGCGTAAAGGGACTTGGCAGGCTCGAACAGCCCCTGCATGAACGCGACGTGCTGATCGCCGGTACGCTTGGCTCGCTTGAAGCTCGCCAGCGCCGATTCGATCATCTCTGCGGCCAGCGGCCCCCTGTCTCCAACGAAGCGCTCGCCAACGAAATCGGCAACGCGCGAGCACGCGAGTTCCAGATCCGGCGCAATGTTGAAGACGGGGACCAGCTTGTGCGAAAGCTTGTGATCGCGAATGATGTTTTTGAAAACGGCGGACATAGGGTGTGGTTCAGCCTTCGATAATGGGGATTCGGCCCTGGTAGACGGCACCGCCGGAGATGCGCATGAAGTACTGCAGATTCGGCAACCGGTGGATCAGGGGCATCGGAATCAGTGGCACCTTCTCAAGCTGAAGGGTGCGTGACTGTGATCCGCTGAACTCCATCGCATGCGCTTCGGTCGTGGTGTTCGTGCTATTCGAGATGTTTACCACCCGAATCGCTGTCTCCCCCACCTTGTCCGAGAACCACTTGGCGGTATCGCTATCCTCCAGTCTAAGGATCACCTGGTTGTTGAGGTTGCCCAAAACCTGCAGCATTTTCGCGGCGTTTCCAAGCTTGGCTTCAAGGTCGGCACGCGCCTGGAATGCAACAAACGCCTTGAAGCCCGCGCCACGCCCCTTGTTCAGAATCTGGATCACCTGCTCGTTGATCGCTTCGGCAATCTCGTCAATGATCAGAACGACGTCGGGCTTTTCTGCATAGAAGTTGTAAATCGAGCCGCACACCGCCGCGACATCCGACAGCGCCATCGACGCGATCGCTTTCTGCACGATGTTGTTCGACAGCGAGTCGAGGCCCATGTACAGCACGGCCTTCTGCTTGATGATCTTGTCGATGTCCCAGATCTCTCGCTCGTCCTCGAAGTCGTCGGCCTTCGGCGCCAGCATGAGCCCGGTTTCGCCCGTTGCGAGCATCTGAAGTAGCGGCAACGCCGACGCGATGATCCGCATGTAGTGCTCGCGGTCGTGTGTGTGCGTCGCGATGAGCCCGTCGATGGTCTCGTGCCCGCGATCGTGCGCAGCGAAGCGGTCCATGTACAGCTTGGCCATTCCGTCGACGAGCGAAATGTCGTTCTTGCGGACAGAGTCTTTCACCGTCTGCGCGACCGTCAACTCTTCCCAGTTCGCCATCCCGTTTTCAAGGAAGAAGCGGCGCAGGCCACGCTCCAGCAACGTGCCGATACCGGACTGCGCGTACTTCAGAATCGAGCGCAGATTCGGCTTGTCCCCGACGTACAGTTCACCCTTCACCGCACGGTCGATGAACAGGAACGCGAAATCCCGGAACGGTCCCTCCTCCATCAACTGCGCAATCCGCGACGGAATTTCAGAAGGCTGCGACCAGTTTTCCAACGGATTCAGGCGGATGGACTCGTGCGGTTTCGCCTGATTGAAGTAAAGGAACTTACGACCGGCGCGTGCGCACTCCTTCTCCACACGCTTCTTCCAGTCGTCGTCGTTTTTCGGGTCGACGATAATCAGCACGTCTTTCGGGTTATGAATGACCTGCGTCGAAATCACCTCGTAGGTGCGGGTCTTGCCTGCGCCGGTCGTACCACCAACGAGTGTATGGCCGCCCATTGCCTTGTAGTGAAACGGCACGCGGACCTTTTTGGGCTCCATGCCGTGAATCCACGACGAGCCTTGCGGCATGCGGTCCCGGATGCTGTCGCGTGGCGCGAAGAGCCGCTCGATCCGCGCTTCCGTCTTGCGGCCCAGATCAGTCTTGTTCAGCCACTTCGGCAAGGACGGAATATCGGTAACGGGCATGCGGAGAATGTCGTGCGCGATCTGGGTGTGCTTCTGAGTCCACTCAAAGCCGGTGCCGAGATACATCGAGTCTTCGCGCTCACGCATCGTGCGCTGCGTCTCAAGCAGCTTGCCGATATGGATCTTGCTCAGCCACTTGGTCGAGATCGCCATACGGAAGCTGAGCGCCCGCCAAACCTGAATTCCGCGAATGACCAGCAACGCGAAACACACGAGCGCGAACGCCCAACCATAGGGCATGCCCGATGCGAAGATGCCTGCGATTACGACCGGCCAGACGATCAGCGGCCGGAACTCGTAGATGGGGCGAAAGTGGTTAATGTAGTTCATGCCGCCGGGCGCTCCATGATCAGACGACCGGCACGCTCAACGATGCAGATGTCGTTACCAGCCGCGCGCAGCAGCAGGCTGCGCTTCCTGAGTTGCTCAACGAGCGTATCGCTCGTAATGCCGTAACCGCCGATCAGACGCTTCTGCACGGCCAGCCCCTTCTCTTCCCACGTAACCTTTGCCTTGCCTGCTGCGACATCGCCAGCGAGCGCCCGGAAGAATTCCCGCATCATCGCGGAACCCGGGCCGAGAACTTCGGTTAGCTCTTCGTCCGTTGGGCCGTTGCGGGTTGGCCGTGCAGCAGCGGGTGCGCCCGCTGTCATCTGCGACGGATCGACGGCCGCCGCCGGCGTGGGCCGCACGGCTGACGGGTCAACAGGGGCAGTCGCGGCCGCCGTGGCGGCCTGAGCTTCGCTGCGCTCCAACGCATCGAGCAACGACTGGGAAAGCTGCGGGCCGCCCGAGGCAGAACCGGAGGTCGGCTGGGCCGCGCTACTGAACGGCAAAGGTGCCACCGCCGCCTCACTGGCGGTCTCCGCGGACGGATCGAGCGGTGCCGCTTCCGTTGGGGCGGGCGGAACCGGTGTTGCCGCGACGACCTGCGGCTGCAGTTCGAGCGCCACATGCACCGCTGACGGCACGTCGAATTTCACTGGCGCGAATACGCCGCGCTGCGCCTTTCGCTCGAATTCGACCGAAACGTCCATCGCCTGGCGCACCACCTTGTGCACCAGCGCCTCGAAGCCCTGCGGACTCTTCTCCGGGTTGATCGCGCCAAAAAGATCGGCAAGTACTGCGTTGTCCAGTCCTGACAGCAGTTCGGGCGTGATGACGGTTTGCGCGAACATCGCAGTGCGCATCCGTTCACTTTTGAGCGCGGTCGCGCGTCGCTGTACGAGATAGTCACCCTCGCCCACCCAGTTGCCGAACGCTCCATGTGCAGCCGGACTCCAGGCCAGGTGATCGACTACCCGCAAGATCTCGAAGTGCCTGCAGGGCTCATCAAGCGACGAACAGGCGGCGGCAAGAAACACAGCGTAGATGTACTGCGGCTCCAGACGCCGCCGCTTGTCGGACGTCATGTCGGCGGCAAACTTCTGGCCGCCGGCGAGCCGCATCGCGTAAAACGTCGATTCGATAGTCGCGCGGAATGCGCCGCCCGGTTCGGCATGCAGTTCAGGCGTGAGTGGCATGGACGAGAACCACGCCGCGCACCGGCGCAGCACCGACAGCCATTTGCGTTCAAACTCAGCCTCGGTGCTTTCGTTCGCGCACTGCCGCACTAGTTCAATGCGCTTTTCATGCGTGGCCAGCAGGTCACTGGCCTTCATCGGACGGTGAACGACGCTCATGGGATAAACCTCATCGCGGTCTTTAGTGCGCTCGTGCCAGTCGCCCCCGATCCGCTACCAAACATCGCCGCCAGCTTTGGAATCTCGAACGACAGCATCAGAAGGAACAGCGCGAGGTCGAAAGCAAAACCAGCACTGAGTTGTGTCCCGGTCCCATTCGACGTGGCCTGGCCTACCGCGCGCGAGATCGCTCCGCCCATCAGTGCGAACAGCACCGCCACCATGACGACGTACATTCCCGCATTGATCATCCAGTCAAGCCAGCGCTGGAAGTAGCTGCGGGTGTAGCTCGAGAAGCCGAGCGCCATTGCAATCGGCCCCAGCACAATACCGACCGCCGCATGAATCTGGCCGATTGCGGAGTAATACATGAAGACAATCGAGGCCACGCACATCGCCAGAAAGGCCAGAAAGAGCGCGACGACGTCCGTGAGCGTACCGTTGAAATCGGTCAGTACCTTTATGTTGAAAAGCTTCGACTTCACGGCGTCCAGAAAACTGCCTCCGAGCGTCGAGAGTTGCGTCGATATGTCGTTGTTGGCGCCGCCTCCTATACTCGTCGCCAAGTCCTGAAACCAGGTCCAGAAGCCCGGCGCGGACGTTGTATAGCCGAGGTACAGCGCAACGAATATTCCGAGAACGGCAACTTCTTCAAACAGGCTCGCCCACGCCGTGATGGGGTTGTGTGTTCCAGAAAACCGTACGCCTGCCAGCACAAGCGTGATCACGCCGAGTCCCCATGCGAACTTGTTGGACTCTTTGAGAACATTGTTGCTGACCGAGACGGCGGTCGGGATCAGATTTCCAACCAGCCCCGAGATCTGTCTTTGAGCATCGCCCGCCCCCTTGGCCCAATCACCGTCCTTGCCTGAAAGCGGCGCTGTCGTTGATGAGCCCGACGTGCTGCTACCAGTATCGAGTGTGGAACCGTCGGGCAGCGTCATGTTGTCGTCTGCGAAAGCTGCCGGCGTTGCCAGTACCACGCCAAGCACAAGACAGAGCGAAAGCAGGACGCGGAGCAGCCGCCTGAGAAAGAAATGACTCACGACTTATTGCCCCAGCACGTTTGAAGATCCGAGCGTTGCGTTATAAGCCGCCCGTTCCTTGTCCAGCTTAATTTGAAGCGCGGCCTTCGCGGCATTGCGCGACTTATCGTCTGCGGTTTCGGTCGATTTCGCGACGGCGTCGCTCTGCTGCTTCGCGGCCATCATCTGCAGCATGTCGCTGTTCTGGCTCGCGACGATGTCCAGCAGGTGCGTGGTGAGTTGAGCCGTCGCCTCCGCGGTCGGCGACATGTTCAGCTGGTCCTGGATCTCCTGACGGCGCTTGGCCAGCACGCTCACGTGCGAAATGACGTCATTGCCCTGCTGGAACAGCTGCTTTGCCGTCTGGTCGTTGTTGCTGATGAGGGTCGCCTGATCGTTGAACCACTGCGTCGTCGTCTTGCCCGACTGCGTGATGAGCGCCTGCACCTTAGTCGCGTACTCAGCGTTCGATTGCAAGCCGCCATAGAGCGCTTTCATCGTGTCCGTGTACCTGTTCAGCGTGTCGATGTCGTTCGTGATTGAGTTGGCCTGCGCGAGCATCGCTGCCGGATTCAGGTTCGTCGCCTGCTTCAACTGGTTCAACATCATCTGATACTGGTAGGTAAGGTTCGTGTCCTGATAAACCTCCCCCTTGATCGCGCCCATTGCGGTAAAGGTATTCTGTATGAGGTTGGTCGGGTCAATGACAGGCAGCGTCGCGTCGCTTTGCTGCACAAGGCCGAGGGTCAGGACGGCGGCAGCCGTCACGGTGCGGAGCAGTTTGTTTGTCATGGTGAGATTTTTCAGGAGTAAGACTGACGTTATGCATTCGCGAGCACGTCGCGCACGTATTCGTCCTGCCAGTTGTTGACGCCTGACTTCACGTGCTTGTCGAGAATTGCCTGCGCGCGACCATCGGAGCGGAGATATGCAAGCGATTCCTTCGGGAAGGTTGCCTGCAGCATGCGAGTCTGCGTCGACGTCACCCACAGGTAATCGCGGTTTGGCACTGCGTTCGAAATCATCCGGATCTGGTGTTCGGTCAGGCCAAAAATGTCCCGGTACAACGCCTGGTTGTTGATTGCGTCGCTGTTGGGCAGATAGATGATGTTCGGGATGTTCTCCTTCATGATTTCGAAGTTCGCCACGCGCGCCAGCTGGCCCAGCGATTGCGTCGCCATCAGCAGGGCAGCGTTGAGCTTCCGGATGGTCACAGCCCAAATTTCGAGTCGTGCGTAGAATTTCGGATAGGTGAAGAAGAACCCGGCCTCCTCGATTTCGATCACGGTGTAGCGCTTGCCGTCGAGAATCTGCGCGATCCGGTAGAACGCGTAGTCCATGAACAGCGCTGCCGCCACCGGGAAATTCTGGAAAAGGTCGCCCATCTCGATCGACAGGTCATCGGAGAGAGAAAATCCGTCTTCCACGTGATCGAAGAATCGGCCGTTCTTCTGGCCCTCCGTCCAGACCGCAAGGCGCTCGCGCAACTCGGCGGGGAGCAGCGTGATCAGCCCGGACAAGCGCCACTTCTCCCGTGGGAACGCTGTCGCCAGCGTGCGGATACGTTCGAAGATGTCGGTTTCCTGCTGCGGTGTGCATGTGTAGTCCTCGCCCTCGATGACGAGCTTCACCCACTCCGCTACGTACGGCCAGTGCTTTTCGTCGCCGATCAGCGACAGCGGGTTGACCGACGTCGCCGCCTCAAACCGGCCCGTCGCGTCGATGAATCGACCGCCGCCGAGCAGCGTCGGGATGCGCGTCGAGCGGTCCTTGTCGAAGCGGATGCGGCGCGCGCCGTGCCGCCCCGTCTGCGACATCAGGTAATTGAGAATCACCGACTTGCCGGCGCCGATCGGACCAACGACGAGGGTGTGTGCCTTGCCGCCCGGATGGTGCAGATCGACGTTCTGCAGCGTGCGATGGCGCGTCGGCAGGCAGGTGAGCGGCCCGGTCTTTTTGCCGGACTGCTGCGTCAGCCACTCGTTGACGGTCAAGCCCTCGCCGACGCTGCACAGCGGCGCAATGTCGGAGACGGCCGGGGTTTCAACGAATTGCAGGCGCTTTTGCTGATCCCAGCGCCCGGGCAGAGTCGAACACCATGCAGCAAACAGATTGTCTTTTTCCACGATGACGCCGAATCCGGCATTGCCGATGACGCCGACGACCTGCCGTGTGGCGTCTTCACATTCCTCAGGCGTGTTGCCGTACACGATGACCGAGATGTTCGCAAACCCGTACTGCTGGCCTTCGGCCTCCAGCTTCGCAAGTGCCTCGCTGGCCTCTTTTGCAAGCTGCTCGCGGCCTTCGTCGTTCTTCTGCTCTTCCTTTGTCGCCCACTGCTTGAGGATCGCAATTGGGTTGAACGCGGCGGCCTTGTAGAAGCCGCGGATCTTCCGGATATATGCGCTCGCGCGCGAGGTGTCGAGAAAGCGGAACATGACGCACACGTCGAGCTCGGCATCAACCTGTGAGAGCACATCGAGCGCCGCTTCCTGGAAGCCCATCCACTCTTTCACGCCAATGATTCGCGCGTACACCTTGCCGTGTGCCGACTCAAACATCAGTTGCTCGGCGCCGATCGTGACCTGTGTTTCGGTCAGATGGGTGTCGAGCATCGTGACTGGGTAGCGCACGCGGCGCTTGGGCGTGCTCGGATTTGCACGCTGATGCAGGAACGACAGCGCGTTCTGAAGTTGCAGCCGCTTCATTTTCAGACGCGTGACGCCGCCGGTGAACCCGTCAATGACGGCCTCAAACCGCTTGATCTCGTTCTGCAGTTTTGTGAGGTCAAAAACAAAGGCGCTGCGGGCAAGCACCATATCCTTCGCGGCCTCAAAGAGCGCGACGAAAACGTTTTTGCCCCCGACCGTCATGTGATAGCCGATCTTGTCGAAGATGCGCGACAAACCGGTTTCCGGCGTGAACGCGAGCGCGAGCGAATGGGAGTTGCGGAAATACTTCCCGCTCCCAATGTTCGCCTGGTTGATGGCGTCGATGCGCGCGTCGGCCTCGGCGACGAAATCACCTTCGACTCCGCCCTTCACGCGCCGGTGCGAAACGCGCCACCATGCGGTGACCCGGTGATCGAAATTCCGGCATGCGTGATCAAGGTTGTCGCGCGCGGCCGTAATGTCGCCGGGGTTCGGCGTATCTGCGTCGATGCCGTCGAACTCGAACACGGTGACGAGCGAACCATCCTTGTCCAGTACTAGCTCGGGCGTGACAAGCGTCATCCACGGCGCAACTTCCTGCACCGCGCGCTTAGTGAATGGCATTCTTAGCATGGGAGATCCTGATCAAAGCCGTAGGGGCGCTTGAAACGTGCGCTGAACTTGCCGTGAGGCTCGGGCGCATAGACATCGGGATAGCGGTTGTAGATGAGCATGACGAGCCGCCACCACGGGTCTTTTGAACTTCGCCACCGCAGGTAGAAGTGCACAACGACGCCCAGCACCAGGAACGACGGCGTCCAGCTCGTGTAGGTAAGCAGCGCCGTGAGGGTGCCGTTCAGGATCGCCAGCATCCGGTCCGCCCCGCCCATCTGGCGGGGCAGCGAGAGCCCGCGGCTGACCTTGTGCTGGCGCATATCAGCAGGCGACTGCCATGTGGAAATGATCGCGCATGATCGGCACCGCGACCGAGGCGATACCCAGACCGACCAGCACGACCGAGAACGTCTTGGCGATGTTGCTTTCCGAATTTGCAACGGCAACGCCGCCGATCACGATCAGGATGATGCCGATGCCGTACAGGTACGGACCGCTGATAAGGTTACTGATCGTGCAGATGATGTCGGTCAGGCCTGTCAACGACGAGTAGTCGCCTGCGGCCATCGCCGCTGCGGAGGCAACGCTCAGCAGCGCCCCGACAATCACCGGCTTGCCTGGGCGCAGCTTTCTGGCGACTGCTGCGGCTGTACTGAAGAACTTCCCTTGCTTCATGTGGTGCTCCCGTTAAAAAACCCGTCGTAGGTCATAGTCGTTGTTGCGAAAGCCCCGGATTTCGAGGATTTCGGAGACGTGCCGCATCTCGCCCGTGCGTTTGAAATGCACCACGTAGTTGAAACAGTCGGCGATGTTTTTCCGCATGTCGTCGAGTTCCCAGCGGGAACCTGTCGGTATGCCGAGCATCGCGAGGCTCTCCAAGCGGCTGAGTGCGGTGCGCGCGTTGTTGGCGTGGAGCGACGCGAGGCCGCCGTCGTGGCCCGTATTGAGTGCCTGGAGCAGGTCGTAACCTTCACCACCGCGGACTTCACCAACGATGATCCGGTCCGGTCTGAACCGCAGACACAGCGCGACAAGCAGCTGCGTCGTAACGTTCGTATCGGCGTTCGACAGGAGGCGCACACGGTTCGGAACCTGGACCTTCAGTTCCATCGTGTCCTCAATGGTGATCACGCGCTGGTCTTCGGGAATGACGCCAACGAGTGCGTTGAGGAACGTGGTCTTGCCCGCCGACGTTCCGCCGGCGACGAGAATGTTTTTCCGCGACTGCACGAGCGCCTTCAGCGCACGCATGAGCGCTTCATCCTCAATGCCATCCTCGAAATGAATCGCTTCCGCTTCCGCCGGGCGCGCATTTGCCGCCGAGAACGCGCCCATGCTGACGTAGTCGTCGAGCGTCATCTTCGACTCGCGGTGCTTACGGATGCTGAGCGCGTGCCCATCGATGGCGGTCGGATTCATAACCGCAGCAATACGCAGGTTCTTGTGACCGGCGTTGATGATTCCCTTGTCACTTCCCGCGTGTGCCGACTTGTCCACCGATGACGCGAGCGAATGAATCGCACCTTCAAGGTGCTCCGGGCGAAGGTCCACATTGACGCGAGACATCACGCCGCGATGCTCGATCCACACGTTGCGATGGTCGTTGACCATGATTTCCGCGAGATCGGGCGCGTCGAGCAGTTCCTTAAGCGGGTTCAACGCCTCGAAGAACATGGCGACGGCTTCCGCTTTTAGCGGCTGAAGCTTCAGCAACGGATTGTTGTCAGGGTCTTGCATGAGCGGCTTTGTGGGCGGTCTAACATGCGACTATTGTTCTCGCTGGCATTGCCGGGCAGGCTTCAAAAGGGGCACGAAATCACGCGGCTTTCGCGTTGTGCGGTGACCACATTCGGCCATGATCTTCGTCGTTGGCTATCCGGGCCGATATCGTCGCGGCGCGTCGCCGTGTAACGCGTTACAGATGGAAACCCGGAAAGACCCCCGAAAACGTATAGCTTTCCGCCGCACCGTCGCGAAATCTGTGGTCCAGATGGCGCGCTTAGCGCGGCGCGGACGAAAAAAAACCCGGCACGAGGCCGGGTTGGGATTAAAAGAATTGGAGTCGATCAGCAGATAACTTCGACCGTCTCACCGAATGGCGCTTTGCGTGCCCGCGTAAGCGGTGTTGTCGACGCCCACAGCACCGGGTAATGCGGTGCCGACGCCGGAAAAGCACCAACCATATCCGTCAGATAGACGAGAAAGGCCGGATTCATTCCGTCGGCTGCCACGCGGTTGAACGGATCAGTGAATGCCGTACCGCCTCCACCGCGCACAGGCTTGATCTCCGGCGAGTCGCCACGCTCGAAAATCTGCACCTGGGTCACGCGCACATCGCAGTCCATCACGATCAACCGCGCTGGCTTGAGCGTATGGAACACCGAAAGGATCTCGGCATCGAACTGCGCCTGCGTCTCGTCAAACACCGAACCGCTCGAGTCGCGCACGAACACCGCATCACCAACGGCCGGCGTATTCAAGGAAGGCAGATAGAACCCCAGATGCAGGTACCGGCGATTCGGCTGGGCGAAGCTGTAGTCCGTCGGCGATGACTGTTGCGCGAAGCGGTGAAGCACCGCGCGCCAGTCAACAACGGGCCTTACCGCCTCGCCAGCCATCGCCTGCAGGTCGCCCGGCAGCTTGCCACGCATCTGCGCCGCTTTTGCGGCCTGCACGACAGCAACCTTCCACTCGGCTTCCTTCACAGGCTTATCAGTCCCCGAGTACTGGCGGACCTCACCGCACGATGAACCAGCAGACGTCTCTGGATCACCCTGCCCACCACCTGCCTGCGACTGCGGGTTCGGATTGCCGCCCTTGTTACCGGGCTTGCCATCAGGCTTGCTGCCACCCTTTGCATCCGGCGCTGACGACTGGCCATCCGGCTTGGGCTGCTGCTGTTGCGACTGCTCATCGGACTTAGGTTTAGGTTGCTGCTCAGGTTTGGGCTGTTTCTGCTTCGCCTCCTGAGTCAGCGCGCCATAAATCTCTTCAACCGACTTTCCAGCAAAGCGTGCGTCATGCAGCGCGCCCTTCGGCAACACGAAATCCGACGAAGTGAGAATCGGAGAGATCGCGTATTGGCTCGAGTCGCTCCACCGCCCGCTCTCTCGCGCACCCTGCCGCCAGCAATGACCGTTGGCCACCTGCATGACTTTCAGCGCCAGCACGCCCCGCAGTTCAAGGTCGCTCAGCCTGTCGACATATTCCGGGTTATAGCCCAACGATTCCCCGTCTACCCAGCATTCCTTGGTCGACCTGTCTTCAATCATCTTCAGGCGCAATGCGAGTGAGCCAAAAAACGGTTGGGACAGAACGAGCTCGGTGCGCTGTTTGGCAATGCGCGGATGGACCGCGCCATTGCCAGCTACCGTCACGGTGCGATCCATGAGCGCCCCCTTAGGCAACGAGGCGCAACTGCGCGCTCTGGTCCGCGGTCTCGATCTCCGTTGCAGGCGTCATGCCCATGAACGCAGCCATCAGCCCCTCGATCTCCTGTGCCTTGCTGGCCACCTGGGAACGCAAGACATTCGACTCCTTCAGATCCGCACCCGTGTGAACGGCGAGATGCGTCTTCGCCTGATCGAGGATGTGCGTGAGCTTCGGATCGTTAGAGAAGTTGAGCTTCGGCAGCAACGCGCAGAGATCGCGCACGTTGTTGGCCACGTCCAGACGCACGTTGCCCGTCGCATACAGCCGCGACGCCATCTGCGAAACGGCCGTATACATCCGTTCGACGAGATCCTCGTTCGCGGTCGCGATCGACGCCAGCACATGCTCATCGAGTTCGCTTTTCAGCGTCGTCAGCACGTCTGCAGGCAGGTCGACGCCGAACTGGCTGGCGTCAGGAAACGGCAGCACGGCCATCTTCACGCCGAACTTGGAGGACAGCTCAGCGAGGGTCGGATAATCCGCCTCGTTGAACAGGCCGTTCAGTTCCGAACGGGCGCGCTCCTTCAGGTCCAGGTAGTCGGTGAGAAACACGGATACCGCGAGATCGAACTCGTCTTTCAGCGAGCGCATCCGGTCGGCGAATTCCATGTAAATCATCGTCGGCAGCAGGCGCACCCCGAGCTGGTCGTACTTCAACGAGTGATCGTAGAAGTATTTCCGGATGCGGCCGGCGAGCGTCACCACCTCCTGAAAACTGGGTGAGTTTTCGGGCAGCAGGCGCTTGTTGAATCTACCGATGCCCTTTGCATGGTGCTTGTTCTCGACCTCTTCGGTGGCCTTGCCGTCGAATCGACGGGCAACCCACGTGGAGATCGTGACCGAGCACAGCATGACTTTCGACTGGATGTTGGTGTTCATGAGAAAGCTCCGTATAGAAAATGAATGGATGAGGCGAAAAAAATGGCCCTGCGCGTCCTCGCGGACACGGCAGAGCCATGGGTGATGAAGCTGAAAAAAGTGGAATGGAACGGCGGATCAGTCGCCCTTGATGATTGCGCCGATCTCGCCGCCCTGCGCCCGGATAAAGGCGTAGGAGTTGGCGATTTCCGGCGTGCGCTCCAACGCGTCACGCACGAGTAGCGCCGCGAATTCGCGATGCCCCGCTTCGATCATGCGTTCCGTATAGGTCACTACACGATCGAAGTTGGCTTCCGTCGCGCGAGCAGCCAGAGCAGTTGCGATTGCGTAAAGCGTCGACGGCGTCTGGGGGATCATCGCCTTGTCGGGCGTAGCCAGAAGCGCATCGGGGTTAGGCAGTTCGCGGTAGATCTGCAGGAAGCTGACAAGCTCCGTTGCAGCGCCCTCGCCCACCGATCCCGCATGCGAGATGTGCTCCAGGTGTTTCGGCACCACGCCCATCGTCTTCGCGACGAACCCCCAGCTGCGGGGACTCGGCGTGTTTTCGATATCGCGGGACGTCTTCTGCACCGAGAGCAAGTCCGGACGGAATCGCAGAAACGCGATGAGTTCGGGCGGCACATTGTTACGCACAGCCCACTTCGTCCAGCCGTCGATCGTCGCTTCCAGCTCGACCACCGTTGCGAAGCGGGAAATGACGGGATCAAGAATCCCCGTCACGCCCGCGTTATCGGTCCGGCGGTTTGTCGCCGCAAGAAACGTCACGTGCGGCGGCAAGACGTGCTCGCCGATACGGCGGGCAAGCAGAAGTTGCATCTTGGCCGCCTGAACGGCGGGCGAAGCCTGCCCCAGATCGTCCAGAAACCAGATAAGCGGACGTCTCGCCTTCATCGCGCGTTCGAGATCACCGAACGGCAGGAACTTCGCGTTCAAGCCGTCTGGCGCCGGAAACGGCAACCCTTTCGAGTCCGTCGGATCTTCAACGACGGGATGGCTGATGAGCAGTTCGTGATCGGTTGCGTGCGCGACCTGTTCGACGATATCGCTTTTGCCGATACCGGGGCGCCCGGTGATGAGCACCGGCAGACGCTTCGGGACGTACAGCGAGAGCAGTTCGGTCAGTTGTGCGGGCGTAACTTTCATGATGGCTTTCCTGAAAAAGAGAAAGCCCCGAAAGGACTACGCCCGTAGGGACGTGGTCCCTGTGGGGCGATAAAGAAATGCCGACGAGTCGGCGAGGTCGATGCGTCAGTGACGCGGGAGATGACCCAGTGTAGGCAGCGTGGGGACGGCGAAAAGCCGGAATCGTCGCTTTTTTGTACAGCCTTAGACGGACGCAAGGCTGGATTGCATAGCGGACAGGCAAAAAAAACCCGGCGCGAGGCCGGGTGTATTCAGGGGAATGGTTCTCAGACGTGATGAGCCATCAGCGACTGGGCAAAGACCGCCGGATGAATCCCGGCGGGCATGCGAGCCGCGTGCGTCCTCACGAGGTGTTCGCGCGCCTCAGGCGTCCCCGCCGCATCCCACTCACGCTGGAACGCCTCGTTGAACCCCGCCAGCGCGAAAATCGCCCGACGACGGGCAGCAGCGCGCACACCGAGCAGCTTGACGCCGAACACCTCGCGCACCGTTTGCTTGGAGACGCGATTTCGCTCATCGGGACAGTCCATCAGGTCCAGCAAAAACCGCAGATCACCGCTGTCGATCGCTTCGGAGACTTCGTTGCCGAACGCAAAGGTCTCGCGACCATGCTCGAGTTGTGCAATCTGCTTCCGCTGGTCGAAGTGACGTTGCGAGATGCGTTCTTCCGCACGCTCCTTGCGCAACTGCATGACTGCCTTGTCGCGCCGGTGATCTGCCATCCTGCTGCGGTAGACCTCTGCGAACTTCGAGACAGGTTTGCCAAGCGGCTGCGGGCTAGCGTAACGCTCAGGCAGGCTGTACGGCTCCACCAGCCCGTGACGCAACAGCAGGTCATCGACCTCGACATACGTCGGCCTGTTCGGCGCCAGCCGCATGACCATCGCGAGCAGCGCAGCGTTCTGCGACGTGATACCACCCTTTTCCCGCGACATGATGCTTGCGAGAACGCGCACCTTGTCAGCAGACATCGCACCGCGCAGTTCCGGTACGGACAGCAGCACCTGGCCCCACGCGACGTCGGTCGAAAACTTCTCCGGCAACGCGCGGTATTCAGCGAGCACCGCTTCCGGGACGGGCAAGCCCTCAGCGAGCGCGTAAGCAACGTGCACTTCATGCCGTCCGTTGCGGTCGCGCGTGCGGCCATATTCCGGACCGGCGTAACGAAAACCGAACCGGCGCTCGCATTCGGCCTGAAGGAGGTCATGCAGGCCGAGACTACCGCGCCCGTCCGATGCTGCGTCGATCTGATCCGACGAGAAGATGAGGCGCGGACTCGACGTAAGGTCGAACGCGTCGTAGAGCAGCTTCCAGTGCGATCGGCGGATCTGCCACGCCGCCTGCATCACGCCGTTTGGCCGGAAGTAAGCGCCATCGATCTCATCGACCATAGACAGGAACACATCGCGCGCCGTGCCGGGACGCCGGACGGTCAGGCTGCCGTTGTAGCGGGTAACCGAGACGTGTTGGCCGCCGTGCAGGAGCACGATCTCTGAGGATTCAACGGAGGAAAGGCGGGAATCGGTTCTGAAGACTGCCAGCACTTCGAGCAGCGTACCGAGGGAGAGAGTCTGCCCAGCGAAGGAAAGTTGATACATGTCGATTGCTCCGGAAAAGGAAGCGGGCAATCGTTCCCTGTCGGGCCGAGTGCCCGCAAAGGGATAAGCGCCTGGAGGCGCGAGAAAGCGAGTTAGGCGACGTCGAGCGCGTGAGCCATAAAGCGCGCCAGATCCCATGCGTGGTTCGACGTGAAGACCTTTGCTCGCAGCATCGGCATCACCCCGAAACCCCGCCGGTGCGACTGCGCCGTCTCGGTTCGATAGATCCAGTCAATGTTAACGATCCAGCCTTCCGACCGTCCGATATCGACGGAGATGGCAAGCCGGTTCCAAACGCTGTCGTCAGGCCACAGTCTTGCCAGACGCGCGCCGCTCGTTTCCTCGTCGGCGTCATCCAGCGTGTTCGCCGGCGAAAGCCACTCGGGTTCAAGCTCGGTACCATACAACGCCTTGCACAAAGCCTTGTGGACATCGCCGACCGTCTTTCCAGTCGTGTCGAGTCGTTCGCGAGGGGGCATGGTGCTCACAGCGCCGGTAACAGCGGGAACATCGTTGGCCATTGCCAGATTCAGGTCAACTTGTTGCATTCTGGTTTCCAAAGAGAAAACGCGCCCCGGGGGACGCGTCAGATGGTCGTATAGACGAAAAAAAGCCGCACCCCCGAGGGTGCGGCTCTACTTATGCGACGCGGCTAGGCCACGTCGTGAATCACTTGCCCCAATCGCGTTCGCGATCGCGCTTTTCGCCGTTATGGTTTGTCCACATGAGAAAAGCCGCAATGGACACGCCGAGCACCATGGTGAAAATCGTCGCACCCATTTCATTCTCCTTTCACCGCTAGAAGACCACCGTACCACAATAGTACCCCAAGTGCGCCCAAGCCTGCCGCACCTACAACCGTCTGCAGATCGAGCATCGGGGCAGCGTGAACATATCCGACAGCACCGCCGATCGACGCGGCAGACAGCGTGTGCATGTACCGCCCGTTTTGCTGGCGCTGGTCTTTCGACGGATACAGTATCGCGTTCAAGACCTGCCGGAAGCCCGGTTTCGCTTCCTCCGGAATCGACACCTTGTAAGTACCGTCAGACGCAACGACCGACAAAATCTGGCCACCGTATTCGAGCCCGAAAGCTGGCGAACACTCGGTTTCATCCATCGCCTTCAGAAGCGCATGCAGACGCGGCGGCAGTGTGACCTGCCCCGTCGCCGGATCGAGCGTCACTCGTTCCGTGATCGTGGTGCCGCCGGTGTACTCGACTTTGACCTTCGCCAGTTTCATCGCCGCCCTCCAGAGGAGGTGTCGATGCCACCAGCCAGCCTGAGCCCGTCGAGAAACGACTGATAACCGCGTGTCGTCTCGATCTGCTCGAGCGGAACGTAGTTTTCGCCGCCACCAGTCAGATCCGAGCGACCGCGGCGTGTGCGGAAGCTAAGGGCGACCGCCGTTTGGCAAGGCCGGTCAAGCACGTCGACAAATAGCGTCTCAGTACGAAGAGAGACACGCCCCGGGAAATTCCGGCGCGACGGTTCCACAACGATTTCATGAGAGCGCAAACGCAGGTCCTGCGCCACGCGGCGAAGCACGCGCGAGGCCTGCTGCTGGAGAGCAGCGGTAGCGCCAGCGGATCGACGATCCGCATAGAACAGCTTGGGAAATTTCATGATGAACCTCGAATAGACGAGGCGACTCCCTTGCGGGGAGTTGCCCCGCAAGGGAAGCGCGCTGCTCAGAGCGCGCGGAAATATCAGTGGGTGATCCGGTAGCCGGACCCACTGGAAACGAGATAGACGTGCTCGCCAGGGACGAAACGCTGGTCGTCGACCTGCGAAACGACAACGGTCTGACCGTTGGCGCGACGCAGGAAAACTTCGATGCCGCTGTGCCGGGACATCGCCACGCTCACGTGTTGCGAGATGAAGCCCGCAGCAGCGCCAGACAGCGCGCCCGAGACATACCGGCCTTTCCCGTTCCCGATGACCTGGGAGCCGAGAAACGCGCTTGCTGCCGCACTGACGATCGACGTCAGCCCCGAGGAGTCGGAACCCGACTCGATCGTGATCTGACGCACGCGCAGGATCGTCGCCTCTTCCATCTGGCCGAGGTGCTGCACGTCGTAACGCTGATACGTATTCGGCGAACCGAAATCCGCAGTAGCGCAGCCGGTCAGGAGTGAGAGAAGAACGACGCTGATGATGAGCTTGAACATGATGGTTGCCTCAACGAGTTGATGAGCAACCGCCCCGTCAGGGTGGTTGCCCTGACGGGAAAGAAATGTTGTTCAGTGAGCAGCGGCGACACGAAGACGCCCGCCCATCCAGTTCGACGCACCCAACACACGTGCAGCGGCGATGAACGCCGCCGCGGCCGGTGTGAGCACGAAGACGAACCAGAAGCCGACGCCTTGCACGAACGCACCTCGCGCATAGCCGTGTCCGGTGACGGACTCGACCATGAACGATGCAAACGACAGCTGGTGCGAAGCGACCTGTGCGAGATACGCATCGAGGCCGGCGATACCAGCGGTACGTAGCAGATCGAGCTGAAACTGCTGTTCAAGCAGGCAGCCGAAGATGACCAGAGCACAACCGATTGCAGCAAGCGCGGCCATGAAAACGGCGGGGACATTAAAGCGGTTAGACATTGAAAAGACTCCAGCGGAGCGGGAGCCAAGTCCCATTGGGATTGGCTCCCTACGGGATTGAATGAGCTTCAGGTGAGAGCCACCTGAAGCATGTAGGCATGGATTACGACGGCAGACGCGTGAGGTAATGCAGATCGACTCGACCGCTCTTGACGAGCTCGCGCTCGGCGTCGAACGGAATATCAAAGTCGAATTTCACGGTGGCCGTTCCATCACTCCACAGATACAGAATGGTGGCGTCGAACTGTCTGATCGGAAGCGTTGCGACAGCTTGCGCGGAAACACGCTGCTTTTCGCGAAACCCCCACTTCTCAGAAATCCTCGACGGATTTTCGGAGAGTGCAAAACGGCGGGCCAACTCTTCGGAAACAATAGCTTTCTGCAGCATGGTGCGGCTCCTTTAAAAGGGAGCCGGTCCCAGAGGGAGGTGGCTCCCAGATGGGTACATGAATGAGGACGGACAGATCCGGCCTGAAGCTACGGCTTGCTACGAACGATGGAAAATTCCATCGGTAAAAGGAAAAGGCCGACGCGAACGTCAGCCTTTTCAGTGATCCATTCAACGAGTGAATGGCTGGAGAGAAAAAAATGGACGGTCCTCTGGAGGATCGTCTGGAGGTCGATGCGCAGTAGCGCAGGGAATGAAAGCAGTTTATCCGCGGCGGGTCCCTGTCATACCCACAATGCTTCGGTTTTCAGCCCCTCTCTCACCGGCAGCGATAACAACGGATAAAAAAAATGCCAGCCCGCAGGCTGGCAAATAGAGTTCGTTTTTCCGAGGGTGGTCACTACGAACTTGAGAGAGATTCCATTCTAACGACGCCCCCGAGCGCCAATCGCTCGAAAAGACGCCTCATTAGGGCTCGATTCGTCTCTAACCATGCTCGCCAACGACGACGCCTTGACTTTGCGCTGTAGCTGCGAAGATGAATCAACACCTCTCTTCGGTTACGCGCCATGTCCCTGCAGATCATTGACCTTTCGTCCCTCCGCGAACGCCTGAGCGTTCCCGCGACGCTCATCTCGCGCACCGTCGCCAGCACCCCGGAGGTGAACGCCCTTCTGGATACCGATGCGGTGGTCGCTATCGGTGTGAGCGGCGGAAAGGACAGCGTAGCCTGCGCACTGGCCGTCGCACGTTATCTCGATCTGATCGGACACACAGGCCCGCGTGTCCTCGTTCATGCCGACCTCGGCCGTGTGGAGTGGAAAGACAGCGCGCCGACTTGCGAACGGTTGGCCGCGCACCTCGACTGCGAACTATTGACGGTACGACGCCAGGCGGGCGACATGCTCGCGCGCTGGCAGAAGCGCTGGGAGAACAACGTTACTCGTTACAGAGAACTGTCGTGCGTTCGACTGATCCTGCCATGGAGCACCCCATCCATGCGGTTCTGCACGTCCGAACTGAAGACGGCGGTCATCACGAGCGCGCTGAAAAAACGCTACCCGCAGCACGACATCGTGAACGTGACGGGTGTTCGCCGTCAGGAAAGTTCGGCCCGCAGCAAGATGCCTGTTGCAGCACCACTCGCCGCGTTGACCCGTCGCGGCAAACAGGGCATCACATGGAACGCGATTATCGAGTGGCCGGTAGAGGACGTCTTGCAGGAAATCGCTGATGCCGGTCTGGCACTGCATGAGGCGTACACCCGCTACGGCGCGTCGCGCGTCTCGTGCGCCTTCTGCATCATGAGTTCGCTGGAGGACCTTCGAGCGGCCGCCGGCTGCGCCGACAACCACGATCTGTATCGTGAAATGGTGGCGATCGAGGCAGCATCGACCTTCGCGTTTCAGGGCCAGCGATGGCTCGCTGACGTCGCGCCCGATCTCCTTCCGGCATCGCTTCAGACCGCCGTGGCCCGAGCCAAGCTGGCTGCTGCCGGACGAGTTGCTGTTGAAGCGGAGATACCGGCTCATCTTCTTTACACCGCAGGCTGGCCCACCCAGCTCCCGACCCCCGCAGAGGCCGCGTTGATAGCAAGCGTGCGCTCCCGCGTCGCCGCGCTCGTCGGCATCGAAGTCGATTACACGACAGCCGAGGCGGTGGTCGCGCGCTATGAGGCATTGCTTGCCGCTCGGGCAACTGCGGGCGCTACGCAAAGCGAGCCCAAAGTCCCGGTCCAGGAGGCCTTCGCTTTTTGAATACCGTGCGGCCTGTATCCGCCTTCCTCTTTTTCCACCCCTCCAACTAGTAAGGCACCCTCCCATGCGCAACGACGCTACATCTTCGATCATCGTCCTGATTGTTCTCGCCATCCTTGGTGGTCTGTTCTGGATCTCGCGTTCTCTCGGAGCCAGCTTCTCATCGGTGTGCACCGCAGCGGTACCGATCCTGTTCTCGGCGGTGATTCTTTTCGCAGCGTGGCGGTTTCTGGACGACTTTGCCCTGCCCCTCCTCGCAGGCTTCTTCGTCGTCGCTTGGCCGTCGATCTGGCCGGTGCTCGACAGCATCGCTAGCGGGGTCGCGACACAGACGACTACTTCCGGCCGATGGGCGATCCGCTCATTAACAGCGACTGGGTGAAATGGGGTGTCGAAGCGCTCTTCGTTGGTCTGCTTGCCACCGCCATCTACGCGCGTCTCCGTCGCCGCTACCGGTGAAAAAAAAAGCGCCGCCCCTTTTTCGGGAGCGGCGCTTTTCGAGACAGATTAGACCAATTCGAGAATCATCTGGGCGAGGTCCGTGGATGGCGCCTTGTCGACCTGCTGCGGCGCAGCCGTGTCTTGCGGCAACGTCCACGTCACCTGCTGGCTACGAAGGTTGCACAGCTTGTACATGGCAGAGCCACGCGGCTCTGCAGGCACATCGCCAAACCGGAAGCTGAACCGCTCAGGCGCACGTCCCTCGCCGTCAGCAAGGCCGAGATAGCCCGCCAGTTCGTCGGCAGCGCGCCCGCAATAGTCCTCAAGACCCTCTGGCATACGCGTGATTTCAATGACGGTCTCCGCTGGCAATTGGCCAGCGTTTCTCATCAGATCACGGTACACCGGAATCGCAGCCTTCGCGAAACCGGGCGCTTCCATCTCGATTGGATAGGCAACGTCCGTGATGAAGCTACCGATCGCCGAATATTGCCAGCCAGCGTTTTCCCAGGGTTTCCCGTCGAACGAGACTAGCCGGTTTTCTTCGTCGATCCTGTAGCAACGTACCACCGGCATCGGCTCGAGCGCCGAGGAATCGCGGGCCGGCAGCTTGAGGCCCGATGCGATCGGCACATTCGAACAATCATGCTCCCGCAGCACTCGCCACACGCTTAGCGCTCCGCTCTCGCCGTATATGGCTTCCAGCAACGCAGCTTCTTCATGCAGCGAGACTTTCAGGCGCCCTCCCACGACTTCATCCACACGCTCAGCGAGTCCCGCTGTGGTCAGGCTACTGCGGACGTCGTCAAGCGCAGCGTCGGGAATGGCGGCCTGAAAAGACTTTGAAACATCTAGCAGGATCGTCTGGTCAGGAAGCCGGAACGGCTTCGCCAGCAACGACCTCCAGGTGGCGATGTAATTCTCCGGCCGGATGTAGCCAGCGCGACTTTGCAGCATGCCGCCTTCGCACGACGAAGCGTGCCTGAACACCTTTCGCATGACATCGGCATATCGCCCGAAAGCAATGGCAGACCATCGATCGATGTGGGGATAGCAATTCTTCTCGTATGTCCGCTCGAACAACGCGAACATCCATTCGCCATCCGCCGTCTGAAATGCGCCGGCCTTCTTGCCAGTCAATACAGTTGCACCCATTTGAAGCTCCGATATGTGGAAGCGGAGCAGCCCCCAACGGGCTGCGAACCCGCTGAGGGAAAAAGAAAAAGCCGCCCCGAAGGGCGGCAGGCAAATCGTCTCTTACGACCGGGAAGTCCGAGGCATCAGGGCAGACGTGACCAGATGCCTGACGCACAGCAGAACGACGCCGTACATCACCAGCGTCAGCACGCCAGCGAGCCAGCCTCGACCGCCGAAACCCGCCAGCGCGCCGCAAACGAAGCAGACCTTCGCCGCAACACCGGCCAACAGCCAGTCTGCAAGG
>NZ_JAWRXV010000564.1:0-288 GCF_046534875.1 Paraburkholderia sp. SIMBA_054 | reverse complement strand
CCTGAAATGTACGGCCGGCAGCGTCGCGGCGAAAGGCGCATGGCGGGCATCTACATTCTTAATCTCAGCGCCGGGCTGTTGATGTTATTCACCGCGGCCCGTTTCCGGAAACGCTGCTTCGCGCCTGCAAAAGGCGTCGTTCCGGGCGCCCGCGGCTGCATCATCTGGTGGTGTTGCGAATTCGTGAGTCACGGTGGCAATCGTTTCCCGTCTCACTGGGACTCGTGCAATTTGGCGCCTGGCGCTCACGACGGATCAGCGGCGGCATCGCTGGTCGATCGACGCCGC
>NZ_JAWRXV010000563.1:0-288 GCF_046534875.1 Paraburkholderia sp. SIMBA_054 | reverse complement strand
AACCGGGCATGTCCGAGATTCCGCGGCAAATCACACCCGAAGGCAATGTGCTTCGCGTCAGAAGCCGCGTGGCATCCGTGCAGGTTATCCGCTGATGCAGTCGCAAAGCTATCAGGGCTACGATGTCTGGGGGCACGCCATTCCTGAGCAGGAGGGCATCCTGCAGCCGGAGCGCTATGCAGCGAGCGGAACCATCACGCTTGGCGGTAAGCTAATCCATGCTTCGGGTATCCTTGGTCACTTTGGAAGTGAAGGGGACGCCGAGCTAGCAGGCCTGGACTGGGCCCG
>NZ_JAWRXV010000562.1:0-289 GCF_046534875.1 Paraburkholderia sp. SIMBA_054 | reverse complement strand
ATCCGGGGCATGTGTTCAACCTTGGCCACGGCATCTCGCAGTTCACGCCGCCGGAAAATGTCGCCGAACTCGTCGACGAAGTGCATCGCCACAGCCGCGCGATTCGCAGCGGCGCGCATGCACCCGCCTGACGTTGCAATTCCTACCGTTTTTTGCTGCGATGCAGCACGCTGGGCTCTGCAACTAAGGGAAAGTTCGCGGGTTGCGGGCCGTCAGTAGGCACTCTCGCAGTTGTCAAGACTTGACTTATACACATTGATCACGTTGCGGCGCGGTAGAAGCTTTAGTC
>NZ_JAWRXV010000561.1:0-289 GCF_046534875.1 Paraburkholderia sp. SIMBA_054 | reverse complement strand
CACCGCATGGCGTCGCACGGTGTGCGGCGACCTGACGACAGCGTTCGATTTCCGCACGCCCGACTCGCGCATTCCGCCGCTGCCCGACACGAGCAACTACAAGACCATTGCCGACAACCAGTGCGCGACGCAGCCGAAACCGACCGTGCCCGCGACGCCCGGCTCAATCGATCCGCAGGAAAGCGGCATTCGTTTCGCGCGCGCCTTGCCGTATGAATTGCATGTGAACGGCCACGCGGACGCGAAGCAGAACGCGTTCGAAATTTCATTCGGCAATACCGGCGACCAG
>NZ_JAWRXV010000560.1:0-289 GCF_046534875.1 Paraburkholderia sp. SIMBA_054 | reverse complement strand
GAATCCGGCTGATACAAAGCTGATTCCGATTTCGCGGACTATCGGCGCAGATCGTATCGTCGATGAATTCATTTTCAGTTGCACGCATAGCTGCGAAATCGACTGGCTATTGCCGGGTGTCGCGCCGACGGGAAAGTACTTCGAAGTGCCGATGCTGGCTGTGGTGTGCTTCCGCGGCGACAAGCTTTATAACGAGCACATCTACTGGGATCAGGCGAGTGTGCTGGTGCAGGTGGGCTTGCTCAATCCCGAGGGATTGCCGGTGGCGGGTATTGAAAGCGCGCGTAAG
>NZ_JAWRXV010000559.1:0-289 GCF_046534875.1 Paraburkholderia sp. SIMBA_054 | reverse complement strand
GGCGCGTACAGGAAGCCAAACAATGCCGCACCAATCGGAGCAAAGCTGCCGGTCATCAGGTGACGTACCGCAAAGGCAACGCCATCGCCAATCATGCGACCAAACGGACCAATCAGCGCATGGGCGAGGAACACGGCGAGGATCAGCGAACAGACGGGCACCACCACCAGATAGAGGTAATCCGGTACGATGCGTTTAAGGCGAGTTTCAATAACGCCCAGTGCCAGCCCGGCTAACAGTGCCGGGATCACCTGTGCCTGATAGCCCACTTTGGCGATGCTGAACATGC
>NZ_JAWRXV010000558.1:0-289 GCF_046534875.1 Paraburkholderia sp. SIMBA_054 | reverse complement strand
ACCCTGTTTAACCATTAAATAATTAGATCCCTTTTCAATTACTTTACCTGTTCGCTTATTATTTTTTTCAATAAAGGGTTGAGTAGTATTGTTTTGAGGTTTATCAGTTTGTACAATTGATTGTTTTACTTTAGAAATTGAATCTGCAGATGCAATGGTTACATCGTGCATACCAATCTTTTTATGTTGCCATTTATCTTTATTCGTAACTTTGACTGTGTCACCTGTTTTAAAACTCGAATTATCTGCATTTGGAAAATCTATATCTACTATTTGTTTCTTTCCTTCA
>NZ_JAWRXV010000085.1:0-41165 GCF_046534875.1 Paraburkholderia sp. SIMBA_054 | reverse complement strand
TGCCTACTTTTCTTTGCGGCGGCAAAGAAAAGTAGGTGCCGCCCCGCACAGGGGCGACGCGTGAACGGCAAACACCACAACGCGGATGCCAGCGCAAAGACAAGCACACCGACCGGCAACGCCCACGCCGCAAAGGCTCAAACCTCACGGCTCCCGCCGAGCCTTCCCGCGCCGCCAGTCGAGAATGTTGCTCACCGACTCCTCCCTACGCCCCGGCACGACTTCAATGCGTGCGCCAGCCTGAATAAACCCCGTCTGCAAGACGCTCAGATACACACCGGCAAACCCGCTCAGATACATATGCTTGACCGCTTTCCTGTACCCCATCGCGGCATTGAGCTTGAAACAGGGACTGCGCGGCGCTTCCACCCGTAACCTGACCTGATCGATCACAAGCGTATCGCCAACCCAAAGATCCGATTCCAGCAAGCCCTGCGTCGTCAGATTCTCACCGAGCATGCCGAATGCCAATGGCTCGCCCGCATCGGGCAGATCGGCTTCGATGCGCCGCTGCCGCCACCACGCATAGTGTTCGAACGGATAGAGATAAACGGCCTTGTCGAGGCCCCCGTGAACGCTGAGGTCCGCCTGCTCGTCGCCCACAAGCCCGAGCTTCTTCACTTCGACCACCGCGCCTTCGCTCGCGCTGCTCACCGAACGCTTGCGGATCGCCGACTCGACGCTCAGACCTTCGGATGCGAGTCCCACGTCGAGCGGCTGGCACACGCCGATGTTGATCGAAAGCAGCCTCGCGTCGCTTACCCGCGCGGTGCTGCCGGTTTCTGCAGGCGTTGTCGGTTCATCCATCGGGTGGCCGTTGCTTTTCTCTATGTGTCAGCGGGCGAACTGCTGCAATCGACGGATCGCTTCGTCGAGTTCCGCCTCGAGCCGCGCGACGAGTTCCGCAGCAGGCAGCGAACGCGCCAGCGCCGCTGCCTGGCCAGCCCATTGCGCGCCGAAGCCGAACTCGCCCTGCGCTTTCGCGGCCGCGTGCAGAGCCTTGCCTGCATCGTAGGTGACGGGGTAATCCGGCGTCGCAGGACGATCGGCCCCGCGGCCCAGTTCCGTGAAGCGGTTGACCATGCTGCGCGCCTGACGGCCCGAAATCGCCGACGTCATCGTGGTGTGAAGCGCGGCATCGCCGAGAATCGCGCGGCGGTAGCCGTCGTCGATCGACGTCTCCGGGCACGGCACGAACGCCGTTCCGAGTTGCGCGGCCTGTGCGCCGAGCGCGAGCACCGCGGCAATGCCGGCGCCGTCCATGATGCCGCCCGACGCGATAACGGGCAAATCGAATTTCTCCACGAGAAGACGGGTGAGCGCGAACGTGCCGAGGCCTTCATCGAAGGCTTGCGTGTCGAACATGCCGCGATGGCCGCCCGCTTCGACGCCCTGCGCGACGATCGCATCGACGCCCGCATCGACCACCTGCTGCGCCTCGTCCAGATTCGTCGCCGACGCCAGCAGCGTGATGCCCGCGTCCTTCAGCGCCTTGATGACTTCTTTCGACGGCAGGCCGAAATGGAAGCTCACGACGGCCGGCTTTTCCTCGACAAACACGTCGAGCATCGCCTTGTCTTCAACAAAGCTCGTGTAGATCTCGGCGAGCTTTTCAGGCGCGCTTGCGCCGTACTTCGCGAATTGCGGCGCGAGCCACGTCAGCCATTCCTGTTCGACTTTTGCATTGGCCGTGGCGGGCGCGTGGCAGAAGACGTTGATGTTGAACGGCGCGCCCGTCAACGCGCGCGTGTCGCGGATCGTCTTGCGCGCCGCGTCGGCTTTCATCGCGCCTACGCCGAGCGAGCCGAGGCCGCCCGCATTGGATACGGCGGCCGCCAGCGCCGGCGTGCTGACGCCTGCCATCGGCGCCTGAATGATTGGCTTACTGATGCCCAACAAACTCAACAGCGGCTTGCCTTCGGAACGAGTGCTCATGTCATGTCCTCATGAAAACGGTTAGCGCATGGACGCGGCCCGCAACCGGAAAGTGGCCGGACGACCCAAAGCCGCCTGGCGCCCATTGCAAACGCTCTCGCCATGCTATCTATACCTCAGATCATCTTTTTCAGCGGACGATGGGTCAACCATTAAGCGGGCAATTCACTCTTGAGTGCTGGGAACAGGTGAAAGGCGCGGCGAAACTCCGCGCCCGTCCCACGCATCAGCCGCTTCAGCCGGGAAGCGGCTCGTTGGCGAACGCGTTCAGTTCGCGCACGAGGCTCGACGCCGCCAGCCGCACCAGTTCACCGCCCTTTTCCGGCGATGCCTGAGCCGGGTCCGAGCCCATGCGGCCATCCGGGTAGCGCGCGCGGAAATCCAGCGCTTCGCGAATCGGGCCGGACGGCGCGATTTTCGGCGAGTAGTCGGCGGATTTGATCGCGTCCGGGAAGGCCCACTGCGTGATCGCGATCTCGGACGGCGTAGCGTGAACGCCGTGTCCTTCGGGGAACTGCTCGCGCGCGAGCTCGCCGACGCCTTCCAGATCCCACCAGTTAGCCAGCTTCATCGCGAAACCTGCGTGACGCTTCGCGAAGCTCGCTTCGACATAGACCTCGGAAAACGCCGCCTCGATCGATGCGATGTTGCCGCCGTGGCCGTTCAGAAACAGGATCTTCTCGAAGCCATGCGCAGCCAGCGAGCGAATCCAGTCGCCAATTGCAGCGATGAACGTGGACGGCCGCAGTGAAATCGTGCCCGGAAAGCCGAGGTGATGCTGCGCCATGCCGATGTTGAACGTCGGCGCGACGAGGATATCAGCGGACTTTTGCGCTTCACGCGCGATGATCTCCGGGCACAGCCAGTCGGTGCCGAGCAGGCCCGTCGGACCATGCTGCTCGTTCGAACCGATGGGCACGACGATCGCGCGGCTTCGCTTCAGGTATTGCTCGATCTCGGCCCAAGTCGAAAGATGTAAAAGCATTGAAACTCCTGTTTTTTCTGCCTCGCGCCGCACACGACGTGGCGCGTTGATCGTGGGGAAATCCGGGGTCCGCTGCCGCAGGCGCGGGCGGCGAACCCTGATCCGCACAAGCGTACAGGCAAATCGGCGCCCTCACCAACAGCAACCAGGTTCACGACTCGTTGTCCGTAAGGCAACGACATTTCGTGGGCCGACTATTGTCCAGCAGGCACCAATCCGGAAGATCGATTCCACGCGGGAAAAATGCCGCGGATACGCCCGATAGCGCGGCGTGCTTTCCACATATATCGCACGCGATTTTATCGCACAGGATTGACACGACGAAAACTCCGCGTATGATCCGACTCACACGCTTTAATCGCATACGATTTATGTCGCACCCCACTTCCAGTCAGGAGACAAGATTGACGACCACGACCGCCCCCTCCGACGCACAGTCCGTCAAGCCACCCGTCAGCCAGCTTCGCGTCGAATCCTATACGAACGGCATTCTCGGCCCGAGCCAGCCGATGCTGGGACCGCTCGCCGACGGCGGCACGCTGATCGCCGGCACGCCGCCCGGCTGCTGGGGCCCGATGATCACGCCCGCGTTCCAGGGCGGCCATGAAGTCACGCAGCCCGTCGCCATCGAAGGCGCGGAGGTTGGCGACGCCGTCGCGCTGAAAATCCAGCGCATGCGCGTGACGTCGCATGCCACGTCGTCCGGTGTGATGCAATTCGTCGAAGGGCGCTATCACGGCGATCCGTTCGTCGCCAAGTTCTGTTCGTCGTGCGGCACCGAGCACCCGGCCAGTCACGTCGAAGGCATCGGCCCCGAAGCGATTCGCTGCGACCATTGCGGCGCGGAAGTCAGCGCGTTCCAGTTCAAACACGGCTACGTCATCGTGTTTGACCAGGAAAACGGCGTGAGCCTCACGGTGAACCAGGAAGTCGGCGACCGGCTCGCGGGCAAGGCATCGGCGATGTCCGCGCTGCCCGAACTGGCCGCGCAGCATTCGATCCTGTCGCTGGCGCGCGCCGACATGCCCGGCCTCGCCGCGCATATGCGGCCGTTCCTCGGCAACATCGGCACGACGCCGTCGCGCGATCTGCCCGACTCGCACAACTGCGCGGACTTCGGACAATATCTGGTCGGCGCGCCGCACCGCTTCAACATGACGACGGAAGAGCTGCACAGCGCGAAGACCGATGGGCACATGGACACGAACTCGGTACGCGAAGGCTGCATCGTGATTTGCCCCGTGAAAGTGCCGGGCGCAGGCGTCTATCTCGGCGACATGCACGCGCAACAGGGCAACGGCGAGATCGCCGGGCACGCAACGGATGTTTCGGGCGAGACCGAGCTGAGCGTCGAGGTCATCAAGAACCTGACGATCGAAGGACCGATCCTGCTGCAGAATCTCGACGACCTGCCGCCGATGGCGCGCCCGATGAGCGCCGACCAGCGCAAGAAGGTCGCCGAACTCGGCGCGCGCTGGGGCCAGCATCACATCGAAGAAAATGGGCCCGTGACGTTCATCGGCAGCGGCGTCAACCTCAATGAAGCGACCGAAAACGGACTGCGCCGCGCCGCCGCCGTCACCGGTCTGAGCTACGAGGAAGTGCTCAATCGCGCGACGATCGCTGGCTCGATCGAGATCAGCCGCTTGCCCGGCACGGTGCGTGTGACCATCCTTTGCCCGCTGGAAATTCTCGATCGGATCGGCATCGGGCATCTGGTCCGGGAGAAGTATCAGTTGGCTTGAGACCTGCTATCCTCTTCGAACACGCGGCGCGGCACCCTGCGCCGCTTCGCGTTGGGCGCCTTGACGGCGCCCAACGCGAACGACATCCGCCGATCACGGAAAGGACATGCAGCGTCAATTCGAAGACCTACTCCTTGGCAGCATCGAACTGTTCTGTTTCGCCGCCGAACTGGAAAGCTTCACGGTAGCAGCGACAGCTGCAAGCGTGACGCCCGCGGCCGTGAGCCGGTCGGTAGCGCGCCTGGAGGAACGGCTTGGCGTGCGGCTTTTCGTACGCACGACACGGCAGATCAGGCTCACGGACGCAGGCCGCCGTTACTTCGAGCAATGCCGTCTGGCGCTCGCCCAGCTCGCCGACGCCGAGCGCGAGGCGACGGGACAGCAGAGCACGCCGTCAGGCGTGCTGCGCATCAGCATGCCGACGCCGTACAGCCACTATCGCGTGCTGCCGCTGCTCGCGGAATTTCGCAAGCTCTATCCCGACGTCACGGTCGAAACGCACCTGAGCAACCGCAACATCGATTTCGCCGACGAAGGCTTCGACCTCGCCATCCGGGGCCGCGCACCGGATGACTCCGGCCTGATTGCGCGCAAGCTCGAAGACGCCGAACTCGTGGTCGTCGCTTCGCCCGCCTATCTGAAGTCGGCGGCCAAGCTGGAGACACCCGACGATCTTATTCACCACGAATGCATCCAGTTCGCGCTGCCGAGCACGGGGCGCAACATTCCGTGGCTGTTCCAACATGAAGGCGAAGAGAGCGAATTGATGACGCGCGGCGGAAACAGCACGTCGGGTGATGTGCTCGCAGGCGCCACGCTCGCGCGACACGACGCCGGGCTTTTCCAGACCTATCGGTTCGTCGTCGAAAAAGACCTGAAGGATGGTACGTTGCGCGAAGTACTCACGCCGTTCGGCGGCCGCACAAGGCCGTTCGTGCTGCTGTATCCGCATGCGCGGCATCTGTCGTCGCGCGTGCGCGCCTTCGTCGACTTTCTCGTCGAAAAGCTCAGAGCCTGAAACGCTCACTCCGAATCTCCTCTCTTCCTCACTCATGCTGCCGAACGTCGATTCGATTGTTGCCCGTCTGCGGCTCAAGCAACTGCGTCTGTTGATCGCACTCGACGAACACGGCTCGCTGCATCGCGCCGCCGATCAAATGGCGCTCACGCAACCGGGCGCGACCAAGGCGCTGCGCGAGATCGAAGCGACCTTCGGCGCGACGCTCTTCACGCGCTCGCAACAAGGCATCCAGCCGAACGAGCTGGGGCGTTGCGTGATCCGTTACGCGCGGCTGATTCATATGGACGTCGCGCATCTGCGCGAAGAGATGGAAGGCATCCTGCAAGGCTCGGGCGGCCGGCTCGCGGTGGGTGCGATCACGGGCGCCGTGTCGGGCGTGCTGGTCGACGCGTTGACGCGGCTGCGCGAGCGGCAGCCGACGTTGACCGTGGAAGTCGTCGAAGACACCAGCGCGCGGCTGCTGACGCTGCTCGATCAGGGGCGGCTCGATCTCGCGATCTGCCGCACGACCGTCGCGCAGCAACCCGATCACTACGACTATGTCGAACTGAGCGACGAGCCGCTGGCGATTGTCGCGAGCCCGATGCATCGACTGGCGAAGGCGCGCAAAGTGAAGCTCGCCGATCTCGCGAAGAGCCGCTGGATCGTCTACCCGAGCATCATGCCGCTGCGCGGCCTGTTCGAGCGCGAATTCAAGGAAGCGGGGCTATCGGTGCCGTCCCATCCCATCGAGACGGCATCGACGATCACCACCGTGCTGATGTTGCAGCGCGACCCGACACTGGTTTCGCTGATGCCGCGCGACATGGCAGCGCTGCTGGCCGATCACGGCCTGGCCCGGCCGCTGGCGATCGAAGTGCGCTCGCGCACCGAGCCATACGGCATCGTGACGCGGCGCGGCTCCGTGCTTTCGCCTGCCGCGCGGCTGATGATCGACGAACTGACGTAGCGCGCGCCGGCGGGGCCGCCTTGCGTTGCCGTCGTTGCGTGACTAATATCAGTTCATGGCGCGAACTCGCGCATCGTGCGCGAACGACACGCCGAGATCAGACCGGCAGCCCGTCGCAGATGAAATCGTACGTCGTACTGCTCGCAGTATGGATGGCCGCGTTCGGCACAGCCGGGGTCTATTCGGCTTACGCGGACGGCCCGGTTATCATCGCGCTCGCCAATCCGTCTTCCGACTTCGACTCACCCGCGTTCGAACCTGATCATCACGACCGGCACCGGTCGGGCACGCCGTCGCCCGCCATCATCCACGGTCCGTCGTATCTTTCCGCGTTGCGCGAGTACGATGTGCGTTCGCTGACGCGCAGGTTCTCATACGGCTCGCCATCGGATTTCAAGCTGAACAACCACGGCGATTGAGCCGCGCGCCTCGTCAGCGCACAACGGGCGTTTGCCCGTCGACCTGCTGCAACGACACGCCGACGACATGCTCATGCCAGACGCCGCACTGCGCGATCACTGGCATCCACGACTGCCGGTTACGAACGCGTGCGAACGCACGCATCGACACGGTCGATTCGACCGTTTGCGAACCGTTGTTGCCGGAAAAGAGGCCGCCATCTTCGTTGACTTTGGCCTTCAGCACGCGACGGTCCGGTGCGAGGAACATGTCATAACGTGAGGTAGTCCGAATCCAGCGGTCGAGCTCGGCGATGCAGTTGATGACTGTGGGTCGGACGTGAAGACGCGTGAGATATGCGTAGTCGTCGGGCACGTCGGTCTGGGATTGCGAGAATGCGCTCGTGCAGAACCAGACGAGACTGAAGACGCCCAATAGGGCAGTAATGCTTTTCATTAGGAAGCGGTGCCCGGAAGTGCAGATGTGTTGCAAACGTTCAAGGCGCGAGAGTATACCCGCTTCGCCGGATGGCTACCGTTTGCGTCGTCTGTGGGCTTTGCGCAGCGCTTCGCCAACAAGGCGCGATCAGAATTCGACGAGCGCGAAATCTTCCTTGCCGACATCGCACAGCGGACAGCGCCAGTCTTCCGGCACATCGGCCCATCGCGTGCCTGGCGCGATGCCTTCTTCCGGCAAGCCGGCTGCTTCGTCGTAGACCCAGCCGCAGATCACACACACCCACTGCTTGAAGTCGTCGGCGGATGTCTGTGTCTGCGTCGCGGCATTCGACCCCGCTGGCTCCGCAACGCCCGCGCTCTCGTCCTTGTCGAGCGAGACGACGAGCGGCGCAGGCCGCTCAGCGGCCGGCGTGCCGAGATAGCGTTGCAGCGCCTGATGAAGCTCGACGGCTTCGTTGTGGTTCAGATCGATCCAGAAGGGATCGCCCGCGCCATCGTTGAGGCGATCGGGTGAAAACTGGAGTTCGACGGCAGTGGCTTTCGTGTACATGTGAAGTGATGGCTGGACGAGCGCATGCGGCCGCTCGCCGCGCAGCGGCTGTATCGGCCGCCGCGCTCAGAAAAAGTGACGCAGCAGCGCGCTGCACAGCGCGGCAGCGATACCGATCAGACCGAGGGTTTCGAGAAGCGTCAGCGAACGGCGAGCGTTGGCACGATTAGGTGTCGACATGGGCTTAAACGGAAAAATTGACGGATGGACCGAAGCGTTGCATCCGGTCCGAAAAAAACGTGAGTCCGGATTTTAAACGCTCATTCGCCCGGTAGCTTTCTTTTCGCTGTCGGCTTGCGCGGATCGAGGTGTTGCATGCGGGAAGATTGACTTGCGTTACGAGCCTGAATTATCGCTCGCGCGAAGGCCGTCATTCACTCTTCGTGGTTGATAGAGTCTTTCGCCGTCGGCGGGTTATTGATGTCTGCGACGGACTCGATGTTCTCGCTCACTGCTCGATGGCGAGCGCCTACGACGCGCCGCAGGCACCTACATGGCCCACAGCGCGCGATGCAAATCGACGGTCGATCCGCGACAGATGCAAGAGAGGCGCAGCCGCCGCTTCACTGACCGACAGGCGCGCAATCGCCGCGGCTCTGGCAATTGCTTTGCCGCTTTGCTTCCTGCGGATCGTTGCCCGTATCGTGCACGCGGTAGTCGGCGCGATAGTAGTCGGCGTTCTGATCGATCTTCGCGAACGACGCCACGGGCGCGGCCAGACCCGCCAGACCCGCGACAGCAAGAACAAACGCAAGGGTCTTCATTGTTCACCTCCTTGTTTGATCGTTGCGACAACAATCGACTGCGAGCGAGGCGCGATGGTTTGCAAACGTTGATGGCGGGCGTGATCCGATTCGTCAGTCGTTTGCGTGCGACGAACTATCCGGCCTCATCGAAAAGGATAGTCGCTGCCTCGCCCCGTTGTTAGTTTTGGTGAGGCATAGCGAACACTTACGGCGCCTTCGTTTTTCCCGTGGGCGTCAACACCTGCACGAGCCCGTCCGTGTCCTTGACGATCAACGCCATCACGAGTTCGATGCCCGGCGCGAGCGTCGCGTTTGCGCCATCCACACGCTCGTTGATCCGCTTGAGCAACGGGTCGAGCGTCGCGCGCGCGTCCTGCAACTTTGGTTTGTTCAACGGAATAGCGCCGACCGCATCGGCGAGCTGCGACAACGCACGCGGCACCGCCGACCACGCCTGATCGAGATGCGGCACTTCGTCGCCCACGCATGTATGCGCGAGCGCCTGACCGAACACCAGCACGTCGCGGTGCAATCGGCTCAGAAACGGCGGCACCTTGTCGATCGCGTCGGAACTGCCGCGCAGGATCGGCACGAACACATGCTCGCGCCCCGCCTCTTGCAATGCGTCCGCAAGCGCTGTTTGCGCGGCGAGGCTGCGCTGCTCGAGACGCGCCATCTGCGCGTCATCCCGCGAGAACGCAAGCTTGTGCTCGATCATCTGGGCAAGCGTCTCCAGACATTCGCGCGCGTTCCGATGCGCGCCCTTCAACGCGCGGTTCGGCCACATCACTGTTGCGACGAACGCAGCCGCCGCGCCGATCAGAATTTCCGCCACGCGATGCGCTGGCCGCACGAACGCCGAGCCGCCGTCGCCCGGCACGAGCACCACGATCACCAGCGTCACGCACGCGAGCCGCAAGCCCGGCCGCGCAGCGGCCAGCGCCGCCAATGGCAGCAGCGCGACGGAGAACACCGTCAGCGGCTCGATGCCGCGATCCATCACGACCAGCCCGATCCCGCCCACGATCCCGCCGATACACGCGCCGATAATCTGGTCGCGTGCGGTCGTGATGGCCTGCGTAAGACTCGGTTGCGTCACGACGATCATCGTCGTGATCAATGCCCAATAGCCTTCGGGCAATCCCGCCAGTCTCGCGGCGCCGTAGCTGAGCACGCAACCCGACAGCGTGCGTCCGAAGCGGCGCGCCTCGGGCGCGCGTATCAGGTTCGTGAACCAGTCTTGCTGTTGAACGGTCATTCGGGTGTTTCCATCAAAACGCATGAAACGCGGGTTGGGCGAGCGCTATCTGCGCTCATTGGGGAACATGCAGTGCTCTCGTGACTCCCTTGTATTCGAAAGCCCTTACTCCGGAGCGTCATGCCGATGCAGCAAGCCCATGCCCGCCGCATTCTCTCGACTACCCTCTGTGCCGCCGCGCTGCTCGTCGCTTATATGCAGCCAGGCGCCGCGCAAACACCAGCGGCCAATCAGGCTGGCATCAACGGCACCGTATCGCCCGTCGTGCCCGTGCCGCCGTCCGAGCTATACGGCGCGCTGTATCGCGATGTCGAACTCGCGCATCTCTACCCGGACAGCAAGACCTTCGCCGACATGGTGCCGAACGCGCCGCCGCAACAGATCGTCGCCGATTATGCCAGGCAGAAGGACAAAGCGCAGTTCGCACTGAAATCGTTCGTCGAACAGCGCTTTACGCTGCCCGCGCGCGAAACGAAGAACTACGTGTCCGACCCGAACCAGAGCATCACGGCGCACATCGACACGCTCTGGTCCGTGCTTAGGCGCGACCCCGATGCCAGCGCGAGCCCGTGGTCGTCGCTGCTGCCGCTGCCATTTCCGTACATCGTGCCCGGCGACCGCTTCGACGAAAATTACTACTGGGACTCGTACTTCATCATGCTTGGATTGAGGCAAAGCGGACGCGAAGATCTGCTGAAGAACGAACTCGACAACTTCGCGGTCTTGATCGACCGGTACGGCCATATTCCGAATGGCAATCGCACGTATTATCTGAGCCGCTCGCAGCCGCCGTTCTTCGCGCAGATGGTGCGTCTCGCAGCCGATCGCGAAGGCGATCAGGTCTATCTGCGCTATCTGCCCCAGTTGCGCAAAGAATACGCGTACTGGATGGACGGCCACGACAAGATCGCGGCCGGCAGCGCCTACCGGCATCTCGTGCGCCTGCCCGACGGCACGCTCCTGAACCGCTATTGGGACGAGCGCGCCACGCCGCGCGACGAATCGTATCGGGAAGACGTCGCCACCGCGCAAGCGACGCCGCAGCGCAACGCCGAAGACCTGTGGCGCAATCTGCGCGCGGGCGGCGAAACCGGCTGGGACTTCAGCTCGCGCTGGTTCGCCGACGGCAAGACGCTGGCGACGATCGAAGTCACGTCGGTGATTCCCGTCGATCTGAACTGTCTGCTCGTCGATCTCGAACGCACGCTGGCCAAAGCGTATCGCGTGCAGGGCGACGCTTCGCACGCGGAAAATCTCGAACAGCGCGCCGCCGCGCGCGCCGATGCGATCCGCCGCGTGCTGTGGGACCCGCAACTCAACGCCTTCGGCGATTACGATTTCGTCGCGCACCGGCTCACGCACCGGCTGAGCGCGGCGACTGTCTATCCGCTGTACGCGGGCGTCGCGACGAAAGCGCAGGCCGCCGCGGTGGCGGCGACCGTCCGCGCTCGCCTGCTGCGCCCTGGCGGCCTCGCGACCACGACAGTCAACACGGGCCAGCAATGGGACGAACCGAACGGCTGGGCGCCGCTGCAATATCTCGCCGTGACGGGCTTGCGGCGCTACGGTCACGCGGACCTCGCGCAGCAAATCGCCACGCGCTGGATCGGCACGAACGTCACGTACTACCAGCACACGGGCAAGCTGGTCGAGAAGTACGACGTCGATGCCAAGGCGGGTACGACGGCGGCAGGCGGCGGCGAGTATCCGTTGCAGGACGGCTTTGGCTGGACCAACGGCGTGCTGCGCACCTTGATGGCGATGTATCCCGGCGCGGCAGGCCCGTCGACACGCCCCGCCGATGTGCCTGCGGGTGCGGCGGGCGTATCGGAAGCGGCCTCGGCTGCGGCCGCCGCGCCGAAAACGACGCATCGTCTACGCGCGACGCCTGCGCCGTCATCTTCGCCCGCGCCGTGATGCGCGAACGCCGCCGAAGCGCCGTCTAACTGCTTGTTACGAAACTCGCACACATGTTGCACCTTCGGCATGGGCCGCCACGTACACTGCGCTCACAGTATCCAGCGCGATTCGATGCACGACGCTATTGAAATCGGGCGCGCTGGCGCAACATCGGTTCGATCAAAACAAACGGGATATCAGCATGACCGCTTTCGGGAAAGCCACACTCGCCGCCGCAACGCTCTTTCTTGCCATCAGCGGGACGGCGCATGCGGCGGGCTGCATCAAAGGCGCCGTGGTTGGCGGCGTCGCGGGACACTACGCGGGCCATCACGCCGTGGTTGGCGCGGTGGGCGGTTGCATCGTCGGGCGGCATCTTGCGAAAAAGCACGCCGACGAACAGGCCGCGCAACGTCAGGCCATTCACGCCCAGTACCAGTAATGCCGGCAAGCCTGCGTACTTCGCTCGAAATGGCCTTCGCGATTTAAGTCTGTCTTAATTGTCCCGGCTCATTATTCGTTCGCAGGCTTGTCGTTGGATCCCTGCCGACGGGAGTTGCGCCTCAGCGTTGACTTCCGTCCCATGTAACACCAATCATCCCCTGTAGTGCCGCCAGAGCATCGGCGGCACCTTTTTCCTGGCGACCACAAGGCCCCCGCCCGCACAGGAAACGAAGATAAGAGGTACATCACATGTCGAACAAGTCGAGAAGCCGCAAACAGACCCGTCACGCTCCCGCCATGTCGCCGTTGCTGCGCGCGCTGACCTTCAGCCGCGCCGCACACGAGCCGATCACACGGGCCATGCTGTTGCAAGCATATGCAAGTCTCGACGCGTTCCGCCGCGGGCAAGGCTCGCGCGAGCTGTTCACGACGCTCGGCCGGCAACTGCTCATTGCGGAAGAACTCAGCCGCATCGGCCACCTGCCCGAAGCGATCGACGATATCGCCGAAGCGCAGATCGCGATGACCGACATCGACGGCGCTGAAAAGGTGCGCGGCGAGTGGACGGTCGAAGGCGACAACTACGCTTGGCTGACCATCGCGCTCGACGCGTTCGACCGACAGCTCGCCGTTGCTTCGCTGGAAGATATCGCCAAGGCCGAAGCGCGGATGATCGAAGGGCTGATGCGCACCGAGCAGGAATTCGCGCACCCCGTCGCCGCCTGAGCATACGACCTGGCGCGCCGCCGTTTCAGGCGGCGCGATGTAAAGCGGAAGCCGCGAGCGCTAGAGCTTCAGTAGCTCGGCCTGCATCCAGTCATGCACCTGATGGCTGAGTTCCTGCGGTGACCGCTCGACAGGCGACAGCGTCGGACCGATGACGACGCGGATTTCCCCCGCGCCCATCGGCCAGCCCTTCGCGGGCCACACCTTGCCGGCGTTGTGTACGACGGGCACGATCAGCGCGCCCGTCGCGCAAGCCAGACGCACGCCGCCCGACGTGAGCTTGACGGGCGCGCCGTGCGGCACGCGCGTGCCTTCCGGAAAAATCACGACCATATCGCCTTTCGCGAGACGCTCCGCCGCTTCACGCGTCACGGCGACATGCGCCTGACGCGGCGAGCCGCGGTCCAGGCTGACCATGTCGAGTCCCTTCAGCACCCAGCCGAAGAACGGAATGCGCAGCAAGTCCTGCTTGAACACAAAGCTGATCCGGCGCGGAAAGAGCGCGAGAAACGCGAGCGTTTCCCACGTCGATTCGTGGCGGCACAGGACGATCGACGGTTCCTTCGGCAAATGTTCGAGGCCTTCTATCGAGCAGCGGATGCCGAACGCCGCGCGCATCACCGCGACGAGCGCCCTGCACCATAGCGCCGCGAGCCCGTAACGCGCCGACCGGCTGGTGAACGGATACAGCAGCAGCATCACCGTGGACCAGATCGTTCCGCTTCCCAGCAGATAGATGATGAACAGCCATTTTTTGAGTACAGCGCGCATGTTGTGTGGCATCGACGGAAAGTGAGAAGGCGCAAGCCAAACCCAGATACTACCGGCGATGAAAAGATCGCATGCGACAAAGCCGCAGCGCAGCTCGACCCGACGCGCGGCACGCACAAAAGAAAACGCCGGCCAAGGCCGGCGTTCATGCTGTAGTTTTAAAGGCCGCGGTCGCCTGACGGCGCCGGAAGGCTAGACATTCGGCAAAGATTCGCGCCGTGTGGCGCTCACGCTTTGCAGACGGTTCAACCCTTCGCCCCTTTCGATTTATCGCGTTACGCGCAAACTTCCCCCGTGCGCAAGCAGAGTATCGCCGACCTGCGCGCGTCGTTATGTGGTCAACCGAACGTTCAGACGAAACACGCCGCGCAGCCGCACGCGTCAGGACAGACTCGGCTGCGTGCATTCTTTCGACAAGGCGTCCAGGTCCGCAGCCGGAACCGGCCGTCCGAGCAGAAAGCCTTGCAAAGCATTACACCCGAGCCGCGTCAGAAACTCCTTTTGCGTCGCGGTCTCGACGCCTTCCGCGACGATCTCGATACCCAGCGTATGGCCGAGCGCGACTACGGACGAGACGATCGCCGCATCCTCCGCGTCATGCGCCAGCTCGCGCACAAAGCCCCGGTCGATCTTCAGCTCGCTCGCGGGCAAACGCTTCAGATACATCAGACTCGAATAGCCAGTGCCGAAATCGTCGATGGAAATCCGCACGCCCATCTCGTGCAGGCTGTGCAGAATGCGCAGGCTCGCGTCGACATCGCGCATCGCCGCCGACTCGGTCACTTCGATCGTCAGACGGCGCGGATCGACGCGATGCCGCGCGAGCGTTTCGCGCACCAGCGACGTCAGTTGAGGGTGGCCGAACTGCACGGGCGACAGGTTGACGGCGACGTTCCAGTCGCACGCGCCCGAATCGAGCCATTCGCGGATCTGGCGGCACGCTTCGTCGAGCACCCATTCGCCGATCGGCACGATCAGCCCCGTCTTTTCGGCAAGCGGGATGAATTCGTCGGGGCCGATCAGGCCGCGTTTCGGATGTGCCCAGCGCACGAGCGCCTCCACGCCCGTAATCGGCCCATCGGGTGCGGCGAATTGCGGCTGATAGTGCAGCACCAGTTGCTTGCGCTCGACGGCCACGCGCAGGTCCTGCGTTAGCTGCAACTGGCCCTGCATGTTCTCGTTCATCGACACATCGAAGAAGGAATACGCGTTGCGGCCCAGCGACTTCGCGTGATACATCGCGGCGTCGGCGTGCATCAGCGCCTCGTGGCCGCGAGCGCCGTCGGCGGGACACATCGCGATGCCGATGCTGGTCGAGATACCCAGTTCGTGGCCGTCGATCTCGAACAGCGCGCCGATCACGGCCAGCAACCGGCTGGCGACGGCTATCGCGCCCGCCTGGTCCTCGCCGGGCACGAGCAGCACGAATTCGTCGCCGCCCACGCGCGCCACCGTGTCCCGTGCGCGGACTGCCGACGCGAGCCGCTCGGCGACCTGCACCAGCAGCCGGTCGCCGACCTGATGGCCGTATGCGTCGTTGACGACCTTGAAGCCGTCGAGGTCCATGAACATCAAGGCGAACTGGCTGCCGTCCACGCGCGCTTTCGCCAGTGCTTCTTCGAGCCGGCCTTCGAGCAGCACGCGGTTCGGCAGCTTGGTCAACGCGTCGTGCCAGGCGAGATAGCCGAGCTCCTGGTTGGCTTGCGCAAGCGAACGGGTCAGCGCCGCGTTCTCCGTTTCGAGCCGCAGCTCGTCGAGCACGGAAATCGACAGTACGACGCCCGTCACCGCGAGCGTCACGATGATGATGACGACGGCGACCCACGTGGTGTTCACGCCGTCCGTCGCCGCGACGCACAGGCTGCCGACCGGAAAGGCCGCCGCCGACATGCCCGTGTAGTGCATGCCGACGATCGCGAGTCCCATCACGACGGCGGCGCCCACGCGTAGCGGGCGCACGCGGCGCGAGTTGTGCCGCAGGCTGAACGCCGTCTTCAACGCGACGCCCGAGGCGGCGACGGCGATCACGATCGACAGCGCGAAGAGCCCGGCGTCATAGGCGATGCCCGGCTCCATCTGCATGGCTGCCATGCCCGTGTAGTGCATGCCCGCGACGCCGAGGCCCATCAGGACCGCGCCGCCCGCGAGCCGCCCGGTGGGCAACGAGTCCTGGCAAACGAGCCACAGCGCGAACGCCGACGACGCAACCGCGATCGACAGCGAAAGCAGTGTGACGACGGGATCGTAGCCGAGCCGGATTGGCAGGCTGAACGCGAGCATGCCGATGAAGTGCATCGACCAGATGCCGAGCCCCATCGCGAATGCGCCGCCCGTGAGCCACCAACGCGCGGCCCGGCCGGTCGCCGTCGTGATGCGGCCCGCCATTTCAAGCGACGTGTACGCGGCCAGCACCGCGACAAGGAGCGAGAACAGCACGAGAAGACTGTTGTAGCTGCCCTGTAACATGAGAGCCCCCAGAATGTGCCCCTCGGCCACTCGCCGGACTTTGATGAATGAAGCAGTCCTTTATCCGAGAAAAGAGGCGTTTGAAGTACGGTTTATCGACATCCGACAGCAAAATGTTAAGTGCGGAATGTCAAATTCCGAGGCTCTGCTCGGTTTTACGATTGCGTTCGTAGGTGTCCCACTGGCCTGGCGGCGGGATTCGGTGTATTGCGCTAGTCGGCCATCACGAGTATCCGCACCTTGCTCGTCAGCGACGGCATGACGAAATTCGATATCCGGCCAGCGCGGACGTCGAACATCAGTTGCTCGAGCCTGTCGAGCAACGACGGACCTTGACTGAGCGCGAACGCCCCCGCGCTCGCGCCTTCAATCTCTTTCATCAGCGCACGCCGCGCCCGCACGATGCGCTCGACGGCGCTCGCTCTCGATACGAAAAACTCTTCCACGTAGGCCGAATCCTTTTCGGCGCGTCCAGTGTATTGACAGCGCTTGCGCCGCGTAGCCGCAAATAGTGACAGAGACGAATGCTTTGTGGTCCGACGTGAAAGAAGCGGTGAGGAACCGCCATTCGCGGCAGCGCGCGCGTTGAATCCTTCGCACATCAATCGTCCTTCTGATTGCCGGCGCGCAAACCTCACGCTTCGGAAAGGGCGAAATCTGGCTTTGGAACTTCCAGATTGTGACGGCCAGTCGGTGGACTTACGCTCCACTCACACATCACCGTCGATCGCCCTCGCATCAGAAAGGAGACACCATGCTTTCCGCTTTGGTAGAAACGGTAGGAGCGCTCGGCATTCTGGCGAGCGTCGCAGCGAAGATCGCCGAACTGCGCAAGGAGTACCGGCGCTGCAAGAAAGTGAACGCCAATAAAAAAACCCCTCCGAAGAGGGGTCGATGAATCGCCCGCGACCGGGCCTTCCGTCCAGCCCGAAGCGTCATCAAATTCCCCGCGATGAGGCCCGTAGGGATCGCCGCAAGCTATTCCGTCAAGCGAGCTTGATCGAAGTCGGGTCGGCCGTCAGATAGCCGACCGCCGCGCCGAAGCGATCCTTGTAGTTCGCGCGCACGAGCGGATCGAGTGCGGTCTGCACTTTCGCGTGCAAGCTGCTCCAGTCGCCCGCGTGCTGGAAATTGCTCATGATGTAGGTCCAGCCGTTGATTTCATCGACGGCATGCAGGCCCGTCGATTCGGCGCCCGCCGGGCACGACAGGATGCGCGACAGCGTCTTCGTGTCGACGTGGTACGCCCACAGGAAGTTGTTGACGTGCATGCCGCTGTCTTCGCCGATAAAGAGCGTGCGCAATTTCTCTGAGAACTTCAGGTTGTCGGGGTTCGCGATCTTTTCCGGGTTGGCGGTATTGCCGAGGCTGTCCGCCGCAGCGAGGTCTTCACCGACGAGCGCGGCGGGCGCGCTCATGTCGACAGGCACCCATTCGCTGTTGATCGCCGCGCCGCCCAGGTCGCTCTGTCCGCCCTTCATGTTCAGCGCGTAGACGGCGCCTGACGAGATGCCCTTGTCGAGCGCGATGTCGGTCGAATGCGCGTTGCCGCGCACCATCGACGCCGTGATCTGCGACATCGCCGAGTACAGGATCTTGTCTTTCGCGTTGACCGTCGTGCCTTCGAGCTTCGTGAAGCCCATGCTCGCACCGCGCAGCGCGGCGTAGCGGTGCGTCTCCAGGAACGCGGCCGCCTTCTCCATGCCCGGCTTGATGCGAATCCAGTTGAACTTGCCGCCGAAGTGAATCTGCGTGTACGTCGGATCGCTGGGCGGCGTGGCCTCGTTGGTGACGATGTCCATGATGTCGGCGTTCGTCAGCGTGTTGGCGAGCGCTTCGATTTCGTCGCTGGTCGCGTTGCCGAGATTGAGCCACGTGAGCGTCGCAGCGCCCGCGCCCGCCGACGATGTTTGCGCCCACTTCGCTACGTACAACGTGCCCGCCGACAGGTCCGCTTCCTTGTCGGCGACGAACATGAAGAGGCCGCCGTTGGTCGCGTCGTCGCCCATCAGCACGGTGCGCTTGTCCGGCATCACCTGGATCAGCTCGTGCGAAATGCGGCCGAGGCAGTAGTGCTTCTTGACCGTGCCCGTGCCGTCGGGATTGACGGTGACTTCGGGCAGATGCCCGTAGTGATAGGGACGCGCCGTCGCCGTGTTGCCGTACAGGTTCTGGCTATACGCCTGGAACTGCGTGTTCGTCGCGATCGTCGCGGCGTCCGGCTCGTATTCTTCGCTCGACAGATGCGTATTCCACGGCGACAGGCTCGCGCCGCACGTGATCCACAGACCATGCGCGCCCGACGTATCGACATTCGAATAGCTCACGAGCGTGAGCTTGCCCGTCGCCGGGTCTTGATCGAGCGTGAGCACGGCAATGGGCGACGGCAGCTTGCCGTACATGTCGCCCGCGACCGTTTGCGTCTGGTCGCGCGTCGCGTATTCGAACTGCACGACGGCGAACACCGGGTTGCCCTTGACGCCCTTCACCGTCGGCTTGTCGAGGCGAATCAGCGAGGTGCCGTCCGGACAGTCGGAGAAGAACTGGCGTTCCTTGCCGGGCACCGACCTGTCGATGATCGGCTGCTTGTTGATATCGAAATAACCGCCCGCGACGATCGTGCCGCCCGTCGTGTTCGGCACCGTGTCGCCCGTGATGAAGAACGGCTGATACGCGAGCTTATAGCTGCGGCGGCTGCCGTCGGCGAACTGCGCGGTCATTGTCGAGGCGACCGTGGTCGTCGCCATCGCGGCGGGATCGGCGAGCGACGGCGCGGCCATGCCGGCGAACGACGCCGCCGTGAAGGCGGACGTCGAAGGGGAAGGCGTAGCGCTTGCCGCGTGGTCGTTACCGCTGCCGCATGCTGCGAGCAGCGAGGCGGCGGCCGCGCTGCCGAGCGGCAGCATCGGTGCGCCGGCGATGATCTTGAGCGCCTTGCGGCGTGAGTAGTCGAGTGGCTGCGCCATGTTGTTGTGATCCGTTGGTAGGGATGGGTGGTTGGCTCAACAATCAGCCCACGCCGCGGATCAGTCGTCCATGGCGCGCCTTGATGACGCGCTAATTTAATGAATGATTATGAAATATCTTTGACAGGCTTCTGTAATGTTTAAATTAGATTTCAATCGATCTCACACTCGCCCGGCAACGGGAATCAAGGCGCCCGTCACGCACTGAGCTTCCTTCGACAGCAAAAACGCGATCACGCCGCCAATCTGCTCCGGCGTCACCCAGCGCGTGAAATCGGCATCCGGCATGTCGGCGCGATTCTGCGGGGTGTCGATGATGCTCGGCAAAATCGCGTTGACCGTCGCGCCCTTGTCCTTGAGTTCTTCGGCAAGCGCTTCCGTCAGACGCATCACGCCCGCCTTCGACGCAGCGTATGCGCCCATCCCCATGCCCGCCTTCAACCCCGCCATCGCGCCGATATTGACGATGCGCCCGCCCGTGGCCTTCGTCAGATGATGAAGCGACGCTTTCGTGGCATTGACCGTCGTCTTCACATTCACGTCGAACATGCGTTCCCATGTGTCCGCGCTGCCGTCCGCGACCGTCTCCCAGCTAAAGCCGCCCGCGACGTTCACGAGCGCATTCAGGCCGCCGAGCTGGCTCGCGATCGAATCGACCGCGCGTTGCGCCGCGTCCCGTTCCGCGAGATCGACGCCGCTCGCGACATACGCCTGCGCCAGCGACGCAGGCAGATTCGCCGGTGCCTTCCCTCTGCCGATCAACGCGACTTTCGCGCCGCGCTCCGCCAGCACTTGCGCCGTCACGAGACCGAGATTGCCGAAGGCGCCCGTAATGGCGACGATGGTTCCATCCAGACTGTTCATGAATTACGCGCTCCCAACGCAGATCGATGCCCGACGAACAAACGCCCTGTCACGCGTTCATTCGCGGCACAGGGCGCACTCGAAGACAGTGTTGTCGCAAGGTTCGCTCGCGTCAATTGAAGGAATCGCGAGGTGCTCGCCGATGACAACAGGACGCCCGGCAAAGCGCGCCGGACGCGCGGCAAAGTCCGCGCGACGCACACGACAAAAACGGACGATCGGACAAAGAGGCGCGACGCAAGGGCAAGGGTCTTTGAGGCACCTTGCCTCATAGTGAATCCCGAGACGGCATCGAGCACCATCCATCATCTGTTGCAGCAAGCGCGTTCAACGACGTCAGGCAGCAAGGTCTTGTGAAGTCGGGTGTCCAGCCTTTTCCATCGCCGTGGCAAGACGCGACGCGTCCGCCTTCGGCCACGAGAATCCGCGACCCTTTCGTCACAGGAGGCCTTGTCATGCGTCACCTGCCGGACTTGCAGCGACGCTGCATCAGCGAAATTTCACAGGCTCAATTGCTCGCGCTATTGCACAGCGACGTGCTGACGCGCGAGAGCCTCGCGCTCTTGCCGACCGTGCTGCTGATTGCGTGGCTGCAGGTTCATACGCATGTCGGCTGGGATGCGTGCTTCGCGATCGTGCGGCAGTTGAACAACGACCACGGCAGGCATATGCGCGAACTCAGCACCGCGCTGTCGTTGTTGAGATCGCTGCGCGGCACGCGGATACTCGATCCGCTCGCATGGCATGCCGCAGCGCGGCGCATCGTGCACGCGATCGCAAGCGAGCTTCGGACTCTCCATTCGATGCCACGGCGAGCTGCCTGCGTCCGCGTTGCGCGCGGCGGCTTGCCCGGACGGAACCGCGTGACCTTCACGCTGCGGCGCAGCGGTCAGTTGCTGGAGTTGTCGCGTTACTGGCTCGCCGCCAGAGCCTCGGCGCCGTTGACATGGCTATGATGCTTTCGCCACGCAGCGGGCGGCTGGCCGAACTCGCGCCGGAACGCGCGATGGAACGCCGATTCCGATTCGTAACCGACTCCCTCGGCGATCGCCGCAATCGCCTTGCTGCTGTACGACAGTTCCTGCGCCGCGACGATCAGACGCCAGCGCGCGAGGTATTGCATCGGCGGTTGGCCTAGCAGTTCGCTGAATCTGGCTGCAAACGCGGAACGCGATAGGCCGACTTTTCGCGCGAGTTCATCGACGGTCCAGTTGTAGGCAGGTTGCGCATGCAGAATCGACAGCGCGCGGCCGACGAACCGGTCCTTCACGCCCGCGAGCCAGTTCTTGCGGTCTGCCGGCAAGTCGTCGATGCAGCGCCGCACTGCCCACACGAACAGCAGTTCCGACAAACGCGAGAGCACGATGGCGCTGCCTGCGCGCCGTTGCGCCGCCTCGGTCGCGGCATAGCGCAGCGACGCTTCGATCCATGCCGAGTGCGGATCGTTGCGCACGTCGACCTTGAAGAGACGAGGCAGCGAGCCGAGCACCGGGTTGGTCAGCGCATCGTCGCAGGCGAGAAAGCCGCATAGCACGCTGGTCCGCGCGCCGCCTCCGCCGTACGAGAGATTCAATACTTCGCCCGGCATGGCGGCCAGTTGAGATTCGATGAGCGGTCCGGCGGGCACGGGCGTCAGATCGACCGCGCTTCCCATGATGTGCGCCTCGCCTTGCGGCACGACGAGCAATTCGCCCGCGCCGACGCAGATGGCGGGCTCGCTGCAGTCGGGCAGTCGCGCCCAGCACGTGCCTTCCGTGATCAGATGATAGGAGACGACACGGTCCGACTTCGGCAGATACGCGGTGCACAACGACTGATCGGCGTGACCGATCACGCACCACGGCGCCGTCAATTCGGCGTGAAGATAAACCGCGCCGCCCAGGCGCACGACGCGCAGCACGTCGGAGACCGCATCCATGAAGCACCGTCCTTCATTTTCGGCATTTTGCTAAAAGACGGCACATGTGCCGTCTTTTGCAAGTTCATCGAAAGAATACTCCGTTCGTTGCGTACACGTGCTCAACATGCATTGCATGGCCCTAAGCGTGACATAAGCTTCACCCGGTACGATCGGGCGACCGTTTTCCACCAGGGTTTCGATCCCGCCACGATCACAGCATGCACACACTCGAAGCGTTAAATCAGGCGCTCTTTCTCACGATCAACGCGACTACGTCGACGCCACGCTGGCAAATCGACGTCGCGTCATTCATCGCCGACTACGTGATCTATTTCGTTCCGTTGATGCTCGCCGCGCTATGGCTCTCGGGCATCAGGAACAATCGCGCGACGGCGCTGCGCGCATGTTGCGTTGTGCTGCTTGCGCTCGGGTTCAATCAGGTCATCGGTCATGCGTGGTTGCATCCGCGGCCGTTCATGATCGGGCTTGGTCATACGTTCATCGAGCATGCGCCGGATTCGTCGTTTCCAAGCGATCACGGTACGGTGTTCGCCAGCGTTGCGCTGACCTTGCTGTTGGCGCGCAAGCGTTGGTACGGTGAGCTAACGCTCGTTGCAGGGCTGGCCGTCGCTTGGGCGCGCGTGTTCGTCGGCGTGCACTATCCGCTGGATATGGCGGGCGCCGTTGCGATTGCGTGCGTGGCACATGGGGTCGCCACGCCGCTTTGGTCGCTGGCGGGTGAGGCGGTGACGGACCGGTTGATCGCGTTGTATCGGAAGGTGCTGGCGTGGCCGATTGCGCGCGGGTGGCTTGTTCAATAAAGCCGGTGGTCGCTGCTTGTCAATGATGTCGGACCGCTCGCCCAAAAAACAAACCGCGACAGGCGTTCCGTCATATGACGGCGCGTGTCGCGGCGGACTGAATCAAGCGGTGCGCTGGCTACGAAGCCAGCGCTTTGCGCATCAGTGGTGTTCGAAAACAGGCACCGAGTAAGAGCTCGGGGAGAACGAAGCGCGTTGACCACCTTGCGACGAACCATCTGCAACACCGCCGACACCACTGTTTTGGACGCCGTTGGCAGCATCAACCTTTGCTTCTGCGGCCTGAATGTTGGCCGGATATTGCGTGTCGCTGCTATTCGACGGGACATAACCCGCTTTTTCCAGTTGCACCAGCTCGGCGCGGACTTGGGCACGGGTCACCGGCTGGCTGGATTGCGCGAATGACACGACCGGAACAGCGAGGACAGCAGCAACTGCAAGAGCCTTGATGAGCGATGTCATGATCATTACCTCCAGATTTGTTTTCGGATGCTTCGAACTGTTTTGTTCGTTGCGTTGAAAACAGTGTAGGAGTGTCGGCTCTGCGGATAAACATCTGATCAACCAACTCACAGTTTCAGGAAACGTTATAAACCGCCCGAAACTGGTGCGCGATGCATTCCGGATCATGTGTGAGGCCGCGTGCGTCAATCGGCCGCTCTGTGCAGCAGTTCCAATTCGAAGCGCACGCCGTGCAGTTCGATCCAGCGTCGCGCCCACGTCAGCGCGCATTGCAGCGCGTCGTCCGGCATGTCGAACTTCGGGCCTACCAGGCCGGAGCGCGCGACGCGCCTACCGTCCCGCGTGATCTCCGCCCAGCCGCGAAACATCGCGCCCGGCACCGGATCCGCCGCGACATACACGACATAGCCACACTCGTCGATCACGCGCGCGCCCTTCGCTGCGAGCCCCATCCAGAATGCGCGGCTCGGGTAGTCGGGGCGCAGCTCGTGCGCGGGTTCTTGCTCTGCCGGCGATGCCTGCCACGACGCCTGGCTTTTCCAAATCACGCGAGGTATGCCGCGCTCTTCCATCGGGCCATCGTCGCGTTTCGGCACGGGCTTTTTGCTCACGCATGGCGCATCGGGCACGTACGAAAAACTGCGTCCCAGCTCGCGCAGGATGCGGATCATATCGGCGATCTTGCCATTGAGCCGCCACTCTTCGAAACGGCATCGGCAAGTCGGTTGCGACGGATAGTGCGCGGGCAGCTTCGACCACGATTGCCCAGTGGTCAACACCCATAGCACCGCATTGGCGACCACGCGCGTCCTGATGCGCGGGCGTCCACGTTTGAGAACGCCTGCATGCGGTTGCGCGTTGAGAATCGGTGCGACCAGCGACCATTCTTCGTTGGAAAGCTCCTCGAAATGCATTCCCTTCTCCCGACCAGTCTGCGCGTGCCGTCCAGCCCAAGCGAAAGTCAGGTGTGCGCTATCGGCAAGCGACACACGCACGCGCTTTGACATTGACCCACGCCGCAATTTTTGATGCAGTCAGGATTGGGAACGGGCTCGACGTCAAGCCTGCTGAATCTCGCGTCAGGAAATCCCTAACGAAAACGAACGGGAAATGAGATGAACCAGCAACCTACCGCGCCGCGCTTTTCATCCGTCGATGCGCAAGCGCTACCGTGGACACCGTCAGCGTGTGCGAGCGGCGTTCAGATCAAGAATCTCGGCAAGGCCAACGGACGCGCGATGCAGCTCGTTCGCTTCGAAGCGGGCACGGTGTTCCCGATGCACCTGCATACGGGACCGGAGTTCATCTACATGCTCGAAGGCGAGGCTATTCAGAACGGCCAGCGTCTGTTGCCGGGATGGGTGGGCATTGCAGAAGCGGGAACGGTCGAAGATCGATTCAGGAGCGATACGGGCTGCGTGTTTCTGTTGATCTACGATCTCGCGCAGCGCTTTTGCTGAGCGCGCATATCGCATCGAAACACTCGCTACAAATGCTTACAAAGCCGTTTCAGTATCACGTGCACCGCGCTCGGTCGAGCGGCGTTATTGCAGGCACACACCAACCGTGGAGCCCACGATGAGCGCCAACGTCACGAACAGCATTGCGCAACGCAGCCGTATCCATCCCTTGATCGCGGGCGCGGCTGTGTCCGTGATACTCGCTAGCGTCACCGGCGTTGCAGCGATGACGGGCATTCTGCCCGTGTCGCACGCGACGCCCCCGGCCAACGAGCAGATCGCGCCCGCCGTGGCGCAAGCGGCGAGCGTGCCGCTCGCCGCTACCCAGCAAACCGGCATGGTGCAGCAAACGAATGCCGCGCAACAGGTCGCGCAGCCCGTCGCGCAGCAAGCAGCGACCGAGGCTCCCAAGCCCGTTCATCACACGCGCAAGCCGCGTGTCGCACCGGCTCCGCAATACGCGAACGGCGACTACTCGCAAGCGTCTGCGCAACCGGCAGGCACACGGCAAGTCGCCGCAGATCCCTATGCGGGCGAAGTGGTGGCTGTCAACGCCGTGCAAACCCCCGAGCCGACGACGGGTCTCGGCGCCGTAGGCGGCGCCGTCGCGGGCGGACTGATCGGCAATCAGTTCGGCGGCGGGCGTGGGCGCATTCTCGCCACGGTCGTGGGCGCTGTCGGCGGTGGTGTCGCGGGCAACGGCATCGAGCACGCCGTGCGCAAGCAGACGAGCTACCAGGTGCAGGTCCGCATGCAGGACGGCAGCTATCGCAACTTCACTTACGCGACGCAGCCGCAGGTGCAGGTTGGACAACGCGTGCATGTATCGGGCGACTCGCTCACAGCTTCCTGATCGCGCGGTTACCTGGCGTTACACACGCAACAGGGTGGAAGCAACATGAGAACGACTGCATTTCTACAATGCGCGTCACTCGCCATCGAATGGCGTCCATCTGCAGACGCCTTGAACGGAGCAACACGTTGAAACACCTGACACTCATCTGCGCGGCCGGACTTTTCAGCGCATGCGCGTCCACCGCGGCACTCGCTCACGTCGATGTCGGCGTGACGTTCGGCGTGCCGGCTCCCATCTATGTCGAACCGGCGCCTGCCGTCGTCTACGCACCGCCGCCGCCCGCCGTCTACGCGCCAGCGCCCGTCTACTACGGCGACGGCTACGGATATGGATATGGATATGGCTATCGCGACGACCGCGGGTGGCACCACGATCACGGCCGCCATCGCGGGCATCGTCATCACGACGATGACGACGATTAAGGCACCGTAACTCACTGCCAGTTCAAATAAAGCATTGCCATGCGACCAGGCGCCGTGGTAGAAGCACGGCGCAGAGTTATGTCGACAGGAGCATGCAGTGAAAAGAACCGCCGATAACAGGCTTCAGGTGGTTGCGGTACGAGTGGAACCGGCGATCGAACGGAGGCTGAGGCTATTGGCCGAAGTCACGGGACGCCGGCAATCGTTTTTTCTGCAGCAGATGATCGAGAGCGGCATCGCCGCGATGGAAGAGACGTGGCTGCCGCCCGGCGTCCTCGCGCAGGTGCGCGATGGCACGCTGCCGTCGCGGGAGCCGGAACGCGTTCCCGCGCCGGATCTTTTTGGCGATCTGTTCGCGGATCAGGACAGTTGATGCGATCGCTTTAACAAGCGACGAACGCTTCGCGGATCGCCGCAACGAGGGCCTCCGCGAGACGCGGGTCCGACGCCAGATGACCCGCGTCGACAAACCGGCCATGCACGGCGGGAACCGCGCGCATCAAGCGGTGCAGATTGTCGGGCGGACAAACGGGATCGCGAGATCCATGCACCGCGTGCACCGCGACACCCGATGCGACCGCACGCTTCGCCAGCGCGATCAGACGACGTTCGCCGAGCCAGCAATCGTGCGCGAGATAGTGGGCCTGGATACGGTATTTGGCTGTCGCCGCTTGATCGCGCTTCGGAGCCTTTTGCCTGCGAGCCGCAGCCTGCTTGTGCATCAATACCGCGTTTTCATATGTACGCCACGCGACAGCGACGGCATCGGCGCGTCCGTGCGGTTGCGATCGCATCGACCGCATGCAGGCCGATGGCAGCGACGACGCTCGCTCGCAACGCGTTGCTCGCATCAACGCGTGCCACTCGCGCGGCGCACGAAAACGCGACGTCACAAACAGGCGACGCACTTCGCGTTCCGACGTTAGAAAGAGCCCACGCAACACGACGCCGCTTACGGACGCGGGATGCGTTCCCGCGTATGCCAGCGCAAGCGCCGCGCCCCACGATCCACCGACAACGCCCCAACGCGCGATGCCCAGTTGCGCGCGTATCGCTTCGAGATCGCGGATCAGGCACTGCGTGTCGTTATGGCGAAGGCTTCCACGCGGCGTCGATGCACCTGTGCCTCGCTGGTCCACCATCACGACGCGAACGCGCGTGAGATCGAACAGACGCAACGCGCCAGGCTGACTGCCGCTTCCCGGCCCGCCATGCAGCACGACGACAGGCACGCCGTGTGGATCGCCATGCACGGTATAGGCGATCGCGTGACCATCGCGAGTGATCGTTCGATGCATCAAGTCGTGTGCACTCGTATGCGTTCCTGACGACGAACGCGTTTTCAGAAGAATGAATCTTCGCATGCCCGATTCCCACCGACCGCTTCGTCCGCAACCCATCCTTTCGTCCGGCTAACAGCATCGAATGGCGCGCGTCTTGCTTTTAACTCCCGCGATGCCTGCACCACGACAGGCACGATACAGGAGGAGAGATGCGCGACGATGCGAAGACAACCGGATCACTGACAGGCCGGGAGAGCGGCTGGCTCACCCCGTCGATCCAGAAAGCGCACGAGAGGTCGGAAACGTTCGGGCTAAGCGCGGCGATGCGTCCCGACTACGATGTGCTGACGCACGGCGAATTGCGCATGAAGCTCGAACAGAATCTCGTGCTGTGCGCGCACGCCACGCCCGTCATGGAAACGCTGCGCGAGCAGATCGCGAACACGCAAAGCATGATCGTGCTCACCGATGCGCAAGGGCTGATTCTCCATTCGATCGGCGACGACGATTTTCTGCAGCGCGCCGAGAAAGTCGCGCTCATGGCTGGCGCCAACTGGGCCGAGGAACGGCAAGGCACGAATGCGATCGGCACGGCCATCGCCGAGCGCACGGCGACCGTCGTGCACGGCGATCAGCACTATCTCGCCGCTAACCGCTTCCTGACCTGTTCCAGCGTGCCGATCCTCGATCCGTACGGCGATCTGGTCGGCGTGCTCGACGTGACGGGCGACCATCGCGGCTACCATCAGCACACGATGGCGCTCGCGAAGATGTCCGTGCAGATGATCGAAAACCATCTGTTCGCGAACACCTTCCGCAACACGCTGCAAATCGCGTTTCATGGCCGGCCCGAATTTCTGGGCACGTTGATGGAAGGCATCATGGCCTTCACGTGTGACGGGCGCTTTCTGTCCGCGAATCGCAGCGCGCAGTTCCAGGTCGGGCTGCCGCTCGCGGCGATGCGCGCGCATACGCTGTCGTCGCTGTTCGGGCTGACCACGCCGCAGCTGATCGACCGCCTGCGCGCGAGCCAGGGCCATCACATTACGCTCGATCTGAGTAACGGCACGGTCGTGTGCGCGAACGTCGAGTTTCGCCGCCCGACGCTCGGCAGCGAGACTCCATGGCCCGCCGACGCTGCCGCCAACGCGCGGCCCGCCGCTGCGCGCGCGCCGCTAACAAAAGCCGCCTCGCCCGCCAACGCGCCGTCGCGGCTCGACTCGCTCGACACGGGCGACCCGCAGATTTGCGCCGTCGTCGCGAAGGTGCGCAAGGTGCTCGGCAAGGACATCCCCATCCTGATCACGGGCGAGACGGGCACCGGCAAGGAACTGCTCGCGCAGGCCATCCATAACGATTCACCGCGCCGCGCGGGCCCGTTCGTCGCGGTCAACTGCGCATCGATACCCGAAAACCTGATCGAGTCGGAGCTTTTCGGCTACGAAGACGGCGCATTTACGGGCGCGCGGCGCAAAGGCGCGATCGGCAAACTGCTCCAGGCCAACGGCGGCACGCTGTTTCTCGACGAGATCGGCGACATGCCGTATCCGTTACAGGTGAGGCTGCTGCGCGTGTTGCAGGAACGCGTCGTCGATCCCCTCGGCTCCAGCAAGTCGATTCCCGTCGACATCGCGATCATCTGCGCGACGCACCGCAATCTGCGCGAAATGATCGTGCAGAACCGGTTCCGCGAGGACCTGTATTACCGTTTGAACGGTCTCGTCGTCAGACTGCCGCCATTGCGCGAACGCACCGATCTCGCAATCGTCATCGAGCGGATGCTGCAATCGGTACCGTCCGACGAAATCGCAGGCGCGCCGCTCAGCGTCGCGGACGACGTGAAGACGCTGTTCGAGCAATGCGCGTGGCCGGGCAATTTCCGGCAACTCGGCAATCTGCTGCGCACGGCAGCCGCGATGGTCGACGACGATGGGCAAATCCGCCGTGAGCATCTGCCCGACGATTTCTTCGACGATCTGCGCAGCAGTTCAGCACTGGCGGCGCGCGCGGCAGACTACCCATTGCCGCTGCACGACGCGCGGATGCAGGACGTGCAGGCCTCCGCGATTGCGGCGGCTGTCGCGCGGCATAACGGCAACGTGTCGGCGGCGGCGCGCGCTCTCGGCATTTCGCGCAACACCGTCTATCGCAAGATGCCCTCTCTGTGCGCCGCCGATCCGCGAAACAGCGGAGCGAGCGAGAACTAGCACGGTCGTCCGCTGTTGCAGGCTGTTGATTTTTGCAACACCTGTGCTCCGAATGTGGACAGCGTGTTCACTGAGAATCTCTCGCACATCGCGCGAACGCCCTTCGGCATGGAGCTTGCGTTCAACAGCCCCGACCGCAGTTCAACCGCGGTTCTTCGTCAAACCCATCAAGGAGACAGCCATGCAATGGACTACGCCCGCCTACACGGATCTGCGTTTCGGCTTTGAGATCACGATGTATATCGCCAACCGCTGACGTTGCGCCGATGCGCCGCCGCGCGTCGCGTGCGGCGCTTCGACCGCCTTCACGAACGGCTTAGTCCGCTTCGTGACAGGCGCCCGACGCCATTGAACAAGACCTGACGCCATGATGCCGATGCCAGCGAACACCGGTGCGAGCGAGCGCCCGAGGCTGCGTGATCTTTTCCTGCTGCAATGGGAGCCAGTCCAGGACGCGTATGTCCTGCTGTATCCGGAAGGCCTGGTGAAACTCAATCCGAGTGCAGGCGAAATTCTCTCGCGCTGCGACGGCACGCGCGATCTCGACGACATCATCGGCGAGCTCGAAGCGCTCTTCAATGCGTCCGGCCTCGCGACGGATGTGTATCAGTTCATCGATCATGCGCGGCAACGCGGCTGGCTCGATTGACATGCGCGCGCAACCACGGATGAACCTGAGGGCAGCCTCATGTCCGACCTGATGATGTTTCTGATCGTCGGTGGTGTGCTCGGCGTGCTGGCGTTGCTATCCGTCGCCATGTGGATACTGATTCTGCACAAGTCGCACACGGAATGGCGGCTTGCCGCCGACAACTACCGCTTCACGTCGTCGGTCTGGAACGAGACATCCGCGGATACCCCATCACAATCGGCGCGCTAGCGGGCGGAAACACACGCCACATGCCGTCGCAATGCCGGAAGAAGTGAATCGCGACATCGCCTTCGGGACGATGCACGTGGACACGCACATGACAGCGCCGCCCGCTGCTGTCGCATCCGAATCTGGCAAAGCTGACTGTGGACGGCGGCATATGCGCCAGCCATCGCTCGACCATCGCCCGCAAACTGTTCATGACGTTGCACCCGCTGTTTGACGATACGACGCAGCGGCACGATATGTCACCACCGCTCTTCGTCGACATGCAGCGTGCGAGAAGCATGCCATCGAGTACGCGCCATTCATCGTGCGCAACGGGCACACGACACACGTGTGCTGTCACATGCGGCAACAGGTGAGTTGTCCCTTGCTCCACGATGCAACACGTCGCGTGACGCTTCCTGATGGGTGTTAAAAGGACGCCCGCTCACACCGACATACTCCGTGCCGGTTAGCAAGGATAGCCAACCAATGGCATGCGACTTGCCTTTACGACCCCGCAGCCGCCATGCAAGCCAACGATGCTTTGCTGACAGGCGTCGCACGATAACTCACCCACAACGATGTTGGATAGGAGACAACGATGAAGACAAGTCAGGCTTCGGCCACACGGCTCGCGATGCTCGTCGCGGGCGTCGTGGCGGCAATCAGTCTGAGGCCCGCAACGGTAGCCGCCGCGGCCGACTATCCCGCCGTGACCTACGAGCGGCTCACGTCGGCGCAAAGCGATCCGGGCTGGCTCACGTACTACCGCACGTATAACGGCCAGGCGCATTCGCCGCTCAAGCAGATCGACACGTCGAACGTGAAGAACCTGAAGCAGACATGGGCCTACAAGTTTCCTGCGGAGCTTCAGCAAGGCTTCGAAGCGACGCCCATCATCAACGGCCGCTACCTGTTCGTGACGACGCCCAAGGACAACGTCTATGCATTCGATGCCGCCACCGGCAAGCAGTTATGGAAGTACGAACCGAAGCTCGGCGCGGAAGCGTTCAAGAACGCGTGTTGCGATGTCGTGAACCGTGGCGTCGCGCTGTATGGCAAGAACGTGTATGTCGCGATGCTCAATGGCGAAGTGGCCGCGCTCGATGCGCAAACGGGCGCGCTGGTGTGGAAGAAGTCGATGTTCGAGCCGGCCACCGGCTATGCATTCTCGCTCGCGCCGCTGGCGCTCGACGGCTCGATCGTGGTGGGCAGCTCGGGCGGTGAGTATGGCGCGCGAGGGTTCATCGCGGCGCTCGATCCCGAGAACGGCAACGTGCAATGGAAGCGCTACACCGTGCCCGGCGCAAAGGAGCCGGGCGGCAACACGTGGCCCGACGGCACACAGGAGCATGGCGGCGCGCCCGCATGGCTGACGGGCACGTTTGATCCCAGCAGCAAGACGCTCTATTGGGGCGTCGGCAATCCAGGGCCGTGGCTCGCGGATCTTCGCCCGGGCGACAACCTCTATTCGGACTCGCTGCTCGCGCTTGATCCGAAAACGGGCAACCTCAAATGGCACTACCAGTACACGCGTCACGACACGTGGGACTACGACGGCGTCAACACCCCCGTGCTCGCCAACATCAAGTACGAAGGCAAGGACTATGACGCGATCATCCATGCCGACCGCAACGGCTACTTCCATGCGATCGACCGCAGCAACGGCAAGCTGATCTACGCGCGCCCGTTCGTGAAGGCGACTTCCGTCACGGGCTACACCGCCGACGGCAAACCCGTGCAGGACGAATCGAAGTATCCGAAAGCGGGCACGACGATCGAAACCTGCCCGAGCTTCCTCGGCGGCAAGAACTGGTGGTCGGTTTCCTACGACGCGGACAAGCACATCGCGGTCATCCCGACGCTGCATGCGTGCATGTCGCTGTCCGGCAAGTCGGTGACGTACATGGAAGGCTTGCCGTACCTCGGCGAAAGCTTCGAGATCAAGCCCGAGCCGGGCAGCAAGGGATACGGCGAATTGCAGGCCATCGACGTGAATACGGGCAAGAAGCTCTGGAGCCACTGGAGCAAGCTGCCGTGGAACGGCGGCGTGGCCACCACGGCGAGCGGCCTCGCGTTCAGCGGCTCGCTCGATGGGCATCTCTACGCGTTCGACGTCACGAGCGGCAAAGTGCTGTGGCAAAGCCCGAAGCTCGCGAGCGGCATCATTGCGCAGCCGTCCGTGTTCGAGATCGACGGCAAGGAATATGTCGCGGTGCTGGCCGGCTACGGCGGCGCAAATCCGATCTGGGGCGGCCCGATGGCCAAGGCCGCCGACAAGGTGCCGCGCGGCGGAACGCTGTACGTGTTCGCGCTCAACCACTCGTGATCTTTCCGGACGTCCAGACATGAACCATTCTCTCAATCGTATTCCGGCAGCGAGCGTGCTCGCTGCCTGTCTCGCGCTCACGTCGATTCATTCGATGGCGGCTGTGAAGGTTTGCACGTTTCCCGGCAGTCCGTCTGCGGCGCTGGACGAAGCCGTCGCGCGCGACGCGTTTGCGCAGGCAGGCATCGCCGCGACGATCGTCAGGCACGGCATCGGCGAAGGCGACGACGACGGCGTCTCGCTTGGAGAGCTCGACAAGACGCTCGCGCGCGACTGTGACGTGATCGCGGGCTTTCCGCGCTCGAATGTGGCCGATGCTTCTAGCAGCAAGCTGCAGTTCTCGCACGGCTACCTGCGCGCGGGCTATGTGAGCATCGAAGCGCCCGACGCCAATCCGCAAGGCGCGGCGAAGAACACGGTCGCGGCGACCTATGCGAGTCCCGCGCAACTGATCGCCGTGCAGCAGCCGAGCGTCACGCTCGATCTGGAGAACACGTCGGCGTTGACCGTCGAAGCCGTCGCGAAGGGACAGGCGCAGCGCGCGATCGTCTGGTATCCGGCTGTCGTCGCGTATCGTCTTGCGCATCCGCAACAGCGCTTCACTGTCGCCGCCGCGCGTTCGCCCTATGCGGACTGGCAACTCGTGTTCGCATTCGGGCCTCGCACGGTGGCGCTGCGCGAGCGGATCGATGCGGCGCTCGACAAGATGTCGGGCAGTGGGCGGCTCGCTGGCTTGACGCACGACTGGGCGATGCCCGCGCACGCGCTCGACGCAACCGCGCGCGACGACACTGCGCGCTTTCGCGACGGTCCTTCCGCATCGCACGCTGCCGCACAACGCGCGCTGCTGGCGTCGGCGAACGCAGACAGCGCGGGCGGCTTCGTGAAGATCGCCGCCGACGCGGCGGGCGGAACGCCCTCATTCGATCAGGCGCAAGCGACACACGGCAAGACGCTCTATTCGGCGGCATGCGCGAAATGCCACGGCGCGCAGTTGCAGGGCGTGACAGCGCCCGCGCTGCAAGGGCCGGCGTTCGCGCCGGCATCGAATGCGCATCTGACGATTGGCGGCGTGTTCACATACATGTCGACGAACATGCCCGCTGACAAACCAGGCAAGATGAAGGATCAGGATTACGCGGACATCATGGCGTTCCTGCTCTATTCGAATGGTTATCGGGCGAGCGGCGCGAAGATGACGGCCGACAATGCGCGCGCCCTGGCGACGCCACTCAATGCCGGAGCCGGAAAGTGAAGCTTTTGTGATTGCCTGAATCGAATGCGTGGGCCGGAGCGTGACGATCTTCGTCGTCACGCATCCCGCCCACGCGTAGCGTCACTAGCATTACGCAACCGCTTCTTAACATCGCGTCTTCATTGCATCGACGATGCGTATGTGGGCGGCACATACGCCGACTATTTGCATCAGGGCACGCAGGGATGTCCTAACATCATATTGAGTCGGCGCCACGTAGCGACAAGTCGCATTTTCCCGTTTTCCGGCAATCACGACAGGCGCAATCGATTCGCAACCCTGTCATCCCGATGAGACGGTCAGCTTTTCTCCTCGCACTGATCGCTGCGTTGACGGCCGCGACCCTGGTCAGCGCGGCGATCCGTCACGACCCGGATTCCGCCCCGCAGCCTGTCGCGCCCGGCCCGATCGCGGGCACGGCGGAATACGGACAGCGCGACCTCGATCAGCTCTTGCGCAACCACGGCATCGATCCAGATTCGAACAAGGCGCGCATCATTCTCGCGTGGGTGGAGAAGATCCAGCACGACCCCGTCATCGCGTCGGACGCTCACGGTGGCGCGCGGCACGTCGGGGAGATCTTTCTCGACTCCAGAGCGCGCGAAGAATTCATGTCGAACGGTCTTGCGCATCTCACGCCTTCCGACCGTCTTCAGTACGTGAAGCTGTTGACCAAGTTCCTCGACGAGCTGGTGCCCGTCAACTGCTTCGGTCTCCACGATATGCGCGCGGTGATGAACCGCGTCTCGCTGCGCGACATGCCGGATACGGACGTCGATCAGTATTTCGGGCTGCTCTACAAGGTGCTGGTGAACGATGCGTCGAATGCGCCCTTGCCCGCGCCGACACCGCAGCAGTATGCGGCAGCCGAGCGTCAACTCACGCGGACACTGATCGCCGAGCTGCGCGGCGATCAGGTGAATATCGAGCGCTTCACGTTCTATGCGTCCAACCCGACGCTCGCGACACCGTCCGATGTGTGCTGGACGACGAGAGTGACCTTGCACGCGATCATCGCGATGCCGGAGCCGGAGCGCGATGTCGTGCTGCTTCGGACGATGGCGCCGCACAAGCGACAAGACGCGTCGCCGCCAGGACGCCTTGGCACACCAGCGACAACGTTTCCGCCGCCGGCATCGTCGGCGCCTGACGGTGTCCGCGCGCCGTAGCGAAGGGACGGTTGCTTCCCCGCTAGCTCAAACGCCGATAACACCGCACGCAAGCGTTGCCTCTCGTGCGGAAAGCGGCCATTTGGTATCGTTGGGAAAGCCACCCACTGTCGAGCGCTGTATGAAGCAACTGAAACCGGCCGAGGCGCAGCGATGCGCGTAGGCAAACCCGTCAAGGCGCTGCCGCAGCCGCTGTGCGATTACTGCGGCGCGAAAGCCGTGCTCGCGCGCGCGGGCGAAGAGAGCTATCCGTATCGCGACGATCACGGTCCCGTCTGGGTCTGCACGCCATGTCAGGCGTGGATCGGCATTCATGCGCGCAGCACGCGGCATGTGCCGCTCGGACGCCTCGCCGACGCCGCGCTGCGCGATGCGAAGAGCCGCTTGCACGACGCGCTCGAACCGCTCGTCGCCGGCAAGGTGCGGCGCGACGGCGTCAATGCTTTCGAAGCACGCTCGAAAGCGATCCGCTGGGTTGCGACCGAGCTAGGCTTCGATCCGCTGCCCAATTCGATTCACATGCTTTCGCCCGATCAGTGCGAACAGGCGCTGCGCTATGTCGAGGCGTTCATGGCTGCGCGGCGCAGTAGCTGAGGCCGCCGCACGTCGGCGCGTGGGTCAGTCGCGCGGCCACACGCCCGAAGTGCCACGGCGATGACTATCGACGAGATGCGTGTCCACGATGCCCGTCGCTTCCATCAGCGCATGCATCGTCGTCGGTCCGACGAATACGAAGCCGCGCTTGCGCAACGCCTTGCTCAACGCAAGGGATTCCGCCGACGTGGTCGGAATCTCGGCGATCGTTCGCGGCGCGGGTGTCGTGTGCGGTTGGAACGACCAGATCAGCGCGGCGAGGCCGCCCGCTTCGCGCAAGCGGATCGTCGCGGCAGCGTTGGCGATCGTCGCAAGAATCTTTGCCCGGTTGCGAACGATGCGCTCATCGGCCAACAGGCGTTCGATGTCCTTTTCGTCGAACGTTGCGACCACGTCCGGATCGAAGTTGGCGAACGCCTCGCGGAACGCGTCGCGCTTTCGCAAGATGGTCGCCCACGACAGTCCCGACTGAAACGCCTCCAGGCTCAAGCGTTCGAACAGGCCTCGCTCGTCGCGCACGGGCATACCCCATTCGGTGTCGTAGTAATCCTTGAGCAGCGGATCGACGGATGCCCACGGCGGACGGGCGAGACCGTCAGGGCCAATGATCGCGTCGAGCGGTTGCGGCTTCTTCGGACGCGCCGCTTTCTTCGCAGCGGCGTGCGCCTTTTTTGCAGCGGGCTTCGTGGTGGAAGTTGTTTTCTTCATCGTCGGTGCCCATATAGGGCGGTGGGTCGGCGGCATTGTTCCTGAAGCGCGCCTATTGTCGTCTTGCTCGCTGGCCATTCGCAAGCGTCCACGAATGATTCAGCAAATGCATCAATGGCAGCGCACGCGCCAGTGGCGCGCCTGGCGCGCGCCATGCAAGCTGCGGGACATTTGCGTATGCTTGTGCGTATCCACAGTGCCCATATATACGAGTGCCCGTCACCGGCAACGCTGGAAAACGGGCCGTCAGACTCGTGTGGCAAGCGTCAGCGCTCGCCGCGCCTATCAAGGAGAGATTCACACATGCCCGCGTACGAAAAAACACCGGAAGCAGTGGCCCGACTGACCGCCGAACAGCGTCGCGTGACGCAGGAAAGCGGGACGGAACGCCCCTTCTACAATGAGTTCTGGGACAGCAAGGAAGCCGGCTTGTATGTAGACGTGGTTTCCGGAGAGCCGCTTTTCACGTCGATGGACAAGTTCGACAGCGGTTGCGGCTGGCCGAGCTTTACGAAACCCCTCGAGGACGAGCACGTCGTCGAGCTGCGCGACATGAGCCACGGCATGATCCGAACCGAAGTGCGCTCGAAACATGGCGACAGTCACCTTGGTCACGTGTTTCCTGACGGACCGCGCGAAACAGGCGGGCTGCGGTATTGCATCAACTCGGCGTCGCTGCGCTTCATTCCCGTCTCGCGGCTGGAAGAAGAAGGTTACGGGCAATTCCGGAATCTCTTCGAAGTCGCGAAGAAGTAAGCCGATGCGTGACGTGCGTTGGCGCATTGCGCCTCTGCACGTCGCGTTTCACGATATCGAACGCGCTAGTCCACGACGGGCAGCGCTTCGATCACGTCGCCGATCCCGATCGTGCCGCCTTTCACGACGCGCGCCGTAATGCCGCCGAAGCCGCGCACGGCGTTGTATCCGCCCACGCCCAGCACTTCTTCCATACGCGAACACGGGTGACATTCGCCCGTCGTTTGCAGCACGGCATCGCCGATGCGAAATTGCCGGTCTTTCAACGCCATCAGATTGATGCCTTGCGTCACGATGTTGCGGCGCACGTCGATTGCGGCAACATCGCTGCGCCCCAGATGACTTGCGATGCTGCGCAGGCTTTCAGTCTGAATCAGCGTCACCTGACGCGCGCCGGCACGGCTCGCGTAGTGATCACCGACAAGCCCCGCGTCGGCGTCGATCTGCGCCGTCTCCACCACCGACATCGCGACTTTTCGCCGCGGCCGCAAGCCGATCCAGACGACCTTGCCGGGATGAATCGGACCGTTGAGCAGTCGGGCGAGCGGCGATGAAGGGTTGAGCGGCATTGGCGTCCTGCAGGTGCGCGTGGCGTTGATATGAGCGGGTGGGCGTGAGCGCGAGGCTGGGTGTCGGCTGCGCCCGTCTTTATACTATCGCCCATCTGACAACAGGAACCGGAAATGAAACGAGCAGTAGCCGCGGCGGCGCTCGCCGTCTGCCTCGCGCAACCGTCGGCGCCGACGTTCGCGCAGACGGTCGCCGACCAGTGCTTCGCGATCGGCGATATCGCGGGCCAGGTGGCGTCCTGGCGCCGTCACAAGAAAACGAAGCAGCAGGCTTTGACGCAGGCGCAGACTTACTACAAGGATGCATCGGATCGTCAGGCGGTCACGGCCGTCATCGACAGGATTTACAGCGGCGAGGCCATGACGCCAGACCAGGCGAGCATGCTTTTCACGCAGGAATGCGCCCAGCAGAAAAAGCCGACGGCCACGCAATAAACGTGTCCGTGTCCGTGTCCGTGTCCGTGTCCGTGTCCGTGTTCGTGCCGCGCTACCAGAGGTGCAGCCGCACGAGCGCGAAAATCTGCGAGCTTCCATAAAGCAGCAGACCGATGCATCCGCCAACCAACGTCCCGTTGATGCGGATGTATTGCAGGTCTTTGCCGATGTTCAATTCGATCTGCCGCGACATGTCGCGCGAATCCCAGTTCTTGACCGTGTCGCTGATATGGCGCGTCAGATAGCCTGCAAAATCCGGCGCCATCGCGCGCGCCGCTTCTTCCATATGATCGTTCAGCGAGCGGCGCAGCGATTCGTCCCGCGCCAGTTCGCGTCCGACCCATTGCCCCATCGCGGCCACCTTCGCGTGCAGCACGGAATCGTCGCGCTCGAGATCGCGCCGCAACCAGTCGCGCAACTGGCTCCACAGATCTTTCACGTATAGCGCGAGATTCTCGCTTTCTTTCACGTAGCGCTTGATCTCTTCGCCCTTCTGCAGAAATGCGGGATCGGACTTCAGCTTGACGATGAGACGCGCGGTCGCTTCGTCGAACTTGTGGCGCAGCTTGTGATCGGGGTCCTCGCTCACGCGCAACAGCATGTTGTTCACGGTATCCGCGACGACGTTCGCGCCGCTCTCGCCAAGCCATTCGGACGGCATGAGTTTCTGCAGCGTCGGGTATTCGCGCTTGAGCCAGTCGACGATCTGCTCAGCGATGAATTCGCGGACGCCCGGTTCGCGCAGCAATGCCATCAGATGCTCGATGCCTTCGTCGAGCAATTGCTGGTGACGGCCGTCGCGCGTCAACGTGTCGAGGATCGCGCCCGTCGCTTTCGACAGGTCGATCTTGTCGAGCATCGCGTCCAGCGCGTCCTTGATGAAGGTCTGGATGCGCGCGTCGTCCAGCAATTCGAGGATGCCACTCGTCAGCTTGACCACATAGCCGCCCAGGCGCTGCGTATTCTCTTCGACGCACAGCCAGTTTGTGATGCTTTGCGCGGGATCGTGCTTGCGGATCAGGCCGACTATCGATGAATCGTCGAGAAACTTCTCGCGCACGAACAGCGCGAGATTGTCGGCGATCTTGTCCTTGTTCTGCGGGATGATCGCGGTGTGCGCGGCGACGCCGGGAATCGGCACGCGGCGGAACAGCGCGACGACAGCGAACCAGTCGGCGAGCGCGCCGACCATCGCGGCTTCCGCGACGGCCTTGATACCGTCGATCCACAGGCTGCGTTGCATGAAGGCCGTCGCGATGAAGATGCCGGTGGCGACCAGCAGCAGGAGCGTCGCACGAAGCTTGGCTCGTTTGAGTTCGACTTCCTTGTTCATTGAGTAGGTTCGTGTCGGTTCGATTCGCGTTCGGGATGCACGGGGTGTTCCTGCGATGCGTTTGGCTTGCGTGCGGTCAGTCGCACCGTGAGTCGCACCGTGCTCGGTTCATGCGAACGATACGGGTGCGATTTTCGGCGAGCAACCAGTTGTCGTATGCAGATGTGCAGAAGCGGAGTCTGCCGCCTTGACGCTGAATTGGCCACCATGCTCTACTGCCGGTTCATCTTGAATTGGGTCGACGCCCATGCCAACCTGCCCGCCCCGGCAAGGTGGATCGCGAAAGCGGATGTGGCTCAGCAGAGCAACCAAAGGGTGACGCGTCGACCCTCCCACAGCTGGAGGGTTTTTTGTTTTCAGAATCACAGATTCCCCGCGCGACGATCCAGGCTTATCTGGAGACGCACTATCAGGTTCACGGTTCCACGCCGGCCTTGCTGAAGATCGGCGAAGGTAATGCGACGCTAGCTGAGATTCACCGTTTGAACGGCGTGGAGAGCAGCGCGTTTGTGACGGCGTGCAATCCTTTCAGCGAACCGCTCGACGATGCAGCGAATGCTGAGAGGCAGGAGACGCTTGCTGTCGAACTGATGCAGCGTGGGTGGACGTTTATCGAGGGCGTCGGCCAGCACCCTTCCAATGATTGGACCGGTGAAGCTAGTTTTCTTGTGCTGGGGGTGTCTGTTGAAGAGGCTAAGGAGCTTGGCGTGCGGTTTGGGCAGAATGCGATCGTTTGGGCTGGAGGCGATACGGTGCCTCAGTTGATGCTTTTGCGTTAGCGCTCGGGCGCGGCTTTTGGATTTTTATGCCTGGTTGCTGGCCGAGCGGGCTTCCGCTGTATTGAATACGACAGACTACGTATCGGATGATACGGTTTGATCGTTTTCGCTTAGAAAATCAACGAAACCGGTGTTTGGCGCGAAATATCTCGCTTGAAGCATGTAGAAGCGTGGAACATTCGGCGAATGATCAGCTAACTCATTGCATTATAAAGGTTTCTTGACCTGCTTGGTTTTCTTAAGGTTGTTTCACGGTTTCGGCTGCAAGTCTTTGCTGGGAAATACTTTTTGCGCGTAGCGGCGAATTTGGGGCCGTTTTGGGGCTGTAGGCGGGTTTGAGCTTTGGTCTGCTGCTCTGCTATCTCCTGGGAGTCGCGGGCGGCCTGTGGGCCGCATTCTGTAGTGGAGACAGGCTGGTTGCTTTAGGGTCGTCCACCGTTGCGTCGCTGCGAATGATCAATCAGTAAAGCTTATTAATTTCGAGATAGGGCCGCACCGTACGGGTTGGTGACGCCGCCGAAGCTAGGCTTGCGGGCAGGCAGCGCTGTGTCTGCATTCGCGCGCCAGTGGGTCTCAGAGGGTCTCGTTGGGGATAAGGGGCGTCGAGTGATCGAGCGCTCCGGTACTCGTATCTATCTTGGGGATATTCGCCCGCTGCCCGCTGCCGCTGCCGCTGCCGCTGCCGCTGCCGCTGCCGCTGCCGCTGCCCCTGCCCCTGCCCCTGCCCCTGCCCCTGCCCCTGCCCCTGCCCCTGCCCCTGCCCCTGCCCCTGCCCCTGCCCCTGCC
>NZ_JAWRXV010000557.1:0-289 GCF_046534875.1 Paraburkholderia sp. SIMBA_054 | reverse complement strand
CCTCCAGCCAGCGTCCGGCCAGCCGCAGCTGCGGCACCAGGCACGACACCTTGCCGCGGGTCTCGTGCAGGTACTGGTAGCGGGCGCTGCCCACGGTGCAGCGCGCCGGCAGGCGATGGGATGCATTGGGCGAGGCGCGGCGCGCGCCGATGAGGGAAGGCTTCATCCTGGACTCCTTGGCAATGGGGTCCACCCCGGCAGGGGCGGACGCTGCACGGAGGCGGCCGGACCTCCGGCCAGGGAACCTTCCGTGGCCAGCACAGGGTCGCGGGAGGCTGCGCCGAGCTCA
>NZ_JAWRXV010000556.1:0-289 GCF_046534875.1 Paraburkholderia sp. SIMBA_054 | reverse complement strand
ATTTGTAGAATGCAATTGATGAGCCTGCCAGATGGCAGGCTTTTATCTGCCTTGCACACAAAAATTCAGACACTCCCCGTTGCGTGGGTTTGCGCTGGCATCCGCGTTTTGTCTTCGTGCTTCAAGCGTTGCCCCTGTGCGTTTGCCTTTTCGCTGGCATCCGCGTGATGACTTACCCGTTCAAGCGTCGCCCCTGTGCGGGGCGGCACCTGCTTTTCTTTGCCGCCGCAAAGAAAAGTAGGCAAAAGAAAGCGGCTAACACCGCCAACATTTCTTCTTGCCTGAGGGC
>NZ_JAWRXV010000555.1:0-289 GCF_046534875.1 Paraburkholderia sp. SIMBA_054 | reverse complement strand
TGACCGCCATGACGCGCTGCGCGTTGCTGTCGTGCTTCACGTGCGTGGCGACTTGCGCGTCGCACCAGGCGATTTGCCGGTCGAGGGCCTGCAGGTGCTCCCAGCCTCGCAGCAGGGCAGTGCGCGCGACACCGTTCAGTTCAGTAGCCCCGTCCTCCAGTGCCTCGACGAAGTGGGCACGAAATGCGTCGATGCCTTGCGGCAGGAATGCGCCGAACTCGACCAGCTCACCGCGCAGCCGGTTGACGAGCGCGGTGCGCTCCTCAACGAAACCGTCCCGCATCCGGTG
>NZ_JAWRXV010000554.1:0-290 GCF_046534875.1 Paraburkholderia sp. SIMBA_054 | reverse complement strand
CGTCGTTCAAGACCAGGACGTTGATAGGTCAGGTGTGTAAGCGCAGTAATGCGTTCAGCTAACTGATACTAATTGCCCGTAAGGCTTGATCCTATAACAGGTGTGTCTCGACCAGCGTTAGCGCTTTGGCGCTTACACTGGTCCGATCCCCGAAGGGGATGCGCTGGAACTCCCCGCCAGGGAGAACAGGACGCACGGTTGAGTGATCGATGTTGTGCCTCGAACAACACAGCCCAAACAGCTTTACCCTGGTGAGCATCACCAGAAACTACTTCTTCCAGATTGGCTGT
>NZ_JAWRXV010000084.1:0-41381 GCF_046534875.1 Paraburkholderia sp. SIMBA_054 | reverse complement strand
AACAGGGGTGCCGTCACTACCGTTGCGCGTAAACGTCAGATCGGCGCGCGGTACACCGATTTATGCAACAACGCCGATCGCCAGCGAGATAACCCTTCTTAAGCAAAGCTCTGACCTTTTGCGATACCGACTTCTCGGACAGGCCGGTGCTCTTTTTGCATTGCACACGCGTCGCGTCAGGGTTCGCCTGGAAGAACTCACACACGATCCGCTGTTGCAGGCTCATAGTGCGGTTGCGATTGGTCGTTTTTTCGGTAATCACGCTGCCTCCCCATCCAATTCCTTCACCTCAATCTCGACGCGTGGCTCGCGCCCATATCTCTTCCTGGCTGACAACTCGACCACCTGTGAATCGTCTTCGTAGACAATCTCGTTCATCGCGTCCTTGACTGCCTTGACGACGTTGTCGGCGTCCGGCTTGTTCGTAGCGCGGACAACGTCCTGCGCGGCTTTCGTCTGTCGCGCCTTCGGCCAGCTAGCGGGAATCGGCAGATAAATCTCCACCTTCAGCGAGACGGGGCGCCCGAACGGAATGCCGCCGAACATCGCGGCGGTCGCTGCCGCGCGAATCTTCGATTCATACGATTTCGTCTTTTTCGGCGTGCGCATGCGGATACCGGTATCCGTGCGCGACGCGCGCGGGCGCCCCTTCGCCACCGGCTCGCCATCTACCGTGAATGACACCATGCGTTTCGCGATCGGCTCGTGCAAAGTGCAAAGGTCGAAGTCGTCGGGCTCTTGGACCGGCGCATTCCCCGTGACGCGCTCGATCTCGCGCTCGGCAAAGCCAACGACGCGTGCCGTCCCGAACTTGCCGTCTTGGATGGCACTTTCCGGATAGCGCATAGAGTTCGTGCGGCTCGTCACGCAACCTCCTTGCGAATCCAATAAATCCATGCCGCGCCTCTCAGCGGATGATCGTCCGGGAGAGCGCCGGAGTAACAAGCGTGCTCATTGCACCCGGGCTCTTCACCCGAAAGGAACACGCAGCCAATGCAGCCGCGCTCGCCCTCAGGCATCTTGGCCAGTTCGAATCCTTCGTGGGCGATGATCTGGTCGTTAAAGCGTGTGATGGTCATGCGGCCTCCGCGAGCGCTGCCTTATCGCGCGGGATGTCGTTGAAATAGGCATCAAGGGCTTCGTAACGCTCCTCGCTCTCACGGCCAACGGTGCGCAGCATGTCTTCGCGCCACTCGCCCGGCCCAGCCGCCTTGAACACCTTCGCCTTGAACTGTTCGAACAGTTGATCTGGCCGCTCGACGACGCCCAGTTGCTTCGCACGCTCACGGATTCCAAGGGCGGTCTTCCACCAATCCGCCGGAGCCACGCTGGCGCCCTTGGATTCGCTGGCGTCCTGGGCTTCCCACAACCCGGTCCAGCCACGTAGAACCGCTTCGTCGATTGCAGCAACGACATCGATACCCTTGTCGTGCAGCTTCGTGAGCTTCTTGACCGAGACCTTCGCGGCCGGTCGCGTCCACGGCACGCCGACCTTCTTTTCCTTCGCTTCGCGGTGCTCGCACCAATCGACCCACGATTCACGCGGCAGCCAGTCGGGAAGTTCGCGATTGAGAAGTTCGTCATGCAACGCAATTCGCGACGCACGTCGCGCGGGTTGACGGTTACCTGATGGTTCTTTGACGGTTACTGATGATTCGGGTGCAACAGCTATTGCACCCTTTAGTGCTGCGTTTTGCACCCTTTCGTGTTCCGGATTGCACCCTTTCGTGTCGACGTTTGCACCCTTTGCGTCGCCATCAATGGGTGCAATTTCTTCACCCTTTTCGTTATCCACAATGGGTGCAAGATCTGCACCGTTTATCCATGCAGGACTGATGCGGTATTCGCGGGACTTCCCACGACCGCCCTTCCCCTGGCCGACGAGAATCAACCAGCCGGACTTCTCCATACTGCGTAGCTGGTACTGCACCGCGCGCTCGGACTGACGCGTCTTCTCAGCGAGGCTGGCAATGCCGGGAAATATGTGGGTGCCGTCGTCGTGCGCGTGATCCGCCAGCTTCAACGCGAGAATCATCTCGCCGCCGCCGGTCGGATAACGGTCGAAGACCATGCCCATGATCTTTACGCTCACGCGGCCGCCCCCAGCTTCACACGGAAGCTCTCTTTACCACTTTTGATCACAAGCTCGACGAGCCCATCAGCGATCAGGGCGTGTAACTGGGTGCGCACGGCAGACGCGGACAGACCGCATTTAGCCGACAGCACACGAACCGACGGCGCGCACTCGCCCGTCGATTGCTGAGCGAAGTCGGCCAATGCGAGCAGGACGATCTTCTTCGCCGCGCGCACGTCGCACTGCCACGCGAGATTGACGAGATGGAAGCTCACGCGATCACCTTCGTCGCGAGAGCCAACAATTGCTGGCTCGATTGCGTGGCGAGGTCCTTGCGCTTGCCGACGACGACGAGGCGCTCAGCGTCGAGCAGCTCACGCACGCGGCCGCAGACGCTGCTCAGCTTCATGTTCGTAATCGACGCAATGTCTTCGCGCGTCAGCGGCGGCCGACCGTGATCGAACGCGTCGAGAACCATCCGCTGCTTTGCGGCCAGATCCTTGACGCCCAAAGCGTGAAAGGAGTCTTGCTGTGTCTCGGCGACGCGGCGGCCCGAGCGGCCACTGTAGATTTCCGTCTGCATGGCGGATCTCCGGTCAAAAGAACCAAGTGCTTGAGTGCTGCTGCATGGTCGGCGCCGAACGCTTTTCGCCGTTAGGGTGCGTGTCGACCATGTAGAAGCGCTTTGCGCGCTCCTGCTCCTTTAGGCCGGTGTGCGGCATGTGGTTGCGACTGGATCGCGACAGCTTGCGCGAGACGTAGCGACGCAACGCAGAGGAAACAGACGACGTGCGCGGACGATCGTCGCCGATGGTGACAACGTCGCCGCCGAACGAACGGCTAGCCATTGCACCAATCCCGGACGCCATCAGCGCGCCCAAAACAGCAATGCTTCTCGTGCTTCTCATGGGTGATCTCCTGCGGCGTCTGCCGCGTAGGACTACTAATCGGAAACAGAAGGCGGCTGGCATTTCAATCGCCTTGTGTTGCAGATCAGCTTCTGATCCCCGGTCGAGATGACCGCGTTTTCAGCGGCCATCCCTTCAATGCTTCGTTTCCTGATGAGCGTCGAGTAGCAGATGGCCAAATACTCGGAATGCTTCTGCCACTTCGGGTTTTTGCGCAGCTTGTTGTTCAATTCCTTTCAACAGTTCGTCTTTGTCATTGCCCCCAACCTGCTTCCGGGCTTCCTCTGCGGCCTGTCGGCCTATGCGAAGAGCCTCGTCGTGTGTCATTTCATAGAGTCTCCTGTCTTTGAATCACCTCTTCCATCAGGGTGAGCATCGCCATGCGTGTAAGCCATTGCGACACTGCGCGATTCCCTACAACGCGCTCGAAGTCAGCGACCAGGCGCGCCGGCAGATCTTGCCGAGGCTTTCCGTGACGGTCGACGGCTTCTCGGTTGAGCATGTTCGACATGTGCGACGGCTTCACGTCGAGCAGCTCGGCCAGCGTTCTTTGCGTCATGCCGCTCCTGGCTCGGTGTTTCCACCCCAGGAGCACGGCATCACGGAAAGTTGCGCAGGCAGCAATTGCTTCGCGCGGAAGGAAGCGCATCGACACACGCGGAGCGTCCGGCGGCGCATGATCCAAGGCATATGCAGGTGCCTTGTGCGGCGTTTCTTGTGTCTGCATGAATACGTCCCCGTTGAAAAATTCAATCGACTTACGACTGGAGTTACGACTCGGCCACCGCTTCAAATGAAGGCGTCCCAATGACGCCTTCATTCCATGACCGACCTACGAAACTGCTCTGGCTCGCGCCATCTTGCTATCCTTCTTGATCCCGCCAACGGGCGGTTGAACGTCGTCGGACGCATCCGGTCTGCCCGGCTCGATCAGTTCCGGCCAGATCGATTGCCAGTCGTCCGGCCGCAGCATCTGACGCGTGACAATGCCGCCGGTTGCCTGTTCGATCGGCGTACAGTGTTCGATCGGAACTCGACGGTCTGCCGACATCCATTGATGAACCGCGCCCTTCGTAACGCCAAGAATGTCGGCGAGCGCCTTGTAGCCACCAACGGCAGATGCGGCGAGCGCGACGGGGTGCTTGTTCATGTGGAGGTTGGCAATGAGTGAGCTTCCGGCCAAGTATAGGTTTTGTAGACTCGAAAGTAAAGAAAAACGAGACCCGCTCGGTTTAGATTTTGTATACCCTCCGCGCATGGAAATGAGAAACTGGATCAGGTCCGCCCGCAAGAAAGCCGACCTAACACAAGAACAGCTCGGCGAAAAGCTGGGAGTGACCAAGGGAAACGTGTCTGCTTGGGAAAATGGCAGGCATGAGCCCAGCTATGCTCAGATCCAAGAGATTTCGGTCATTACGAAGTACCCGATGCCGGACTCTCAGCCGGGCATTTCCCCTACTGTCGCGCTTGAGTCGAAAGACGTCGCCGAACGAGTACAGGAAATGCTTACTGAAACGGGTATGGATGCGGCAGCTTTTGCTGCTAAAGTTCAGATTCCGCTGGAGAGGGTGGAATCTTGGCTTAAAGGATCGGCGATCACCGTTGCCGACGCCGTGGCAATCCAGAACGCTTTTGGCTACAACAGCGCCTGGGTGCTGGCCCGCGTGGGCGAGAAGAAGGCCGCTATCCAGTACAACGACGAGTACCGACCAAAGGCGCTCGGCAAAAGAAAAGCACTGGCGGTGAAAGGCATGGCTCAGCTGGGCGATAACGGTTTTTGGGCGGCACTGGAATACCCAGTTGGTCATGGCGATGGTTACATCGACTGGCCGACCAGCGACCCGAACGCATACGCGATCGAATGCTCGGGCGACTCAATGCGGCCGCGCATCAAGCACGGCGAGTTCGTGATCATCGAGCCGAATCACCCGTTTCAGCCTGGCGACGAGGTGCTCGTCGCGTCGAAGGACGGTCGAGTAATGGTCAAAGAGCTTGCGTACAAGGCTGCCGGCCGCTATCACCTGCTCTCCGTCAACGAGGCGCATGGAAAAGTCACGCTCGAGGAAGCTGACATCGACCACATCCATTACGTCGCAGGCATTGCGAAGCCGTCAATGTGGCGACCGGATTGAAAGTCCACCGAACAAACAGAGCGCCAGATGGAAGTAGACCCCAAAGATAAGGAAATTTCGGAGCTAAAACGCAACCTAGCGATAGCTAACCGCGCCTTGAAAATATACAGCGAGATGTTCGGGGAGTTGCAATCGGCCGTTGGCGAAGTATTGACGGAGATGGATGAAGCTACAAAAGGCGGAGATCCCGTTACCGAAGGTGACCGTGCGCGCTTTGAGTTCTCGAAGAAAATACACAGAACGATGTCGGATACAATTGACAAACTGGCGGAGGCCCTTCGTGGGATCCGTTAGTGACCTCCGTCGCGAATTTTCCAATCTCCGGACACCGAATCCACCCTTCTCGAGTGGTTCATAGCGACTGCAATTGCGCTCACCGGCCTTGCATTCGCTGCGGCGAAGCTGATTCACAATCCCCCACTCTGGCGAATCACTAACGGCCCAATCCTGTCGGGCCGTTTTGCTTTTCGCCGCTGTTACAAATTTTCTCGCCCAGATAGTCTCGATTTTCTTGACTTCGGTTGTCTAGTTTTTCTATACTTCATCTCAAGCGCTGGATGCCGGCGCGGACGTGCGGAGCGCCCTAAGCTCAGAACATTGCAGCGCAGTGTTTTGTACTTAGAGCGCATCTCACACACCACCAGATAGTCTGGAGTGAGAGATGAACGTCAGAAAAGCGATGCACCGTGCAGCAGCAAAGAGCCTCGACGGCCATTGCCGTTTTGTGGTTCGCGTCGGTCGTTCCATTGCAGTCCGCACCCTCTCTGATCTGGTCCGTTACCGCGTGAAGGTAGACATCCAGATGGCCTTCGATAAGGGCCGTCCGCGTCTCCCCTCACTGAGCCACAGGTGATCGAGATGGAATCCGTTCAACCGCTGCACTCCTACGCGACGCGAGTCGTCGACGAAGTCGAGTACTTCGTCGCTATGCCGCCGCTGACCGATGCCGAGCTGGCGCAGTACTCGCGCCGCACGACGAAGCGTCCGCTGCTCTGCTTCGCGATGCTCGCTGCCCTGCCATTCGTTGTCGAAGGCGTCTGCCGTCTGCTGAAGGTGTGGTGATGCGCGAACAAATCCGAATCTGGGCAGGTGCAGCCGCGTTGATCGTCGTCTACCTGCTTATGTGCGCCACGTCAGAACATCGCGCGGCCGAAGTTGAACGCTGCAGCGTGGTTCGCTGCACCTGATCCCGTAAAGGCTCACCGATGGAAATCTTCCTTTACTTCTATTCAGGATTCCTACTCGTCGTTGCCATCGTGGTAGGTGCGGCAATCCTGATGAATCGACGCTGCGCGATGTACGACCAGCAGTTCGAAACGAAAGACGAACACGAAAGCGACGCGGCGCCCTACCCGCGTTACTACGAATAAGCGCAGTCCTTCAATCACGGAGAAAAGCAATGAAGAAGGCTTTTACGCAGACCCTCATGGAGTTGCGCGGGGGCGCAGTCGTCGAAGAGGCGACCAACGAACTCAACACGCTGGTCGCGATGGTCCGCGACACCGGCAAGGCCGGGAAGATCACGATCACCCTCGAGGTGAAGCCCTTCGCAAAAGTGCAAGACGCGCTCGAGGTGACGGGCAAGGTCGTCGCGACGCTGCCGCGCGAAAAGGAAACGGCCGAGGTGTTCTTCCCGACCGTCGAAAACAATCTCTCGCGTCACAGCGAGCGTCAAACCGAGTTGCCTGGTATCTCGCTGGCAGACAGCCCGCGTTCCGTCTCGATCGGCTAATCCCGCACGGCAATCAATCACCCTTCACTCTCATACGGATAAAACATGCTCCACGATTTCCAGGGCGAACAAAACGTCGCCGCCGTTCTTGCCGCAGGCACCTCGCTGGCCGGCGCACAAAAGAGCCCGCTGCAGGATGGCAAGCCGTTCGTGATCGTGCCGGAAGGCTACAAGGCTCAGATCGTCGACGAGGTGTTCAACAACCCGGCGCGAGTGACCGGCGTCGTGAAACTTCGCGACGCAACAAGCTTCGTGAACTACTTCAATCGCCAAAAGCGCCCCGAGAGCCTGATTTACGCGTCCCTCGACCCGGCGAAGATCCTCGGCGTCATCGACGATCACTTGGCATACGAATATGCCGGTGACGGCGATCCATCCAAGGGTGCCAACTGGCGCGGCTATCGCGTCGAGTTCCCGGTACCGGCCTCGCGCGAATGGAAGATCTGGACGGGCTCGGATCGCAAGGGCCTCAATCAGCTGCAGTTCGCCGAACTGATCGAAGACAACCTGCCCGACATCGTGACGCCGGATGGCTCGACGATGCTGAGCGTCGCGCTCAACTTCGAAGCCAGCAAGGAAGGCAACTTCGTGTCGGCAGCTCGCCTGCAGGACGGCAGCACCAACTTCGTCTGGAAGGAAGACGTCAACGCGACCGGCAACAAAGTCGCCATGCCGTCGCAGATCACGCTCGAAATCCCGGTGTTCGAAAACGGTCAGCCCTCGGCCGTCGAAGCTCGCGTCAAGTACCGCATCAAAGACGGCAATCTGACCATCTGGTACGAGCTCGTGCGCCCGCACAAGGTGCTCGAAGCTGCCTTCCGCTCGATCTGGTCGCAAATCGAAGAGCAGACGTCGACAACGATTCTGCTGGGCTCCCCCGAGTAACTGCGAGTGCGGCGGCTCCCCCGAGCCGGCGATTTGAGGGTGCAGTCCCGACCCTCTCTTTTTTGAACGAGATGGAGGACTCTGCCGCAGTCAACAGATCGTCCTGATTAGCGATCGATTGAGAGCTACCAGATCCCCCCGGACGCTGGCAGGTCTCGCGGCAGAGCAAATTCAGTTTAGGTCACACGGAACGACCATGAAAGAACGTCCGATTCTCTTCAGCGGCCCGATGGTGCGCGCTCTGCTCGACGGTCGCAAGACGCAGACGCGCCGCGTCGTCAAATCGCGTCCGTGGACGACCGGCGACTACTTCGCCAGCGGCGAGTACTCGACTGACCTCGGATACGAGGCCTCACGCGGTGAATTCTGGGCGGGATTCCGGCACCCATCGATCCACCCAGACGGATCGGCCTGCTATGAGAGGTGCCCGTATGGCGCCCCCGGCGACCGTCTGTGGGTGCGCGAGACGTGGCGCGGCGTCGTCGCGATTAACCCGCCCGGAAAGACGACCGAGTTGGGCGTCGCTCGATACGTACCGGACCAACAGTATTGCCGCCGCGTCGAATTCCAGGCAACGCAAGCTCGCGACAGCGAACCGTGGCGTCCGTCGATCCACATGCCGCGCTGGGCGTCGCGCATCACGCTCGAAGTGACTGGCGTGCGCGTCGAGCGGCTGCAGGACATCACGGAAGCCGACGCAGCGGCTGAAGGCGTCGAGAGCCTGCGCAACGAAGGCGAGTACTGGAAAGACTACCTGCGGTCAACCGCGCAATGCGACGAGCTGGTCTGCCTCAACGCCCGTGATTCGTTCTGGACGCTCTGGGACAGCCTCAACGCGGCACGCGGCTTCGGCTGGGATGCTAACCCTTGGGTCTGGGTAGTTGAGTTCACGAGGATCAACTGATGTCAGTCTCGAACGTTCTCAGCCATCAGTCGTGCTGTCTCCTCGCCCGCGCTCAGCGCCTCATCTTCAGATTCGTGGCGCAGTCCGCTCTCGACTCGACTTTCAGATTTCCCATCACGCTCATGTTTGATGTAGCTGATCGTCGCTGTAAAGCCTCCATCGGTAAGCGCCACGGAAGCAATCTTGAATTCGTGTTTGCCAGCACGAACCGTTCGTTCGGCCATGGTGACCTCCAAATGGTAGTCATCGAGAGTACCACGCCTAAATTCAGCCTAATTTGATCGCCGAGACATGACCATGCCAATGAGAGCGCAACCGGCATTACTCGCAGTCCCGGCGACCCTGACTGCTGCGTGTCTGTCAGTAATGGCAGGCTGGCAGCGTGGCGGGTTTCTGGCTGAGCGGGTGCTCTGGATCGCCGTCGGAGTCGTGCTGGTTGTCGCCGCTCACGTGCTCCCTGCCCTGATCCGTTCGCATGGCTGGCGCGTTCGGCTAGTCGGCGTCGTGCTCTGGATCGGCTGCATGGCGGCCACCTGCTACGGTCACGCGGTCTTTTTCCTCCTGGCTCAGAAGCATGCTGGCGAGGTGCGCGCGGCAGCCGTCCCGGCAGTCGAGACGACCGGCCGCAACCCCGCAGTCATCGCCGCCGACCGCGCCTCAGTCGTGGCGCGACTGGCCCGAGTCACCGAGCGCCGCTGTGCCGAACCGTGCCCGAGCCTGCGCATTGAGCGCGCGACGCTCGCCGCTCGGCTGGATGCGATCGACGTCGAGGCGACCGAGGCAAAGCGTCAGGAAGCCGCGCAGGACCGCGCCGACGCCGCGCGCGCCGCTGCCGTCGCTGACCCGGTAACGGGCGCTGTGACTGCGTTCGGCATCCCGTCAGGTCGCGTCGATCTGATCGCCGGTCTCGCATTCGCGGCAGTACTAGAAGCAGTCGCGTGCTTCTGTTGGCTGCTCGCGCTGCGCCCGGTTGAATCGCTAAAACCCAATACTGGCGCGGCAGTAACGCCGGTCACGGAACCGAGTAACGCCGTTACCGAACCAGCGATCGAGCCGGAATCGGCGCCCGTGAAGACCGTCGATGACGTTACTCGCGTTGCGGCGGCGATCGAGGCTGGACGACTTCGAGGGACAGTCACGGAGATCCGTAAATACCTCGGCTGCTCGCAGACGCGAGCCTCAGAGGTCAGGAGACAAGTGGTGTCGGCTCATGAGGTTGCGTCATGAGTGCCTACATACAACACCTCTATATCTCCTCGCCCTCCGTACACGGGCGTCCAAGGCAACCGTCGATGAATGCATGTGCTCGGCTCTCGCCGTATGAAAAAGCGGCATCGGGCGAAAAGAAATCGAGTTTCTCGGGAAGGCTTGCGATCGGCGCGGAGTTGCCATCCGACGAGAGGATGGACCAAGAGACGAAATATCGCCGGTCATATCCCTCAAGCGATACGACCGTGTCGGCAGTGACTTCTATGTCAATTGTGAAGCCGCGATATGGCGCGCAGGGTTTGTATCGCACGTGCATGACAGTTCCAATTTCACGTGATCGCCGGTATGCGAGACGAATGGGGCGCGCAATCGGTATGCCTGTCGGTTCACACCCTTGCAGCGCAATCGAGGCATAGAGGAAGAAATGAATGGCGGGCGCCGCTTACTACAACGAGATCGACCCATACGCCGCGCAGTGGCTGCGCAACCTGATAACGAGCACCGACAAATGAATGATCTACGCGAAGGCTCGGTACGTCTGTTCGACGAGGCGGCTCAGGAGTGGCGCATAGCCGAACCCGGCTCGATGTGGTTCAGCACGATCACGATCGGAGCACAGGAAGTGTATTTGAACGGCCAATGGGAACCTATTTTCCCAGACCAAAAGGACGACAACGATGCCTCTTGAAATGTGGATGTCTCCGCTGACGCACCGAATCTATATCGGCAAGGCAAAAGACGGCGTCGCGACCAGCAAACAGGACGTGACGGCGCAATGCATCAACGGCGCCGTAGCGCACCTGATCGCCATCGGCGACACCGAGATCATCGTGAACCTGGACGAAGGCCGCTACCGCGTGAAGATCACGCCCGAAGCCGCCTGATCTGATCTAACCGCAAGGACAACGATAACCATGAAAGACCACGAAATCGCCGCGCTCGTGAATAAAGTTCGCGACATCGCCGTCGAGTTCCACGGCGCGCAGCAGCTGCGCGATCGGATCGCAAACGTGCTGGTTCCGGTTCTCACCCCTTCCGCGCCAGCCGTCGATGCTGGAGCGCGGGAAGCGATGCGGAATGCAACGCGAGAAATGATCTTGGCCAACCCGGAAGGTGCGCGGCTCGAAATGGTGGAAATGGCACGCGAGACTCGTGAATTGCGCGCCGCACTATCCGCCCGCGCATCCGAAGCGGCGGCAGAGCCGGTAGCTTATTGCCTATCGGACGATGTCGAGCGGTTGAGGAGCGGTGGACAACGATGGGCGAAAGTTTTCACCGGCGCCGATGGCATACCAGATCAGATGACGGCGCTCTACACCGCCCCTCCAGCCGCTAGCGGGCAGAAGCTGTCGAAGGCGCAGATAACCGCCGTTTTCAATCGAACCATCCCGTTCACATACCAAGCCTTTGCGCGAAACCTCTTTGAAGAGTGGGCAGCGAAATGACCCTTGGCGAACTTCTCAAATCGCGCCGCGAAGCCCTTGGCATGACGCTTGAAGACGTGGCCGACTCTACAGGCTCGTCCAAGTCCTACGTGTGGGAACTTGAAAACGGCAAGGGATACAAGATGAGCCTTGTGTACGCGGCGCGGTTCGCCGTTGCGCTCGGGCTCAACGTCAACATGATGGCATGTGCAGCGCTGGAATCGGAGCGCGTCAAGCGCGCCTCTGATAGCGCCACAGCCAGCGACAAGGAGGGCGCGTGATCAAGGTTCTCGCAATCATTCGCGGCTGCAAGGAATGCCCGAAAAGGCAGTACGGCAGCGGTGGGATCTACGACTGCTCTGTCGTGCAACAAGAACTCGACGCCGGTGAAGTTATGCCGGGCTGGTGCCCGCTGCCCGATCATCCTGCCGCGGCGATGGTCGCGCAGGCAGCCCGCATCAAAGAGCTTGAACGCCGTCTCGCAGCCAGCGACAGCGCTGAAGGAGGTGTGGCGTGATGCAAACCTCTTCGTCAACCGTTATTGACGAAATCACCGCCATGGGCGATTCCCTCGATCACTTCCCTGCCATATTTAATCAGGATTCGACACGCCTCTTCTGCGGTGTGCGCGGGGTTTGCCCACTTCGGAGTGACCCGGGTCTCTGTGACATGAGAACCGTTCGTTTTATCGACGATCACTATCCACCCGGTGAAGCTAGTTTGTCCGGGAGTATTCGGCACGTTCGCATGGATCTCGATGCCGGGGCGGTATTCGGAAAGCTGGCTCGTCATAGCTGCCTCCACCGTGGTTATCAAGGAACCCTAGCATGACCGACAACATCAAGAGTCTGGAGCCGGTTGCGTGGGAATGCTCGTCACCTGAAGGCGAGAAGCCCGCGTTGGCTTTCCTCACATCCAAGAAGCCCACCGTCGAGCACTACGAGAATCAAGGCTGGCGCGTGCTGCCTCTCTACGCCGCCCCTGTCGCTGACAGCGCAATGGCGAAGGATGCGGAGCGTTATCGGTGGCTGCGCAACATCAAGAACATGAGCGCGCAGGAATTAGTCGAGATGTACCACGGCAAAAAGCTCGACGACATTATCGACGCCGCTATCGCGGCATCCGCAGAGAAGGGAGATAAGGCATGAAGCGCGTCGCGGTCCCGATAACCTGGAGGATGGCCTAATGACCCCCCCACCCCTCCGAATCGATAATTTCCTTGCCGCGCTCGTAGCACGCGAGCTCCGCGAGTTCTGGCGTCGTGTACGACTCTCCAGCCGCAGAATCGAAAACCCACGGAGATGGATATGCTTGATCGGACGCGAAAATAATTCGACCAAGGAAACCGTACGTCTCAACCTTACTGCGCTTCTGCGATTGCGCTGTGCATTCGACACTTCGGCCTTTGTACGAGAAAACCTGCATCGCACCCTCCGTTCGGTTTCTTGGGGAATCCTAGCATGAGCGAGAACAGCAAAATCGAGTGGACCGACCACACGTTCAACCCGTGGGAAGGTTGCCAGAAGGTTGGCCCCGGTTGCGATCACTGCTATGCCGAGACGCGCAACGCTCGTTTCGCGGGCGGTACCGCGATCAACTGGGGACCGGGCGCGCCGCGGCGCCGCACGTCGCCTGCGAATTGGCGCAAGCCGTTGCAGTGGAACGCGCAGGCTGACGCGTTCTACGCTGAGCACGGCCGCCGCCAACGTGTCTTCTGTGCGTCGCTCGCTGACGTGTTCGATAACGCCGTCGATCCAGCATGGCGTGCCGATCTGTTTGACCTGATCGAGAAGACACAGGATCTCGACTGGCTGCTGCTGACGAAGCGCATCGGCAACGTCATGCCGATGATCAGCGAGACGGCTCAGCGTCGGTTCGATCTCGAATGCCTCGAATCGCCGCGCCTTCCCTTCAACGTCTGGCTCGGCGCAACGATCGTCAACCAAGTCGACGCCGACCGCGATATTCCGAAGCTTCTGGGAGTGCCCGCGCGTGTTCGATTCTTGTCGATGGAGCCGTTGCTCGGGCCGGTCAAACTAGACGCACTCGCACATGGAGACGAGTCCGATCTAGACGCCCTGCGCGGCCAAATCGTCTACTCGACGCAGCATGTAGCAGTCCGCCCGCGAATCATCGGCGCTCGGTTGGATTGGGTCATCGTCGGCGGCGAGAGCGGCCACGGCGCGCGGCCAATGCATCCGGACTGGGCTTTGTCGCTGCGCGATCAGTGCGCCGCCGCTGGCGTACCGTTCCTGTTCAAGCAATGGGGCGAATGGCAGATTGCATCGACGGAGAACGGACACCACGACTGCGACATGGCGCGCAACGCTGCCCAGTGGGTGCACCTCGATGGAGTGCTGACGAAGCCGAGTTGGCATCGCGAAGGTTATGCGGACGCCGAGAAAGCATACGGCATGGTGAAGGTCGGCAAGAAGCTGGCCGGCCGCCAGCTAGACGGCCGCACCCATGATGCTTTTCCTCAGGGCACGGTAGGTTGAGATGGTCCGTCCGAGATTGCCTTACAGGCGCCAGGGTCGCGCAAGGACCATACGCCGGGTGGATCGCCATCGTGAGTGCAACGATGCATCCAGTTACCGCATACGGTGCACCTGTACTGATCGTAGCGCTTCGTCGGGTGGTTTGGGTATCCGAAGATCCCGCGGCCCATTGCGTACAGGTCGCCGTGAGGTGGTGTGGATGACAGCTTTCCAGACAGTGTTTTACAAGCGTTGCACGGTTCCATGTCACTCACCTGAGAGACGCACTTATTAAATCTAGCATGTTTGAAGCAGCACAACGGGTAATCGAAACAACGAGAAAACAATGGGGTATCGATGAGCGACTATCTCACCGCGCATGAGCTGGCCGACCTGGTCGGCTGCAAAGCGAACCAGCGCGCAGCCATGACGCACTGGCTCGAAAACAACCGTTGGCGATTCGTCGTCGACAAGAACGGATTGCCCAAGGTCGCGCGCGCGTATCGCGACCAGAAGCTCGGTCTCTCTAATGAATCGAAAACAACGAAATACGATGCCGCGCCGAACCGCCAAGCCTTCGCATGACGAGCAACAGATCAACGAGTCGACCGGCATCGATCGACTCTATAAGCGCCATGGGGTGCGCAAAGTCTCGTTCTGGTACAAGTACCCGGACGGCCGGAGCGAGACTTTGAGCACCGCACCGCGCGGCGATCGCCATGCAATCTCTGTCGCGGAGCGCAGCGCGAAGCGGAAGGCGCTCGACATTCAAGCCGGCCAGGTCATCGCCGGTTCGGTCGCCGAGATGATCGATCGCTTCAAGACCGACATCGCACCGACACACTATCGCGACCAGTCGAAGGAAGGTCTTGCAGTGCGCGAGGGTGCGTACGATCGTCTCACGAAGTTCTTCGGTCGCATGGCGCCGAAAGCGCTGGAGACGGTGCACGGCTATCAGTACCTCGACGATCGCGCGAAGGCTGGCGCGCCGATCGGCGCAAACAAGGACCTGGCGTTGATGCAGACCATCTGCAATTACGCCATTCGCTGGGGCGTCATTAAGGCCAACCCGTTCGTCGGGATGATGCTGAACAAAGCTGAGAAGGACGTGCGCACCGTCGAGCGTTCGCAGGTCGTCCGCTTCTATCTCTGGGCACTGAAGCAGGAACAGGCCTATCGGACGATGGGACTCGCAGCGATGTTCTGCTACCTGACCGGGTTCCGCGCGGCAGAGATCCGCCCGTACCACATGTCAGGTATCACGGGCGCAGGCGTGAAGGTCGTCAACGCAAAGCGCAAGAAGGGAGAAAGCGAGACGCTGAAGTTACGCCACTGGTCGACGCGGCTGCGTGTCGTGGTCGAGCGCGCGAAGCGTGATCGCAAGGTGGCGAGCCTGTTCCTGTTTCCGAATCGCCGCGGGCAGCCGTATTCGAAGAGCGGCTGGGGATCGGTTTGGCAAGACGCGATGTACACATACATCGGCTCGTTCGATCCGGCGATCGCGAAAGAGTTTGAGGCGAAGAAGATGCGCGAAGCAGCGCAGCGGATCGCGAACCGGGTCAACAGTCCGATTCATGGCGGCATGGATCTGCAACTGACGAACCACCCCGCCTACTTTTCGATGCTAGACATCCGGCCCGTTGCAATCACAACGAAGCTCGAAAATAGCGATCCGGACGCATACGACTTTGCCGGCCATGCGAGCCCGTCGACCACGGCGCGACACTACGATCGCCGCAAGGTGAAGGTCGCGAAAGCGACGGAGTAGATTCCGAAAACAAAAAAGCCGTTCCGAATTTCGCATTCCGGAACGGCTTCGTTTGCCTAACTGCTTGATGCAGTTGAATCTTTTGGGGTGGCTGATGGGACTCGAACCCACGACGACAGGAATCACAATCCTGGACTCTACCAACTGAGCTACAGCCACCACTGCACTACATCTTCGCCGCCTGCCGCAGAGCGGCGCTCAGCAACGAAGAAGCGAGATTATACAAACACGAACCGTATTTGCAAAGCCCTTTATTCAAAGATTTCGCTGGGTTCGCGCAAATGCTGTCGCGCTTCGTCGAAAATTGCGAGATCGCGCGCCTGGAGCTTCTTGCTGTCCGACAGCACGCGCCGCCATCCGCGCGCACCCGCCACGCCGCGATACAGCCCCAGCGCATGACGCACGATCGCGCCCGGATACGTGCCGCGCGCGAGTTCGGCGCGGCAGTACTCGATCAGCTTCGCTTCCGCTTCTTCGCGGGTCGGCGCGGCATCCGTCGAGCCGTAGAAACGCGCGTCGACATCGGCGAGCACGTAAGGGTTGTGATACGCCTCACGGCCCAGCATCACACCGTCCACATGCTGCAAGTGTGCTTCGACTTCGTCGAGCGTCTTGATCCCGCCGTTGATGATGATCTCGAGCTGCGGAAAATCGCGCTTCAGCCGATACGCGTAGTCGTACTTAAGCGGCGGAATCTCGCGGTTCTCTTTCGGGCTGAGGCCTTTGAGGATCGCATTGCGCGCGTGCACGATGAAGACCTCGCAACCGGCCTCGGCAATCGTGCCGACGAAGTCGCGCACGAATGCGTAGTCTTCGACGTCATCGACGCCGATCCGGTGCTTGACCGTCACGGGCACCGACACCACATCGCGCATCGCCTTCACGCAATCGGCGACGAGTTGCGGCTCGTTCATCAGACACGCACCGAATGCGCCGCGCTGCACACGCTCCGACGGACAGCCGCAATTCAGATTGATCTCGTCGTAGCCCCACTGCTCGCCGAGTTTCGCCGAGCGCGCCAGATCGTCCGGCTCGCTGCCGCCGAGTTGCAGGGCGACGGGCGCTTCGTCGGCGGTAAACGCAAGGTGGCGCTCGACGTCGCCGTGAATCAGCGCGCCCGTCGTCACCATCTCCGTATACAACCAGGTGTGCCGCGACAGCGTGCGGTGAAACGAGCGACAGTGGCGATCAGTCCAGTCCATCATGGGCGCCACGGATACGCGACGGGGACTGGAAACAGGCTTCGAAGACATGAGGCAGCGGACCAGAAAGAAAACAGCGTGAATTCAGCCCGCAATTTTACCGCAAGCGCGCCCCAAACCCCTCATTTTGCGCCGCAGCAACCCCGGAAGCCCATGATTTACATAAGGTTTTTCGAGTCGTGACGCCCCGCTTATAAGGGTGCATACGCGGCAAAACCCCGCCCAGCCTGCCTCCCAGCATTGTTTCTAATCTCAGAATAGTAATTTCAAATTATCGGCACAAAAAACCGATAGTAGGGGTATACACTGCATTCCATCGACGTTGCGAACAGACCGCTGCAAAGCAAAGACCGCAACGTCTTACTGAATCAAAACATTACGGAGAGTTCACCATGAAGACCAAGCTTATCGCCGCAGTTCTGATCGCCGCTTCCGCTACCCTGGCTGCTCCCGCTTTCGCAAGCGGCTACGGTCCGGCTCCGCACTACAACCCGACGGTTGGCGCACCGGCATCGCAACAAGGCCAGAACGCGGAAACGCTGGCAGCTGAAGCGCAACAAGCCAATGCAAACGCCTACGGCGGCGTGCAAAACGGTTCGTCGCAAGCTGGCAAGCATGAGCCCGTGACGGGCCCGGGCTCGGTGTTCTTCGGCCACTAAGCCGAAACAGGACCGCAAGCACACAGCAGTTTCGTAGCAGGCAGTACCCAGCAGTATCGAGCAGCACTGGTAGCACGCAGTACTTGCAGTTGCAGTCGTCGTAGAAGTGGCAGCAGGTAGTCTTGAAGTTGCAGTTCCAGATGTAGCAGTACCGCAATCAAAGCTTGACCGTAGTAAAGCAGTACCGTTGATGGCGAAGTAGCAGTATCTGGAAGTACCAGCAGTTGGAAGTTGCCGTACCCTGGCAGTACCACGCAGTCTGTTGTTGCAGGTGTAGTTCAGCCGGATGTTCTTCTCAGAGCATCCGGCTTTATTTTTTGCGCCGTGTGAAACGACTATCCGCCTGCGGCCAGCAGTTCGACATCGATGGCTTCGCGCGCTGCGCGGAAGCCCGCTTCGGCCGCTGCGTGCTCGGTCGGCCAGAAGCCGTCGATCGGCACCAGCCGCCAGTCCAACATCACCGCGTCGTCCTTCAGTATGCGGAAGTGCGCCTTGACGCCCGTCAGCACCTGCTCGACGCAGACCTCCATCTCGAACTCCTTGTAGCGCTCCTGGTAGTCGCCCATGTCGATGCCTTTCGGCTCCATCGCGCGTCCCTCCGTCTCAGGTTCAGTCGCCGGATCAGTCGCAATCGCCGGACAGATACTTCCTGCCGTCGCAGGTGATTTCGACGCCCGCGCCCTTCCCCGATTTCGCCACCAGCCCCGCTCCCAGCAACTCTTTCTCGACGACGGGCTCGACGGCAGGCGCCGCCTGCCCGGTTCCGATGTCGTTCAGTTGCCGTAAGGTATCGATTGCAACCGCACTCAAGGACTTCGTCATCGCAGCCTCCACATTCGTTGGCGGCGCGCCGCCCGTATGGCAATGCGCCAGTCGATGCTGAATTCATGCTAGCACTTCCAGCCAGGATTGCCGGGACGGGACGGGACGCGGTGCGCGCCCGCACGCGCTATCCGATGCAGAAGAACGCGCGGCCCGCAGCGGCTGGCACGCGCCTAGCAACAGGAGAAAAAAACCGCAGAGAGAACCCAATGATTGCGACGATGATGAAACTCAGACGTCATGCATGGGCGTCGATAGGAAGCGCCGCCGTGCTTGCGGCATCGGCGGGTGTCGCGCAGTTGGCGTGGGGCCAGACCGTCGCGCCGCAAACGGGCGGCACGACGATGGTGAAACCGCCGCCCGCGGCGGCCTCGGGCGCGGCGAGCGCGACCAATCCCGACAACATGCCCGTCAAGAAGCCGCGCAAGCCGCCCAACGACGACATGTCGGTTCACCCGCCCGCCAGCGCGACGAACGCGAAATAGCGGGCAGCGTCGGCGGCTTCGACAAAGCGCCGCGCGTCACAAGCAACAGCGGCAACAGCGCGCGTTACAGGCGCGCGATCGACACCTCCGTCGACTTGACGAGCGCGACCACTTCCGCGCCGACCTTCAGTTCGAGTTCGTCGATCGAGCGCGTCGTGATGACCGACGTGACGACGCCGAACGGCGTATCGACATCGACTTCGGACACGACGGGTCCGCGGATGATTTCCTTCACTTTGCCTTTGAACTGGTTGCGTACGTTGATCGCGGAAATGCTCATATCGGATAGCTCCGGTGGGTCGATGAAAAAGTATCCAGCCAGCGTTCAAACTGCCCAGCGGATATCGCGTGCATGCACGGTGCGGGCATCCTGAGGTGCGGGTTCGTCGGTTGCGCGTGTCTTCATCACACGCTGCAACACGCGTTCTTCGAGTTGCGCGAATGCCGCCGTCGCCCGCTCGCGCGGCCGCGCGAGTGGCACGGGTTGATCGAGCGCGATCCTGCCCTCCTCGATCAGCAGAATGCGATCGCCGAGCGCGACGGCTTCCTGCACGTCGTGCGTGACGAGCAGCGCAGTGAAACGGTGCTCACGCCACAAGCGCTCGATCAGCGCGTGCATTTCGATGCGCGTCAACGCGTCGAGCGCGCCAAGCGGCTCGTCGAGCAGCAGCAGTTGCGGCCGATGCACGAGCGCGCGCGCCAGCGCGACGCGCTGCCGCTGGCCACCCGACAGTTGCGCGGGCCAGTCGTTCGCGCGTTCGAGCAAGCCGACTTCGTCGAGCACCGCGCGCGCTTTGTCGCGTGATGAACGGCCGAGGCCCAGCATCACGTTCTGCAGCACCGTCTTCCACGGCAGCAGACGCGCGTCCTGAAACATGATCCGCGTGTCGAAGGGATGCGAGCCGTCGGCGTGTTTGTCGAGCGTGCCCGAGGTCGGCGCTTCGAGACCCGCGATCAGCCGCAGCAATGTCGACTTCCCGCAGCCGCTGCGTCCGACGATCGACACGAAGCTGCCGCGCTTGATCGACAGATCGAAGTCCGTGAGCACCGCGCGCTCGCCGTAGCGTTTGCCAACGCCGCGCAGTTCGACCGAAATATCGTGCTTTTCACGTGCGATCTCGCGCAGCGCGGGTGCTTGCGTCGACGCAAGCTCATGCGTGCCCTGCTGCCGAAGCTCGTCTTCGAGATCCGCGCCCGTGATCCCGCCCATCAATACGGACAATGTGCTCGCAATCATGCTTTCGTTCCTCGTTGATACGCGGGATGCCAGCGCAGCGACACCCGCTCGAGCCCTTTCGCGAGCATGTCGGCGAGCTTGCCGAGCGCCGCATACAGCAGAATCCCGACCACCACCACATCCGTTTGCAGAAACTCGCGCGCGTTCATCGTCATGTAGCCGATGCCCGATTGCGCGGAGATCGTTTCCGCGACGATCAGCGTGACCCACATCAGCCCGAACGCGAAACGCACGCCGACGAGAATCGACGGCAGCGCGCCCGGCAGGATCACGTCGCGATACAGCGCGAAACCCTTCACGCCGTAGCTGCGTGCCATTTCGATCAGATTCGCGTCGACGGAACGGATGCCGTGATACGTGTTCACATAGATTGGAAAGAACACGCCCAGCGACACCAGAAACACCTTCGCCTCCTCCTCGATACCGAACCAAAGGATCACGAGCGGAATCATCGCGAGCGCGGGGATGTTGCGGATCATTTGCACGGTCGTGTCGAGCGCGATATCGACGGGCCGGAACAGACCTGTCGCAAGCCCGAGCACGAAACCGATGCCGCCGCCGATCGCGAAGCCCGACACCGCGCGCCACGTACTGACCTTCACGTCAGCCCACATTTCGCCCGACTCGATCAGCGACCACGCGGCCTTCACGACGGCGAGCGGCTCGGGCAGCACACGCGTCGACAGCACGCCACTGCGCGCGGCGATTTCCCACGCGAGCAGGATGACGAGCGGCACGATCCACGGCGCGAGCCTGAGCGCGAGCGGCCCCAGGTTCAGGCGGGCGAGATTGAAACCCGCAGCACGGTTGCCAGAAACAGTCGACATAAACCAGCACTCCTTTCATGAAGCGACGCGTCGTTGCGCATCGCCTCCGGACAACGAATCAGCTTTGCGACGCCTTCGGCGCATAGTTGTTGCCGACGATTTCGCCGAACGGCCCCGACAGCGGCAGGCTGCCGCTCACCGCCGCCTGCTGCCGACCCGGCAGCAGCGGGAACACGAGCTCGGCAAAGCGGTACGACTCTTCGAGATGCGGATAACCGGACAGAATGAACGTCTCGATGCCAAGGTCCGCGTATTCCTGCATGCGCGCCGCGACCTGCTCCGGGCTGCCGACGAGCGCCGTGCCCGCGCCGCCGCGCACCAGGCCCACGCCCGCCCACAGGTTCGGATACACCTCCAGGTCCTGGCGCGAGCCGCGCTTGCCGCCGTGCAGTGCGGCCATGCGCCGCTGCCCTTCGGAATCCATCTTCGAGAACGACGCCTGCGCGCGGGCGACCGTTTCGTCGTCGAGCTTGCTGATGAGCTTGTCGGCGGCTGCCCACGCTTCGTCTTCCGTCTCGCGCACGATCACATGCAGGCGAATACCGAACTTGATCTTGCGGCCGTGCTGCGCGGCGCGCGCGCGGATGTCGGCGACCTTCTTCGCGACCGCTTCGGGCGGCTCGCCCCACGTCAGATACGTGTCGATGTGCTCGCCCGCCATCTCGTGCGCCGCCGGCGACGAGCCGCCGAACCACAGCGGCGGATGCGGGTCCTGCACGGGCGGATACAGCACCTTGCCGCCCTTCGACGTCAGATGCTTGCCGATGAAATCGAAGGTCTCACCCTGATGCGCGCTAGTCAGCAGGCCGCGCCAGATGCGCAGGAATTCATCGGTGATTTCGTAGCGCGTGTCGTGATCGACGAACAGCCCGTCGCCTTCGAGTTCCGCGGCATCGCCGCCCGTCACGACGTTGATCAGCAAACGCCCGCCCGACAGCCGGTCGAAGGTCGACGCCATACGCGCCGACAGCCCCGGCGACGAGATTCCCGGACGGATCGCGACGAGGAACTTCAGGCGCTTGGTGGCGGGAATCAGGCTCGACGCGACGACCCATGCGTCTTCGCACGAGCGGCCCGTCGGCAGCAGCACGCCCTCGTAGCCGAGCGTATCGGCTGCGACGGCGATCTGCCGGAAGTAGTCATAGTCGGCTGCACGCGCGCCTTGCGACGTGCCGAGATAGCGGCTGTCGCCGTGAGTCGGAATGAACCAGAACACATTCATCTGCAGTTCCTGCCTTGTTCGTCTGATGTCTTAGGGATGACGGGATGCGTTGCTTGCGGGCGCGTGCGAAAGGCGTGACACGCCCTGCCACGCACGCGCAGCGCATCGAAAACGGGTGATTGAAGAAGACCGCGTCAGCGGCGACAGCGAGGCGGCCTGCCCGGCAGGCCTGGATCGCGCGCCGCGGACGGCGCAGCCGGGCAAGCACGAATGGGCATCGGATGGGACATCGCGACGAGTTCTCTCAAGTGAATCGATGTGATCGGCGCACGCAGCGCGCCTCATCCAATGTGCGCGCTGCGTGTCGGGCAGCGGCGCCTCGCATGTGCTTCTCGCACACGCTTCATGCGTGCTTCATGCGTGCTGCGCCGCCTGCATGGGAAAACAGTCTATGGACCGCGCTCTTTCTTTTGAACGATTTTTTTGAGCTTAGGTTTTCCACTTTCGTGCTTTACCTGACGCTGCAGCATACGCCGCGCACGCGCACCGTCCGCCAGCGCACCTGATCCGCGCCGCGCAACCCATATAATGGCGCTCGTTCCGATCAACCTGCGCGGGCGTTGCGCAAAGTCAATGACGCCCGGCGACCGTCGCTGTCAAGCATGCAAAAAATCATCCTGCCGTTCGTGTCCGGCTTTCTGGCGTCGCTGTTCTTTCACGAGTCGACACTCGCGCTCCTGCACGCCGCCGGCCTCATCGACCCGACAGGGTTCTCGACCACGCCGTTCGTGCCCATCGGGCTGCCGGAATTCATCGCCAACGCGATCTGGAGTTCGGTATGGGGCGTGCTGATGGCGTGGCTGTTGCGCGTATCGCCCGAGCGGCCCGCGCCGTGGGTTCAGGCGTTCGTGTTCGGCGGCATCGTGCTGACGGCGGCGGGCGTGTTCGTCGTCGATCCCCTTCGCGGCATCTGGCCGACGGGCAACATGCTGCCGCGCCTTGCGCTCGGCTTCGCGTCGAATGCGATGTGGGGCTGGGGCGCGCTCGTATTCATGCGCGCCTTCATGGCGAGCGAGGACTAAGGCCGCCCGCCCGTTCGTTCGTCTTTTGCTTCAGCCCTGCAGGTCGCGCAGCGGATGCTCGTTCGCGGGCCAAGGGCTGTCGAACATCTTCTCGACGTCCGTGCGCGTCACGTCCTCGATGCGCGCAAAGCGCCACTGCGGCTTGTTGTCTTTATCGATGATGCGCGCGCGGATGCCTTCCGGCGCGTCGCCGCGTTCGAACGACGAGCGCGTCAGATCCAGATCGCGGCGCAGGCATTCCGCCATCGTGCCTTCGGCGCGCGTCACCACCTCCAGTGCAACGGCCATCGACAGCGGCGAGCGCTCGCGCAGCACGGCGCCCGTCTGGTCGGCCCAGTCGGCGTAGTTGCAATCGCCTTCGCGATCGAGCGACTGGATGATCTGCACGATGTCCGGCAGCGCGAAGTGCCGGTCGATCGACGTGCGCGCGTCGGCGAGCGGCGATGTGTCGGGCGTCGGCACGATCTTGTGCGATTGCGCTTCACGCAGCACGGCCGCGACGACGTCGGCGCCCTGCTCGAATGACTCCGTCTTCAGGCGGTCGATCAGTGAGGGAATCGCCTGATCGGGCAGCCAGGCGTCGGCGAGACCCGCGTAGAGCGCGTCGGCCGGGCCGATCGTCTCGCCCGTCACAGCAAGATAGCGGCCGATCGCGCCCGGTGTGCGCGCGAGAAACCAGCCCGCGCCGACATCGGGAAACAGGCCGATGCGCGATTCCGGCATCGCCATGCGCGTCGTCGAGGTCACGACACGCAAGCCGCCCGTGCGATGCGCGCCCTGCGAAATGCCCATACCGCCGCCCATCACGATGCCGTTCATGAACGCGATATACGGCTTCGTGTAGGTGAAGATGGCGTGGTCGAGCCGGTATTCGTCGATGAAGAACGTGTCCACGGCATCGCCGTCGCCACGGCGGAATGATTCATACAGGTAACGGATGTCGCCGCCCGCGCAGAACGCGCGCTCGCTCGTGCTGCGCACGACGACGGCCAGCACGTCGGGATCTTCGCGCCATTCGTCGAGTGCCGCATGCATCGCGCGCATCATGTCCAGCGACAGCGCGTTGAGCGCCTTCGGCCGGTTCAGTTCGATGAAGCCAATGCGATTGGCGACATAGGCGATCAGCTCGTCGGAGCCGCGGGGCGATTCGGGTATCGACATGGTGTGGGCGTGAAGCGGTTGAATGGGCGTGCGACGCAAACGGTAGCACGCGTATCGGACTTCTTCAGTGAAACCGGCAGGCGTGGATGCGCCGGCCTGGCCTTATGCGGCTTTCGGTTTCGATGATGCGGCACGCCGCGGCTTTGACGGCTTGTCGACGTGCTGCGTCTGAGCGGGCGTCGCGCCCTCGCCTGACGCTTCGTCCTTATTCGCTGCTGTTGTCGCGTCGCCCGCGCCGAACCACGCGACGAGCGCTGCGTCCACCACGGCATCGAGCGGCGCGCGCGGAAACACGGGGCACGTCAGATGCAACGCGACGATGCCGTGCATCGTCGCCCAGAACGCCTCGGCGCACACCTGGCTATCGGGCGCGTCCGGCAGACGGCCGCCTGCCTTGAGCGCATCGATCGAGTCGACCATCAAACGGAACGCCTTATCGTCTGCGTGGTCTGCATGGTCCTCGTCACCTCCGCCATCAGCGCCCGCCCCGCCAACGAGCGCGGCGCCCGTATAGGACGGGTCTTCCATGAAGATCAGCCGGTACGTTTCCGGATGCGCGACACCGAACGCGACATACGCGCGGCCGATCGCCTTGAGCCGTTCAGCGGCATCGGCGATGGCCGTCAACGGCTCGAAACTGGCCAGCAGTTGCGCGTAGCCCTCCGCGCACAGCGCGCGCGCAATCGCATCGCGGCTTTCGAAGTGCAGATACAGCGTGGCCGGCGAGTATTCGATTGCATCGGCGATCTTGCGCATCGACAGCGCGCCAAAGCCCTCGCGCATGACGATGCGCCGCGCGGCGTCGAGGATGCGCGTGCGCAGTTCCTGTTTCTGACGAGTCTTTCTTTCAGCGATTCCCATGACGCCGATTTTCCGGTTGACAAACTGAAAAGTCAATTTAAACTGAACATCGTTCAGTGAACAGTGTTCAGTAAATTTCTTGCGCTCAGTCTCAACGATAGAACGGGGCGCCGTCGACGGGAGATGTCATGGAAAACGCAGTACAGATCGGGCTGTTCGGCGCGGCGGGCGCCGCCGGACGCAGCATCGCCCACGCGCTCAGCGCGGCGGGCCGGCGCTATCGGGTGATCGGACGCGGGAGGCAGGCGCTACAGGCGTCGTTCGGTCACGATCCTCTGGCGGAAGTCGTTACGTGGAATCCGGACGATCCCGCCACGATCGCCGCCGCGGCAGCCGGCTTGCAGACGGCGGTGTATCTCGTCGGTGTGCCGTATCACCAGTTCGAACAGCATCCCGTGCTTATGCAAAAGACGCTCGACGGACTGCGCGCGGCCGGCGTGCAGCGCCTGATCCTGATCGGCACCGTTTATCCGTATGGACGCGCGCGCAGCACGCCCGTCACCGAGTCGCATCTGCGCGAGCCGCATACGTTCAAAGGCAAGATGCGGCTCGCACAGGAGAATCTCGTGATCGACGCGCATGGCCACGACGGGCTCGAAACGCTCGTGCTGCGCCTACCCGACTTCTATGGTCCGGGCGTCGAGCGCAGCTTCCTGCATGGCGTATTCGAAGGCGCGGCGAAAGGCACACGGGCGCAGATGATCGGCCCGATCGACGTGCCGCATGAATTCGTGTTCATGCCCGACGTGGGGCCAGTCGTCGAACGCCTTTCGCGCACGCCCGAAGCATTTGGCCGCGTGCTGCATCTGGCAGGCGCGGGCACCATCACGCAGCGCGAAATCGCTGAACGCGCCTACGCGCTCGCGCAACGCGAACCGAAGCTAATGGTGGCGAACAAGACGATGCTGCGCATCATGGGTCTCTTCAACCCGCTGCTGCGCGAAATGGTCGAAATGCATTACCTGCTGACGGACCCCGTCGTGCTCGACGACTCGGCGCTGACCAGGCTGATTGGTCCTGTCAGGAAGACATCGTATGAAGCGGGCATTGCGCAGTCGCTGGCGGCTGCGCAGCGTGCGGTGCAACAGGCCGCTGGCGCGCAGGCGGCGTGACGGACGCCGCCTCGCAAACGCTTCGTAATGTGCGCTGTTCAGGCACTCGCGAGATTGCCCGGCGGAAAGTGGCCGCTCTTGAGCAGAACCGGCGTGCCATTGCTGATCAGCAGATGTTCGCGCGCGACGGCTTCGATACGCTCGCGGCCCGCGTCGAATGCGCGGCGCCAGGCGTCGGTGTCGTTCGCGTCGGCGCCGAAATGATCTTCGAGCGCTTCGACGGAAATCGCGCACGGCACCCGCTCACCGTCGACCAGCGCCGGAAACACCAGCGTCAGATTGAAGTCGCGGTAAGCGGGCGCGTCCGCGGGAAAACGAATCTCCATGGTGACCTCATCGGGAAAATCCGGCGTTCCAGGCGAGTGGCCGCATAGGTGCGCGAGAACCGGCATGCGGACCACTGGCCCAATTAGCGGGCTTAATGGTACTCGTAGCGGCATGCGACGGTCCAGCGTCGGGTACGTCGCGTTTTGCCGGGCTTGCTTCAGCGGCGCGGCGCGTCCGTCCGGTCTGATGCGTGTGCTCGACCGGCGCGCGTAGGGCCCCGAATCACTCACCGTCCAGCAGCCGGTCGACATACGCGCGGCCCGCCTTCTCGACAAAGACCAGCGCTTCGTCTTCCGACGCGAAGCGATGCTCGTCGCCGATTTCGATCAGCGTTTCGATCAGGTGCGGATCATCGGGCCCGCGCTCCGACAGACTGACCGCTCCGACATACAGCCCTTCCCGCTCGCCCGCGCGCCGCGCCTGCTCATGCGGCGGCACGAGCCGCGCCGATGCGCTGATGTAATAGCCCCGATAAGGGCCGCTCACCCGCTCTGCCATGTTCGCCTCTCGTTCGATGTTGCTGCAATGGAATCGACAGCACGCGGCACGCCACGTGCGATACACGGTAAGTCCTCGCGCCGCGCGATAAGTTCTGCGCGGCCCTCCCAACAAGCGCACACGGGCGCGCCGCCTGCAATTTCCGGACGAGAACCGACGATATGGGAAAATATTTGCTTCGAGAGCGCGAGATCGCCGAACCGGACGCGGCCAACGCGTGGTTCGCATACGCGGAAAGTCACGGCATCGACATTCCGAAAGCGATCAGTATCTGGGAGGACGCGGCGACGGAAGAAGGCGCCGACAGCCGGCGCCTCGTCGGGCAGGCGGGCATCCGAATCGATCTGTCCGAAACGGGACACTTGAGCCTCCGACCGCAAGCCTGAGGCCCCCGACGTCTCGTCAAGCCACCATGGCCCGCGTCATGTCCGCAATGCGGCACGCCAGCGGTAGCTCGTCACCCATATCGGGAGGACGACGCTGGCGGCTCCCGTTCGCAGTGCTCGCGTCACAGCTTATTTCTGGAAGGAAACACAATGAAGTCGATCGAACGGCGCGCGCGCCACCCTCTTGTCTCCCACGCGATTCGTGCTGCCGCGCTGCCGCTTGCCGCACTCGCGATTGCGAGCCTTGGCGCATGCGCGTCGTCGAACGAAACGAAGCTGATCAACCTGCCCAACGGCGAAACCGGCTTCGCGGTCAGCTGCAGCGGCGCGGACGCGAGTTCGAGCTGGGCATCGTGCTACGTGCTGGCGGGCAAGGCGTGCGGCGCGACGGGTTACGACATCGTTTCGAAGGACAGCGACGATGGCGGCCTGGCAGGCGGCAGCGTCACGAACGTGGTGTCGGCGAGCGTGAAGAACCGTTCGATGGTGATTCGCTGCAAGTGATTCACTAGCTGTCAGCGCCGCGCGGCGTCAATGCGCCTGCATCTTCGAAAACAGGTTGAGCACGACGACGCCCGCGACGATCAGGCTCAAACCCGCGACAGCCGCAAGATCCGGCACCTGTCGATACATCACGATCGCGACCAGCGTGATCAGCACGATCCCGACGCCGGACCAGATCGCATACACGATGCCGACGGGCAGGCTCTTCAGCGTGAGCGACAGGCAGTAAAACGAAATGCCGTAGCCGAGCAGCACGACGAGCGCGGGCACGAGCCGCGTGAAGCCTTCCGACGCGCGCAGCGCCGAGGTCGCGATCACTTCGGCGACGATGGCGATGCCGAGCAATGCATAGGGCGGCACGCGCATGCGTCAGGCCTTCGCAAGCGCGAGCTTGCTGTAGTCGTGGCCGAGTTGCGCGCACAGCGCCTCGACGACGAGTTCGTGATCCGCGCGTTGCGGCAGCCCCGATACCGTCACCGATCCGATTACGCCCGCGCCCTTCACGGTCAGCGGAAACGCACCGCCATGCGATGCATAGTCGGCCACGGGAAGACTGTGTTTGTCGGCCAGCGTCGCGTTCGACTGTTGCAGCTTCAGCCCGACGGCATACGAGCTGCAGCGGAAATACGCGACCGTGTTGCCCTTGCGGCGCGCCCAGTTGACGTTGTCCGGCGTCGCGCCTTCCAGCAACGAGAAGAACATGGGCTGGCCGAACGTGCGGATATCGATGGCGAGCGCAAGGCCGCGCGCTTTCGCGACCTCGCGCAGATACGCGCCGAGTTGCCACGCGGTGTCGGCATCGAAATGAGGGAAGACAAGCGAGTGTTCCTGCGCAGCGATCGACTGCAAATCGTGAGCGATGTCCATGGCGTGTCGAGAGAGCATTGATGAATGCGGTGCCGCACGCGATAGAAGTCTCGTTCGGCACCGAAGAACGAGGATTCTAGCGCACGTGTCGTGCGCTACATGGCCATGCTCTCACAGTAACGACGGGCATTCGATGCGCCTTCGACGCACTTGTCGCGGCAAGCCAGATCACCGTCGCTTTCCACACTTTCATGTCGATTCTTAAAAACTGATTGCATTGAGCATGCGGTTGCCCTATAATCTTTTCTTCGACGGACGCGGGGTGGAGCAGTCTGGCAGCTCGTCGGGCTCATAACCCGAAGGTCGTAGGTTCAAATCCTACCCCCGCAACCAGTACTCACTGGTTACATGTTCCAAGCGTCATCAAGCCGTCGCACCATCAAACCCGCCCATGGCGGGTTTTTTGTTTTGCGGGTCGGCCTTCGCTTCAACACGAAATCATCACGCGCACGCAGCACTTACGTCGTCCGCCTCCGTCATCGTCACGCCGCTCCCCGGTGATACACTCCCATCACCGTTTCCCATCCGCTTCCTATGAAATTCTGTTCCGTCTGCGGCCACGCAGTGAGCCTGAGCATCCCGCCCGGCGACAACCGTGAACGCTTCGTCTGCGCGAGCTGCGGCACCGTGCACTATCAGAATCCGCGCAACGTGGTCGGCACCGTTCCCGTCTGGGATGACAAGGTGCTGCTGTGCCGGCGCGCGATCGAACCGCGCTACGGCTACTGGACTCTGCCCGCAGGCTTCATGGAAATGGGAGAGACCACCTCGGAAGCCGCCTCGCGCGAAACGCTGGAAGAAGCCGGCGCGCGCGTCGAAGTGCAAAACCTGTACACGCTGCTGAACGTGCCGCACGTGCATCAGGTGCATCTGTTCTACCTCGCGCGGCTGCTCGATCTCGATGTCGAAGCAGGCGAAGAGAGCCTCGAAGTGCGCCTCTTCGAAGAGCACGAAATTCCATGGAACGACATCGCGTTCCCGACCGTCGCGCAAACCTTGCGCTTCTTCTTCACCGACCGCGCGTCGGGCAACTACGGTCTGCACACGGGCGACATCTTCCGCTCGCTGCGCGACGGTTGACCACAACGACAGCTGTCGCATGGTTCCCTGGCTAGGCCCCGACGATCCGTTTCCGCCCGTCGAACGCGCGCTGTCCACAGCGAGCGGCGCGCCGGGCCTGCTCGCGGCAAGCGCAGACCTGTTGCCGTCGAGGCTGATCGACGCGTACCGGCGCGGCATTTTTCCGTGGTACTCCGACGGTCAGCCCGTGCTCTGGTGGACACCCGACCCGCGCATGGTCCTGCGGCCGCGCGAGTTCAAGATCTCGCCTTCGCTGAAAAAGACGCTCAAGCGCGTGCTGCGTGACGACGCGTGGGAAATCCGCGTAGACGCCGATTTCCCCGCCGTGATGCGCGCCTGCGCGCTCGCGCCGCGTCACGGCCAGCGCGGCACCTGGATCACGTCGGACGTGATCGAGGCTTACACGGCATTGCACCGCCGCGGCGAAGCGCACAGCATCGAAGCGTGGCACGAGGGAAAGCGCGTCGGCGGATTGTATGGCGTGTCGTTCGGCAAAATGTTCTTCGGCGAATCGATGTTTGCGGACGTCACCGATGCATCGAAAATTGCGCTCTCCGCGCTCGTCTTCCACTTGCGACGTCACGAAATAGAAATGATAGACTGCCAGCAGAACACGTCGCATCTGGCGTCGCTGGGCGGCCGCGAGATCACGCGCAAGGCGTTCGTCGCGCATGTGCGCGCGAACGTCGACGCAGCGCCGATCCCCTGGTCGTTCGACAAGACCGTCGTGCGCGATCTTTTTGCGCCGGCGGTGTGATGCGCAGCGTCGTCGAGGGCCAACGCCACGTGAACGATGACAATCGCCATGGACGCGTCCGCCGGGCATGCTGCACACTACCGTTGAGCAGCGAGCCGGATTGGCAAATCCAGAAACGCTTCGAGAGCTGCTAACGTGACTCACCCGAATGAGCTGCCGCTTTCACCGCTTTCGGCGCTGCAATTCTATGCAACAGCGCCTTACCCTTGCAGTTATCTGGAAGGGCGCGTCGCGCGCTCGCAGGTTGCGACGCCCAGCCATCTGATCAACTCCGACGTCTATACCGAACTCGTACGCGCGGGCTTTCGCCGCTCGGGCGTGTTCACGTACCGGCCGTACTGCGACGGCTGCCGCGCATGCGTGCCCGTGCGCGTGCCCGTCGAACGCTTCACGCCGAACCGCACGCAGCGGCGGGTGTGGAAACGTCACGGCAACCTGATCGCGACCGTCGCGCCGCTGCATTACGACGAAGAGCACTACGCGCTCTACATGCGCTATCAGTCGGCCCGCCACGCGGGCGGCGGCATGGACCGCGACAGCCGCGACCAGTACGAACAGTTCCTGTTGCAAAGCCGGATCAATTCGCGCCTCGTCGAATTCCGCGAGCCCGCCAATCCCGGTTACGCAGGCCATCCCGACATGCCCGGCACGCTGCGCATGGTCAGCATGATCGATATCCTCGGCGACGGACTGTCGTCGGTGTATACGTTCTTCGATCCCGACCTGCCGCACACGAGCTTCGGCACCTACAACATCCTCTGGCAGATCGAGCAGGCGCGCAGCCTCAAGCTGCCGCACGTGTATCTCGGCTACTGGATCCGCGAAAGCCCGAAGATGGCCTACAAGGCCAATTTCACGCCGCTCGAAGGGCTTTTCGACGGCGCATGGAAGGTGCTCGACACTGACGCGCTGGATCTCTCCCCCGTCGATGCCGCGAAAGCGGGCATGCGCGGCATGCGTGGCGAGCGAGGCTGATTGCTCGGACGGAGTAGCGGATTCGCAGCCGCCCTTTAGTCCCGATTCGCTTCAAAACCGAAACGTCGATAGCCGCCGCGCCGAACCGTTAAAATAGCGGGTTCTCATTTTCAGCCGCCAGGCGCCCCGCCGTGTTCAGTTCCCTCTATCCGCTCGTACGCGCCCAACTCTTCCGCATGGACGCGGAAGACGCCCACCATCTCACCCTGCGCATGCTTGGCGCGGCCGGACGCACCGGACTCGCGGGCGCGCTCGCGCCGCACGTGCCCGATTCGCCGCGCACCGTGATGGGGCTGACGTTCAGGAACCCGGTCGGCCTCGCGGCAGGTCTCGACAAGGATGGCGCGTGCATCGACGGTCTCGCGGCGCTCGGTTTCGGCTTCATCGAGGTCGGCACCGTGACGCCGCGCGCGCAGCCGGGCAATCCGCGCCCGCGCATGTTCCGCTTGCCGCAGGCGAATGCCGTGATCAACCGGATGGGCTTCAACAACGCGGGCGTCGACCAGTTCGTGAAGAACGTGCAGGCCGCGCGCTATCGCGGCACGCTCGGGCTGAACATCGGCAAGAACGCCGACACGCCGATCGAGCGCGCCGCCGACGACTACCTGTATTGCCTCGAGCGCGTCTATCCGTTCGCGAGCTACGTGACCGTCAACATCTCGTCGCCGAACACGAAGAACCTGCGCCAGTTGCAAGGCGCGGACGAACTCGACGCGCTGCTCGCCGCGCTGAAGGACAAGCAGCAGCGTCTCGCCGATCTGCACGGCAAGCTCGTGCCGCTCGCGCTGAAGATCGCGCCTGATCTCGACGACGAGCAGATCAAGTCGATCGCCGATACGTTGCTGCGTCACCGGTTCGAAGGCGTGATCGCGACCAACACGACACTCTCGCGCACTGCCGTGCAAGGCCTGCCGCACGCCGACGAAGCGGGCGGCCTGTCGGGGCGTCCTGTGTTCGATGCATCGAACGAGGTGATCCGCAAGCTGCGCGTGCAAGTCGGCAGCGAGGTGCCGATCATCGGCGTGGGCGGGATTTTCTCGGGCGCGGACGCGCAGGCCAAGCTCGATGCGGGCGCATCGCTCGTGCAGCTTTATACGGGCTTCATCTATCGCGGCCCTGCCCTCGTCGCCGAGTGCGCGCAAGCGCTTGCCAATCGCCGGGGCTGAGCGAAGCCGCGGCGCGACCGAACACCGCTAGAGATGCAACGTCAACGCGCCGCCACCGCATCGAGCCGCGTGCCGAACCGGTCGAAGCGCGGCTTGTAGAAGTGATCCGGGTCGAGCGAAAACGCGACACGGCGCGTGCGGCCCATCAGCTCTTCACGCGGAAAGAAACCGAAATAGCGCGAATCCGCGCTGTCATCGCGATTGTCGCCGAGCATCAGATATTCGCCCGCGGGCACCGTCACCGGGTCGAACGAGCGGCGCGGGCTCGGCGCGACTTCCGAGAGCCGCACGACATGCGCAACGCCCGCGAAGCGCTCTGTCAGATAATCGCCGGGTGAAGCAGCGTCGCCGGGCAACGGTGCGAGCGGAAGCGGTTGATAGCTCGCGCGCACGCCGTTCACGTACAGCACGTTGTCGCGCATCGCGACGATATCGCCAGGCAGGCCGATCAGGCGTTTCACGATCAGCTCGTGCGCGGCGGATGAATCGATCGTCACGATGTCGCCGCGCTGCGGGTCATGCAGATGTGCGATTGCGATGTGCGTGAGCGGCACGCGCAGATCGTAAGCCATCTTGTCGACGAGGATGCGGTCGCCCTCGCGGATGGTCGGCAGCATCGAGCCACTCGGCACGACGTTCCAGTCGGCGATCGCGCTGCGAAACAGCACCATCAGAACGATAAACGCGACGAGACTCTTGTACTCGCGCCACAGTCTGGCCAGCATGCGCATCATCGCGCTCCTCGAAACAGCTTGTCTACGGAAGGGAAACGAAACTGGCGGCCTTTGTTTTCAGGCGCGAACACAGGGCCGAACACCCACCTGCACCCGTCCACACCCGCACCGGCGGCGACGATCCTATCATTGCGCGCGCCCGTCGCGCAGCGTCACTCGCATGGAAACCTGAGCCCCAGTGCCGCGCGCGCCGCATCGGCCATCGCGATCATCTGGCGCGACTTCGCGTGCGTCATGATGGGACTTTCGAGCTCGCCGCTGCGAATCAGATCGCAGAAGTGCGCGGTCTCGTAGTTGAGGCCGCCGCCTTCGAACGGCGCATCGAGTTCAACGATGCGTCCGTCCACGTAGCGCACCGTCGCACGCGCCGGGTTCCACCAGTTCTCGTGAATCGTGATGTGGCCCAGCGTGCCCGCGATAAACGCATCGCCCTTGCCGAACAGGTCCAGTCCGCAAAAGATCTGCGCAATGCCGTTTTCGTGGCGGCTGTTGAGGCTCGCGAAGGTATCGACGCCCGTCCGCCCGAGCCGTCCCAGCGTCTGCACGTCGAGCGGCGCGCCGAGCCAGTCGACAGCAAGAAACATCTCGTAGATACCGATATCGAGCAGCGCGCCGCCCGCCTGTTCGAGCGACAGCGACGGATGATCGTCGGGCACGCCCGGCACCGAGCAGCCGGCTCGCACGAGGCCGATCGCACCGATAGGATCGTTCGCGAGATGGGCGCGCAGCTTCCTGTAGAGCGGATAGAACGGCGGCTTCATCGCTTCCATGAAGAGCCGTTGCGACGCGCGCGCGCTGTCGATCACGCGATCGAGTTGCGCCGCGTTGACCGTCGCGGGCTTTTCGCACAGCACATGAATACCGGCTTCGAGCGCGGCCGTCGCGTAGTGCGCGTGGCTGTCCTGCATCGTCGCGATATAGAGCGCGTCGATGCCGCTTTGAAGGAGTGCGTCGAAGCTGTCGAGCGCCTGTCCCCCATGTTGCTGCGCAAACGTTTCAGCGGGAGCGCGGCGGCGGGACCAGACTGCTGTCAGCCGCGTGTCGGGGACATGCGCGAGGCTTTGCGCGAAACGATGGGCGATGCGGCCTGTGCCAACGATGCCCCAGCGTAATGTCGCGAGATGCCCGGAATGGTGGTGGGTTGCTGCGTTATTCATCGGTCGCAAAAAGGGGTGTCCATCCAGTGAGTGACAGCCGACATTGTCGCCGATGTCGCGTATCACTTCGTCGGACTCGCCTTCGCACGGCCTGGGGTGCTACCGGTGTTGCCGGGTGAAACCTGTTGAAACCTGTTGAAACTGAGCTGCCCTGCCTCGTCCTGTTGCTATGCCGCAGCGTCCGGCATGGCACCGCTCAGGCGGCTCATCGAGAAATCGATCAACGCAATCGACGCCGTTTCCGCTTCCTTCGCATCGTGCCGCTCGATCGCCTCGACCACGCGCGAGTGCAACCGCACCGTTTCTTCCCATGCGCTGTGCGGCAGATCGACGAGCGGCTTCAACGCGGATAGCGCACCTCGAATAATCGCCGCCATCTGCTGGAAGAACTGGTTGCCGCTCGCAATCACGATGCGCGTATGCAGTACTTCATCCGCAGTCTGATGCCCGGGTTCGCCAGGCGGGCTGTTGCGGAAAGCCTCGAACGCATCGCGGATCGCGGCGATGTCCGAGGCGTTACCGCGCGTGGCCGCCTGTGCAGCGGCGCGCGGTTCGATCAGCACGCGGAACTCGATCACGTCGCGCAAGAACATCGGATCGGGCTTCGCACGAAAGCGCCAGTTCACGACGTCCTCGTCGATCATGCGCCAGTCGTGCATCGGCCTGATACGCGTGCCGATCTTGGGCCGCACGTCGAGCATGTGACGGGCGAGCAGCATCGACAGTGCCTCGCGCATCACCGTGCGGCTGACGTCGAATTCCTTCGACAATACGTCTTGCGGCGGTAACACCGCACCGTACTTCTCTTCGACGATCCCGGTCACAAGACCATCCATGACCTTGCTAACCAAGGAACGTTCTTTATTGGTTTGTTCCATCATCCTTCTCCCCGATGCGGCGTTTCTCGCCTGCGATGAATGTTGATCACGTGCCCTCGTGTCATTTTTTATTTTGTGAACAATACGTTGCGTTGCTTTATCTGGATGCGCCAGTCGGGAAATTACTCGACAGGGTATTCCCTCCGATCAATTGTTTCTTTCGTATAACGCGTCGTGAAGCGAATCTGGAAGCACATCGCCACAAGTTTGCGCAATGGGGAAAAATTGCATCGAAAGTACTGCACGCATAGGTCCGATAATCCCTTGCGGTTACATTCGTTACGTTTGTTACCGATCGAATCAATTAGCAGTCCGCATTCTTATACGTGCATATGACCCGTATGATTTATACGGTCCGCTCATCAATCGCGCGGCTCCGATTCGCCTGGATCGTCGTATCCCTCCGTCAACAACGGTCCGCCGCCACGCAAGCGTAGCGTCCGCCGAAAAACATCAGGCGACGCCTGCTCGAGCGAAAAGACCAATACTCCACTCCTATGAACAACCTGTGGTCGCCGCACGGATGACGGTCGACGATACGGGCTGCAAAGCGTGCCACTGCCCTCTCTAGCAGCCTCACGCCCGGCAGCCCATCCGCGGCGGAAAAACTGGGTGCCAGCCATGTTTACGGTTCGCCCGCGAAATGACGGCAATGCGGTTCCTGCTCGTTCGACAAAACACTTACGCTGAAGTGTGTGTCGTCCATCAATTCGAAAGCGTTGTTCATTGAAGGCGCACGGCATGGGTTTCACATCGATTTCACTGACGGGTGTCCGCGCATTCATTCGCCATCCCTTACGTGTATGTCTTTCTTGCGTCCGCTGCATGCCTCGACTCGAACATGCCAGCACGATGCAGCCATTCAATCAGACTTTTATGCTGCCGTTCTGTGCGTGCACACACAGAGCCGCTCACGATGCCGCGCCACACACATTGCCCGCACGCCAGCAGCACGCTCGCGATGATCCGCATGCGGCTGCCGCCGTCAGGCATCGCAATCGAATAGATGAGACAGAGCAGCGCCGACATCACGAGCATCAGCGGCGGCGCGGCAGCCGACCCTGCGGAAGACGCGCTTCCGCAGTCATTGAAGCTCGAACGTGTTGATGGGTGTCGCGTCTTCACGCTCGCGCCACTGCGCCGCGAACAGACTTTGGCTGCCCGTGCGCGGCTGCCATCTGAGCCCGATGTACGGCGTGCCGTGATCAAGAAACGGACCATCCGTCTTCCTGAAGCCGAACTGCTCGTAGAAGCCGCGCAACCCGACCTGCGCCGTCACACGCACTGCGCGTCCCGGCCAACGCTTGCAGATGTCATGCAGCGCGCGCTCGATCAGCGCAAGCGCTGTGCCATCGCTGCGCCGGGCCGGACTCGTCAGGATCTTGTCGATCACCACGTCGGGGTCTTCGCTGTCGCCCGGCTGGATACGCGCGTACGCGAGAATCGGCATCTGCCGGGTCATGTCCTCGGCGGCGAACAGATGCAGCGCGCCTTCATCGTGACCGTCCGCGTCGAGATGGATGTGCCATTGTTCGACGACGAACACAGCGCTGCGCGCCCGCATGATCAGGTACAGCTCGCGCGCGCTGAGTTGGTCGAACTCCAGCGTCTTCCAGTTCATCACGTTTCCCCTATGGCTTATGGTCAGGTGAGCACAGTGCGGCGAGCGTGATCCCTTTGTTACGACGACACATTACTTCCAGGACCTCCGTATTTCCGTGCGGAATCGCACCGACGCTCCAGCATCCGGATACGTCAAATACGATCACTGAAGCGAGCCGTCACGCCGGTGCCGCGCGCCATTCACATGGACCGGAGGGCGCGCTCTGCGCTCGACACGACGCTGTTCCGTCTGCTGCACGGTCGACGTCAAACGATTTCGCTAACTCCGCTCACCGGGCGTGTTACAGGCTTGACGCCAAATGGCGAAGCGCATGGAATCAACAGCACCGCGCCCGCCTTCTATGGCCGATACGCCGCGCTTGCGCCGAAACAGCCGGATTGCCCTTGTTGCAAGGGCGGCTTCGCGCAAACACCCGGCCCTGTGACGTTGGCGTGCGTCGAACACACTCACTGCGCAAGCAACGAAATCGCGTCGCCAAAGCACGCGTCCGTGCGGCAGCGTACTCAAGCCATGCAACATATCTGAATCAATTCTGGCGAGTCGTCGAAACGTCTATGTGACACACTTTTGGCGTGTACCGCGCCGTTGACGGGCCACTCCCGCGCATCGAGTTTCTTATTCAAACTTCAATCTGATCAACGACTTGCAGATCGTATTTAATGAAGAATCGGTCGTACAGCGCAAAAAAAGCCGTTTTGCATATTTGAAACAAAACTGCGCGTTTTGCCATTTCTCAAACCAGGCGTCGCGAGGCAAGCCCGCATGGGTGCTTGCTATCGGGGTTATTGGCATGGTTGTCGCTAAAGGTAGCGCACGGCAACAGCGCCCCCCCACGAATCGGAATCGTGAAGGCGCGGGAAAGCCGGACGGGGCCGACCCTGCGTATCGCCGCTTGCCAGGCGGAACAACAAACGACGCAGAGACGGACAAAAACAGCCATGCGCACAATGCGCGGGCTTCATGCGAGGACCGATCATGTTGACCCTTCAATCCGATCTGCACGGCAACCATTTGCTGGGCTCCCTGCCGCCCCATGAGTGGCAGGCGCTCGTCCCTCATCTTGAGCTCGTTCATCTGCGCACGGAGCAATTGCTGTGCGACTCCGGGCAGCGCATTCATCACGTGTATTTCCCGACGAGTGCGATCATCTCGCTGCTCTCCACGATGGAAGACGGCGGCTCGGTCGAGATTGCCGCGGTAGGCCGCGAAGGCATGACGGGCGTGCCCATCCTCACGGGCGGTGAAACCATGCCGAACCGCGTGCAGGTGCAATGCTCAGGCTTCGCTTACCGCATCAGCGCACAGGCGCTGCGCCAGCAGCTGCAACGCTCGGATCTGCTGCGCCGGCTGATGCTCCTCTACATGCACGCACTGCTCACGCAGGTCGCGCAGACGGCTGCATGCAACCGCCATCACTCGCTCAGCAAGCAGCTGTGCCGCTGGCTGCTGATCGAAGTGGACCGCGTCGCCTCGAACGATCTGACCGTCACGCAACAGCTGATCGCCGATATGCTCGGCGTGCGCCGCGAAGGCATCACGGAAGCGGCCGGCAAGCTGCATGATGAAGGCCTGATTCATCACAGCCGCGGCCATATCAAGGTGCTCGACCGCAAGGGCCTCGAAGCCCGCGCCTGCGAATGCTATGGCCTCGTGAAGCGCGAGTTCGACCGTCTGCTGCCGCGGTGCCTGCATCAAGTCGAAGCGGTGAACTGAAGAGGTTGGTGGGTTCCGTATCAAAAGCGTCGCACGCGGCTTGGATGCGCTATTCGTCATCGCAGGCGCGCTGAACGCGCACTGAATGCGCTGTTCGGCGCCGACCGGTCTCACCGATACCGAACGGCTGCTGATCGCATGTCAATGCGCGCTCGCGTCGCCGTCGACGAAGCAAGCGCCGATCCGCGCAGCGTGCTATTCGTCGATCAAAGCGGCGAACCCGGCGGCGCGGAGTTCTGCTGCTGCTCGTGCGGGCGTGCGCATCGCGCGGCGAAGTGCTGCTGCACTCCGATGGCGCATTCCGCGAACGTCTCGAAGCGCTCGGCGTGCGCGTGAAGCTCGCGCGCAATGCACGCGTGTGGGACGTTTCGAAAAACGCGCCGCATCACGCGCGATCACTTAGGCCGCGCGCAGCTGACGATCATCAAACGGCTGTGCAGACTCGTCGCCGACAAGGGCATCGCCTGTTCACACGCATCCACGCAAGGGCTTGCCACGCTCACTGGACGCACAATCGAATCATGCTGCTTGCGATCCAGTGCGTCCTTCAAACGTTGCGCTACATTGCGTGCTGCAAAACAAAACGCGCCGCCTTGCACCATGCGAGGCGGCGCGTTCGTTTTGAGGCTTGAATTGCGGTGTGATTAGCTGCGTGAGTAGTCGATCCTTTCAACGCCCTTGTCCGTGCCGAGCAGGCACAGGTCCGCGCCGCGCGTCGCGAACAGGCCGACCGTCACGACGCCCGGCCACGCGTTGATGTGCGCTTCGACTGTACGCGGATCGCTGATGCGCAGACCCTTGACGTCGAGGATTTCGTTGCCGTTGTCGGTGATGTACGGCGAGCCGTCCTTCGTCACGCGCACGACGGGCACGCCGCCCTTCGCTGTCACGCGGCGGCCGATTGCCGTGCGCGCCATCGGTACGACTTCGATGGGGAGCGGAAACTGGCCGAGCACGTCGACGACCTTGCTCGCGTCCGCGATGCAGACGAACTTCTCCGACACCGACGCGACGATTTTCTCGCGCGTGAGCGCGCCGCCGCCGCCCTTGATCATTGCGCCGCCGTGATCTATTTCATCGGCGCCGTCGACATAAACGGGCAGCGATTCGATGTCGTTCAGATCGAACACCTGGATGCCGTGCGATTGCAGGCGCGCCGTCGTCGCGACCGAGCTGGACACTGCGCCGCGATAGCGCGACTTGTGGGCGGCGAGCGCGTCGATGAAGCAGTTCGCCGTCGAGCCGGTGCCGACGCCGATGATGGCGCCTTCGGGCACGTTTGCGATCACGTAGTCGGCGGCGGCTTGGCCGACCAGTTGCTTGAGTTCGTCTTGAGTCATGATGAGAAATGCCAGGGCAAACGGAAAAATGCAAGTTTACCGGAGTCGAGGCGCGGGGCCGGATTTATTGCACGTGTTGAGCGTGCGCTTGCCGTTCATGGCGCGGGCCGTGCCGGTTCTGGCGGGGCGGCCTGCGTGTACTTGTCGAGCAGCGCCTGCGCGATCGCATCGGTTTGCGCATCGGGATTACCCGAGTAGTCGGCGGGACGGAAATGCACCTGGAACGCGGCGAACACGCGGCGCGTGCTGTCGTTGAGCACGCCATCCGTCGCGACTTCATAGCCGTAGCGTGCGAGCTTTTGCTGGAGCGCGCGGACGTCTGTAGGCGCATGCGGATCTCGGCCTGCGAGTTCTTTTGCGACGGTCGCATCGTCGGGCCATGCGCCGACGCCTGCATCGTAGAGTTGCTTCCACGGGAAGAGCGGGCCCGGGTCGATCTTGCGTTGCGGCGCGATGTCGCTGTGGCCGACGATGCGCGTCGGCGGAATGTTATATCGCGTGACGATGTCTTTTGCGAGGCGGATCATCGCGCTCACCTGCTCCGGCGGATAGGGTTGCCAGGTGCGGCCCTGCGGTGTGTCGATGGGGCCGAGGTTCACGTTTTCGATGCCGATCGAGGCGGCGTTCAGTTCTGTTGTGCCTTGCCAGGAACTTAGGCCTGCGTGCCAGGCGCGTTGTGATTCGGGCACCAGTTGCCAGATGATTGGTTCGCCGTTTTTTTCTTTTGGATGATCGGGGATGACGTAGTGGGCGCTGACCTGTTCATGCGTCAGGACGTCTAGCGACTGTTTTTCATCGATCTCGGTGTAGTGCATCACGAGGAAGCGGATGCGGGTGTCCTGGTATTGCGCTGTGTGCGATGTGTCTGTGTAGTAGGTGGTGTGGTGGATGATGGTCGAGGTGCAGGCTGTTGTTAGTAACGTTGCTGCTAGCGCTGCCGCGCTGATTGAGGTGGGTTTCATCGCTGTTGGGGTCTTTCGGTTCCTGGCTCTTTGCGGTTTTTGCACCGGTCGGTGTTTTGGCCTTTGCGGTGGCATCCGCGTTTTGTCTCTGGTTCGCATGCGTTGCCCCTGTGCGGGGCGACGCTTGAACACCAAAGACATAACTCGGATGCCAGCGCAAACCTAAACAGGGAGTGTCTGAATTTTTGTGTGCAAGGCAGCTAAAAGCCTGCGATCTGGCAGGCTCATCAATTGCATTCTACAAATGATTCCTGGTGAAGCGATCCTCGTAGAGGATCGCGAACTGGTTC
>NZ_JAWRXV010000553.1:0-290 GCF_046534875.1 Paraburkholderia sp. SIMBA_054 | reverse complement strand
GAAGCAATGAGGAAATTTCCAATAGCGGCGTTCGGCACACTCGCCCTTGCCTTATCTGCCTGTTCATCTGAAGAGGCCGGCAATGCAAAGGATGCGGACAGCTTATTGACGGATGACTGGAATGTGGTTCAAGATGCCGCCCAAGGCCAGGAAGTCAATATGTATATGTGGGGCGGAAGCGATAATATCAATGATTATTTGGACGAATGGGTCGCACCGCGCATGAAAGAAGAATATGGCATTGAGCTCAAGCGCGTCCCGATGAACGATGCGCAAGACATTATCAATCA
>NZ_JAWRXV010000552.1:0-290 GCF_046534875.1 Paraburkholderia sp. SIMBA_054 | reverse complement strand
GGGTGGTCCGAGGACCGCATTATTGTGATCGATAGCGACCTCGGCCAGTCCGGCGCGTCATCGGCGGACCGCGAAGGATTCCAGCGTCTGGTCGCCGAAGTTGGCGTGGGCCATGCCGGTATCGTGCTCGGCCTGGAGGTGTCGCGCCTGGCGCGCAACTCCACCGACTGGCATCGGCTGCTCGAGATCTGCGCAATCACCGACACATTGATCCTTGACTAATGTCGAGCAGTCCGTAATGTGGAGTACGAGGCTCTAACGCACCACTGTACATTGGATCTGGAAGCAAC
>NZ_JAWRXV010000551.1:0-291 GCF_046534875.1 Paraburkholderia sp. SIMBA_054 | reverse complement strand
GGTTCTGTACAAAAACACATAGAGAGAGCAAGAAAGAAGATTGCTATTCAACTAGATTTATTAAGATCGAAAGGAGCATGAACCATGAATAAAAAAGAGATTGAAGGACTCATTCACAATTATCACTGGATGGCGAAAGAGGTTCAGCGGCTCCAGCGTGTTATATATGGTACTGACATTCCTATGCGAAGTTGGGGCGTTGCTCAATACGGTATTGAGGCAACCTTACTAAAAGGGAGCAAAGGAAAAAGCCAAGCTGAATTACGTGACATGGATTTACGAGAAGAAAGG
>NZ_JAWRXV010000550.1:0-291 GCF_046534875.1 Paraburkholderia sp. SIMBA_054 | reverse complement strand
ACCGGTCGCCGATGCGTTCGAGTCCCAGGGTGGCCTGCGCCTGCTGCGCGGCAATGTCGGCCGTTCGCTGATCAAGCTGTCGGCGGTGAAGCCGCAGTACCGCCGGATCGAAGCCCCGGCCGTGGTCGTCGACGCGCCGCAGGTACTCAACAAGCTGCATGCCGCCGGCGCGCTGCCGCACGACTTCGTGGCCGTGGTCCGCTACCAGGGCCCGCGTGCAAACGGCATGCCGGAGCTGCACTCGCTGGCGCCGCTGCTGGGCCTGCTGCAGAACCAGGGCCGGCGCGTGGC
>NZ_JAWRXV010000083.1:0-41515 GCF_046534875.1 Paraburkholderia sp. SIMBA_054 | reverse complement strand
GTGACCGATCTCGGAAGTTTACACATGTCCTGGTCGCAACTCAGGCGTGTTTACCGGGCTTGATCAGTGTTGCCTTAAAGAGCGAGCGCCGAGGCTTCAGGAAATGGCTATACTTTTTTATTCCTTTAGGCCTTGTGCACTGCATGAGTGCCTTGAATCCGGGCTTCGTGTGCCGAAGGGGGATCGCGATGCAGATCTTGAACGCGGTTGACCGGATCGAAGTCCAAGTCCTCGTCGACAATGTCACCGATAGCCTTTCCACTGCCCCGTCAAACGTGACGCTCGAATGGCCTGCGTTGATGCGCGCAGGAATGCGGGAATTGGCAGGGTCGTGTCAATGCTGCGCCAACCATGGCCTGGCGCACGTCATCACCGCTTATCGAGGCGGTACGCAACACACGATGCTGTTTGATGGCGGACCCGTGGAGTTTGCGATCGAGTACAACGGCACCCGCCTCGGCATCGATTTCGGCGCCATTGAAGCTGTCGTCCTGTCGCACGGCCACTGGGATCATGCGGGCGGCCTGCCGATGGCATTCGATCTCATCCAGAAGGGCAACGGCGGTCGGCCGGTTGCTTGCTACCTGCACCCCGGCATGTTCCGCAAGCGCGCACTACCGCTGCCGGGCGGCGAACTGTTGCCCATCCACGACATCCCGTCGGCAGACGAACTGTCCGCGCGCGGCGCCGCCGTGATTACTACGGTGGAACCCCAGACGTTCCTGGACGACATGTTCTTCGTGAGTGGCGAGATCCCGCGCGTCACGCCCTACGAGAAGGGCTTTCCCGGACATATGCGACGGAGTGAAGACGGAAAGTCCTGGGAACCCGATCCGCTGATCATGGACGAGCGATTCGTCGCCGCACATGTGAAGGACAAAGGGATCGTCGTCTTTACGGCGTGCTCGCATGCGGGTGTGGTCAATGTCCTGAAGCACGCGCAGACGTGCTTTCCCTCGGTGCCCCTCTACGCCGTCGCGGGCGGCTTTCACCTCGCAGGCGTGAACGAGAAGATCATCGCCGAATCGGTGCGCGACTTGGGCGAGTTCGGCCTCAAGCTGATCGCGCCCGGCCACTGCACGGGCTGGCGCGCTGTCAACGCGCTTGTCGGGGCGTTTGGGGAAAACGTGGTCGTCCCGGTAGCGGTGGGGAAAATCTTCGCAATCTAGCGAGCTGGCATAGGGGTTAGGCAGTCTTGACTGACACGCGTTGATCCCTCTGCTTCAAAATGTTCCGAACGGCCACAAAGGTCGCCGGGCGGAAAGTTTCAGTGTCATCCCGGATTGTCGCGCGTCGGCCCGGGAGCCGACGCTCGCCAACTTTGACTGAGCGGCTCATACGGGTCAGCTAGGGAAGTTCGGCGGCGGTGTCGGGCAAGCCGCGCGTTGTATGGCAACGCACCGTGCAAACGCGTATGCAGCGCCGAAGGCGAAAGTGGGAACTTGTTTTCCGGCCCGAGCTTGAGCGTATCGACGCCGCGTTGCAGCGAGCCGGAACCGATACGACGCAGCCGCTACATGCGCCCGTCAAAAGGAGCGACGAGAAAGAAGCCTAAAAAAAGCCGACGTCCTGATACAGCGTCGGCCAATGGATTCTGACTACGAGGGCCAGTCAGAACCCGAGAGATGATTAGCAATTGACCGGATGACTACGCCGTGCCGCGCAGCGAGTCATCCACTATACGTTGCCCGGCGCTGAACCCGTGCATGAGGGCGTCTGCCTCCGTGCCAAACCGTCCGCCGTCCGCGTCTGTAACTCGAAGCGGCGAGATCCTGCCCGCCATGCTCCCGTCAAATATCTCCACGAGGCTCGTAAATCCCGCCTCTCTTATCAACAGTCCATGGGGAGAGGGCTCAGCATGCGGCTCGACTGTGACCCGGACCATGCAGCTTTTGTAAAGATAAGTGCGATGCATTTGGTCGCTTCCACTCGGGCTGGTTGGTCGAGCGTAGCATCGGGTGGTAGTGCCACCTGATGCTAACCAGGATGAGGTCAGTTCGCCTAACGTGGGTGAATAGCCAAATTATGGGCGACACACTTACGTACGCCACTGGTAAATGCACCAGTACGGCATCGATTGAGGGTTGGGGCGGACGGTTGATTACAGCGACGCCCACGAAAATAGGCCAGGCGTCCCGATACTGCGTCTGGCCCGTTCAAGGCGGTGCTGGCGGCGAGGAGTTAGAGCCGCCAGCACCCGCTGCCATGCTCATTCGTTCGAGCATCCGGCGTGCCCGGAACGCAGGGCGACGCCATGTGATGTAGCGCAGATTCGATCGTTCGCTACATGACACAGATTCGTTGCCTTCCGACACAGCTACAATTTTCCCGCGACGCTGCACAGGACTGCACCGTATACGCGGCTAAGTCGTTGATCCGTATGGAGTAGTGTCACACCGCACAGGCAACGGTTGAAGCACGAAGGCAATTCGCGGATGCCAGCGAAAAGCCAAACGCACAGGGGGCAACGCCTGAAGCACGAAGGCAAACCGCGGATGCCAGCGCAAAGCCCCAAAAACCCAAAGCCAAAAGCGTCGCAGACAAAAACCATAGGAGCAAAAATGTTCAGCGCATCACTCTTCCTCACCACCGCAGGCGTAGGCCTCGCAGTAGCCGCACCAGTCGGCCCCATGGGCATGCTCTGCATCCGCCGGACGCTCACGGACGGCCCCCGTGCGGGGCTCGCAATCGGCCTGGGCATAGCCGGCGGCGACGCCATCTACGGCCTGATTGCCGCGCTAGGCCTGGTGAGCGTATCGCATTTCATGCTGGCCTACGACAAGCCGCTCCACATCATCGCAGGACTATTCCTGCTCTATCTCGGCATCCGCACGATGCTACAAAAAGTCCCCGCCGACAACGGCAACAACGGCGAAGGCAAGCTCGCGAACATCGGTCACTCAGGCGCAGTGAAGGCGTTTGCAAGCGCCCTGCTGCTCACTCTGACCAATCCGCAAACGGTCATCATGTTCGCCGCCCTCTTCACGACGCTCGCGCCGCGCGGACCGTTTTCATCGAGTGTCGCGTTCACGACCGTGCTCGGCGTGTTCTGCGGATCGATCGCGTGGTGGTGCTTCCTGGTGACGGCCGTGTCGCTCGCGCGGCATGCGATCGGCCACAAGCTGCGCGTGATCATCGACCGCATCGCGGGGCTGGCACTGGCCGTGTTCGGCATCATCGAGGTCAAGCGCGCAATCTGACCGCTATAAGAGGCAATTCACGCGCGGGCGGTCCGCCCTCACGCCCGCGCAAACCGCGCCCGCCACAACCCATCAAGCGAATACAGCGCGAGCGCAATCCAGATCGCGCCATAGCCGATCAGCTGCGCCTGCCCGAACGGCTCGCGGTAGATCAGCACGCCAATGATCAGCTGCAGCGACGGCGTCACATACTGGATCAGACCGAGCATCGACAGCGGAATGCGCCGCGCGCCCGCCGCGAACAGCAAAAGCGGCACGGCCGTGATCGGCCCGGCCAGCGCAAGCAGCACCTTCACGCCGAATGACGCCGCGCCGAACCCGCTCTCGCCATGCGACGACGCAAAAAACAGGTAAAGCACAGCGACGGGAAAGAGCAGCACCGTTTCCAGCGTCAGCCCTTCGAGCGCGCCCAACTGCGCCGTCTTGCGCAGCAGGCCATAGCCCGCGAAGCTGAACGCGAGCGCAAGGCTGATCCACGGCGGATGGCCGTTTTCCCACGTCAGGTACAGCACGCCGCACGCCGCTACCGCGACGGAAAGCCACTGCACGCGCCGCAGCCGCTCGCCGAGAAACGCAAGGCCAAACAGCACGTTGATCAGCGGATTGATGAAATAGCCGAGACTCGCCTCGACGATATGCCCCGCGTTGACGGCCCAGATATAGATGCCCCAGTTCGTCGACAGCAACAGCGCGCTCGCGGCGAAACGAACCAGCAGCCGGCGATCGCGCAGCACAGGCGCAAGCCACCGCCACTGCTGCCGCACAGTGAGCACGATGAAGAGAAACAGCATCGACCACACCATCCGGTGCGCCAGCATCTCGACAGGCGAAATCTGATGCAGCGACTTGAAGTAGACGGGGAACAGTCCCCACAAGGTGAACGCGAGCAATGCGTAGGCGACGCCGGGATTCATTTTTATCGATCTGCGGATGGGAAGGCACGGGACAGCAGAGGCAGAAGCGGCGCGCTGACGTGCCATTCGGCAAAGCCTCGGCGCCCGAATCGCTTATTGTAAGCCGTCTGTCGGGACAGCCTGATACACAGCATCCGCCCGGGTTCGTACGCGATAGCGCCGGTTTTGCGACAATAGCGGTCTTTCGCCGCGCCGCCAGCCAGCATGAACGCCCGATGGGATCATCTGAAAGGCAGCAAGACGCACGGCTACCGGCAAGCTCGCCCGCAACCCTTTACGACCGTCCGCGGTCCGCGCAATGGCACTTCCCCATATCGATCTCCTGTTTTCCGCGTCGGGTCTGTTCGTCGGCTTTCTGGTCGGACTGACGGGCGTAGGCGGCGGCTCGCTGATGACGCCGATCCTCGTGCTGCTGTTCAACGTCCATCCGGCGACGGCCGTTGGCACGGACCTGCTGTACGCCGCCGCGACCAAGGCGACGGGCACGCTCGTGCATGGGGTGAAGGGTTCGATCGACTGGCAGGTGACCTTGCGCCTTGCCGCGGGCAGCGTGCCCGCCGCCACCATCACGCTGATCCTGCTGCACCGCTACGGGATGACCTCGACGCGCGGCGGACATCTGATCTCTCTCGTGCTCGGCGTGGCGCTGCTGATCACCGCGATCGCGCTGATATTCCGGCCGCAGTTGACGAAGCTCGCGGCTTCGCGCAAGCGCGCGACGGGTCAGGGCAGCACGCTCGGGCTGACGATGCTCACGGGCGCGATCCTCGGCGTGCTGGTGTCGTTGACCTCGGTCGGCGCGGGCGCGATCGGCGTCACCGTGCTGCTGCTGCTCTATCCGATGCTGCCGACCATGCGCATCGTCGGCTCCGATATCGCGCACGCCGTGCCGCTCACGCTGCTCGCGGGCGCGGGGCACTGGCTGCTCGGTTCGATCGACTGGTCGATGCTGCTGTCGCTGCTGGTCGGCTCGCTGCCGGGCATCGTGATCGGCAGCTTTCTGTCGTCGAAAGCCCCCGAAAAGTTGTTGCGCAATCTCCTCGCCGCGACGCTGACGCTCGTCGGCGCGCGACTCGTCCTGTCCTGACGGCGAGCGGGCCCGTACGCCCGCCGCGCGTGGCGGATCACCTGCATCACTTGAAGAAGCGGCAGTTCAGGTCGGTTTCGAACTGCCGGACCCAGTGGCCAGCCGTGTCCTCGTGATACGACTGCGCCCAGCCGCCGCGCCGGATCGTCAGAAGACGCGAGCGATGCGACGCGTCGTCGGGATCATCGCTCGCGCTGATGTCGAAATGCGCGGGCGCGAAGCCGTGCCGCGCGCACACCAGCTCGAACGCCGCGCGCTCGCCGATGGGAAGGTCGGTGTAGGTGAAGCGGATCGTGTCCATGGCCGTCGCTCCGTGAAGCATCGTCGATAACTTCACAGTACTGCACCCGACGGGTAAATAGTGTGTCACGGCGCACAAGAACGAACGTCCGTCGCGTTTGGGCGACGGCTAGCGCACAGTCGGTTCCCAGCTTGCGCGATACGCCCCGATTCCTGTCACGCGCATGTCACGCGACCCGCCGTTTCTGGTGCAATGGATGGCGAGCCGCTTCCTCTATCACATCACTTCGGCACGTTCACCGCGCCCGCTCCCACCTGAATCGCGTCCGAACCCGGACTCGCCGAAATCGCGGGGAGGTTGGCTGTCGTCAGCGCGGGCGCGGCGCCTGCCGTGCCGCCGCGCGGCACCGTTCGGATCACCTGCGACGGCGGCAGCGCCGCGCCGCCCTTCAGGTGATTCCACATCAGGTTCAGCGCCTGGATGTTGTAGTAATGCACCGGGATGAAGCGCGTATCGAAGCCGGACACGCTCAGGAACGCGTCGAAGTGCTGGCCGTTCAGCACTTCATAGAACGCGAGCTGGCTCTTCGAGCCTTCCGTGATGCTGTTCATCGCCAGATACGCGCGCGACGCATGGGCATGCGTGGTCAACACCCGCGTCGTCGTGATCCAGAGACATTCATAGGCAGGCGACGCCCGCCGCACTTACCCTAAAACAGCCGAAAACGCCCGCCACGCGAGGCTCGCCGCGTCTGCACGTGCGATGTCCACGCAAAGAGACGCTACGCGGGTGGTCCCGTTTCGTAGAGCCAAGGCTGCCTTCGCTTGCGTATTGCCGCGCACGCCTTGACACCCGCGCTGGATGCGCGCGCAACGAAGCGCCGCCCAAAACGAAACGGGCTCCCGTTGGAAACGGGAGCCCGCTTGTCATTCTGACCGGTAAGCATGCCGCAACATTGCAGTGTGCCGTTCGTCAGGTGACCGGCTGGCCGCTGCCCGCGAGCCGGATCATGGTCCGGCCTGCGCCGGCGCGGCCCTAGCCGCTTATTGCTGCTGGACGTTGATCTTGTTCGACACCGACGTCACGCCAGCCACGCCCTTCGCGACTTCGCCAGCCTGCTGGATCTGGTTGTTGTCGGGGGCCGTGCCCGTCAGCGTGACTGCGCCGCCACGGGCGCGAACGTTGATGTTCGACACGTCGAGGCCTTGCGCCTTCGCGAGGGCCGAGCGGACCCTCTTGCCCAGCGCGCGGTTTTCCGACTTGGCGGCCTTCGAATTGGCGGCGGGTGCAGTTGCTGTCGTGCCGGTGGACGTGGAGTCGCTTGCCTGGGCATACGTGTGGCATGCGACAACCATTGCGACAACACCACCCAGTGCCTTCAGAAAATCGACCGATTTCATACCTTCTCCTTTTTGCTTGGTTTGGACCGCGTTTGACTGCGGCTTGGTTACGACTACGAGAGGCCCGACTGCACGCGCGCGCGAAGGCGCGACGAGGCATGGCGAGCCAGGAGCGTTGACACGGTCTGCGAGAGAGGCATTGGAAAGGATGACGGCCGGCGCGATCCAGCGCGCAGCGGTGCATGACACCGGCCGTGCGCCGCGCAGTTGGCAGCGTGCCCTGGTCTCGTCAGTCTCGCCGGGTCGCGCTGCGCCAACGTCGATGCGCGGCAGCGTTGCCAATGTAATCTAGCCGCGCAAGTTCTGCAAAGGATATCGCGCGTCCTGCACGGTTCCTGTTGCAGCCTGTTCCCGTCCAGTGCAAAACGAAACGGCCGTGCCGGGCGTGCTTCAACGGCCCGCCGTGTGTGCGCCGAAAGCTGCATCCCATCTTTCCAGGTCACTTTTTGTTACGCGTTTACGACCCCGCGAGCCCGCCGCACGCGCCGCCGCAGCATCAATCTCCTGTACCATCGGCGCGAATTCATCCGACCGCACAATCATTTCCATGAAGCCTTCCGACGGACGTCGCCCGGAACGCCCCTCTGACCGCAAGCCACCGCCCCGCCTCGTCGCCCGCTTCGTGGCGATCTCGTGGCGCGATCTCGCTGTATCGTTCGGCCCCATCCTGATAATCAGCGCAATTGCGATCTACGTCGCCGTGCGGCTGATCCAACCCGCCCCGCCCAACACGCTGACGATTGCAGCCGGCCCCAAGGGCAGCACCTTCTGGGTCGCCGCGCAGAAGTACAAGGAAATCCTCGCGCGCAACCGCATCACGCTCAACGTGCTGGAGACGGAAGGCTCGCTCGACAACTACCGCCGGCTGACCGACCCGCACGCGGACATCGACGTCGGCTTCGTACAGGACGGCATCGCGCCGTCGAAAACAACTGACGATCTGATGTCGCTCGGCAGCGTCTCGTATGTGCCCGTGGCGATCTTCTATCGCGGGCCGATGATCACGCTGCTGTCCGAGTTCAAGGGCAAGCGCATCGCGATCGGCGCCGAAGGCAGCGGCACGCGCGAGCTCGCGCTGCAGCTCCTGAAGGCAAATGGCATCACGCCCGACGGCCCGACGAAGCTGCTGCCGCTGTCCGGTGACGACGCTGCCAAAGCGCTGACGGAAGGCAAAATCGACGCGGCGATCCTGACGGGCGACTCCGCGCAGCCGCCCGTGATGGGCAAGCTGTATCGCACGGCGGGCGTGCAGTTCTACGACTTCACTCAGGCCCCCGCCTACGCGAAGCGCTTCCCGTATCTGACGCAGATCGAGATGCCGATGGGATCGTTCGATCTCGGCAAAAACCTGCCGTCGACCACGTTGCACATGATCGCGCCGACGGCCGAACTGGTCGCGCGCGATTCGCTGCATCCCGCGTTGTCCGATCTGCTGATCGACGCGGCGCACGAAGTGCACGGCAAGGCGACGGCGTTGCAGCGGGCGGGCGAATTCCCCGCGCCGCTCGCACAGGACTTCCCGATCAGCGAGGACGCCGCCCGCTACTACAAGTCGGGCAAGAGCTTCCTGTACCGCGTGCTGCCGTTCTGGCTGGCGAGCCTCGCGGACCGGCTGCTGGTCGTGCTCGTGCCGATCATCGTCGTGCTGATTCCGGGGCTGCGGCTCGTGCCGTCGCTGTATGCGTGGCGCGTGAAGTCGCGCATCTACCGCTGGTACGGCGCGCTGATCGCGATCGAGCGCGAGGCGCTCAACGAAACATCGGCGGCCGAGCGCGAGGCACTCATCGTGCGGCTCGACAAGATCGAGGAATCGGTCAACGGTCTGAAGATGCCGCTTGCGTATGCGGATCAGTTCTATGTGCTGCGCGAGCATATCGGCTTCGTGCGTGCGCGCCTCACGCGCGATTCTGACGCGGCGGCGGCGCGCGAAGCATCGGACGCGGCAGGTGCGGCTGACAAGCGTGCTGCGGCAGATGAAGGCCCCCCCGCCGTCGGCCGCGCCGAAGCCCGTTCGGCAATGCACGAGAGCCACGCGGCGCAAGAACATCACGACAATCCCGACAGCCACCAAAGCCACGATAGCGACGCCAGGCCCGGCGGCGACCGTCCTGCCCACACCTCATGACCGCCGTTGGCGCGTACGCCGAACCCGCGCCGCAGCAACGCTGGCCGGGGCAACGCCATTTTGTCAATGGTGCGCACCCGGCTTGCTCCGCGTAAGATCGAAACAATCAGAACGGGCCGGAGCGCTGCATCGCCGACGGCCCGCCGACTCCGGCAACCGGGAGACATCATGACCGATGGCATCGACGCCACGCAGCCACTGTGGTTTTACGACTTTGTCTCACCGTTCTCGTATCTGCTGCTCGAACAGCACGACAAATGGCCTGGGCTGCCGTTCGTGCTGACGCCCGTGTTGCTGAACGATCTATATCGCCACTGGGGCCAGCGAATCGCCTACGACGTGCCCGCGAAACGCATTTTCACGTACCGGTATGCGCTTTTTCGCGCGGAGCAACTGGGTATTCCGTTCCGCATGCCGCCCGCGCATCCATTTGATTCGACCAAGCCCATGCTGTTGTCCATTGCGCTCGGCTCGGACCTGCAAACGGTGCGAGAAATTTTCCGCTTCATCTGGCGGGACGGACGCGACCCGTCGAGCGCCGATGGCTTCGCCGCGCTGTGCGAAAAGCTGAACGTGCCGAATGGCCAGGAGCTGATCGAGCGCGAGGCGACGCGCGCGCAGCTGATGCGCCAGAGTACCGACGCCATCGCGATCGGCGTGTTCGGCGTGCCGACGTTCTGGCTGAACAAGCAGTTGTTCTGGGGCGAAGACGCGCTGCCCATGGTGCTCTATTGCGCCCGTACGCCGAACTGGCTTGATTCGAAGGAAGTGAAGCGGATCACGTCGCTGCCATCGGCGCTGGTGAAGGCCTGAGCGCGCATGCCGTCGTCCGCAAATCGGCGACGGGCACGCGGCGGGTTCGCCGCCGTTCATGGTGTGATGTAGCGTCGCGCCCAGCAAGTGGGCGGATCGCCGGCCGTGATGCCCGTCATAGGGCATGCGCTATGGCCCGCGCAGGGCAAAACGGCCTAAGGTTATAGCTTCGCGCGCGCATGCGGCGAGGCGTCGGGCACAAGCACGCCGCTGCATCGCAATGCACCGTTCGACACAAGCATTCGAAAGCCTTCAACGGGCCTCCCGCCCCGCCGATTCATGGACGACGACAACGCCGCATCACTCGATATCTGGCTCGTGCGCGTGCTGCGCACGCTGCTCGTCGAGCGCAGCGTCACACAGACCGCGTTACGGCTGAACCAGACGCAGCCGGCTATCAGCACCGCGCTGCGCAAGCTGCGCGAGACGCTGAACGATCCGATTCTCGTGCGCGGCAAGTCGGGCATGGTGCCGACGGAATACGGCGAATCGCTGCTCGCGTCGGTGCAGAAGGTATTGCGCGATGTCGATTTCGTCGCGACGCCGCATGGCGACTTCGAGCCGGAGCGCTCGCGCCGCACGTTCCGCATCGCCGCGCCCGACTATCTGAACGACTTCTTCATGCCGACCGTGATCGCGCAATTCCGCGAGGCGGCGCCGCATGCGCGGCTCGAGATCGAGTCGCTCGGGCCGCTGCTCGATCATGCGTCCGCGCTCGATGCGGGCGAGCTCGATCTGGTGATCGGCAACTGGCCGAAGCCCGACGCGCGCTTCGAGCGCAGCGATCTGTTCTCCGATACCGTCGTGTGCATGATGCGTGCCGATCATCCGCTTGCGAAAGCGCCGCTCACGCGCGACGCCTATCTCGCCGCGCCGCATCTCGCGCCCGCGCATTACAGCGGCGCGCGCGGCGGTGCGATCGATACGGGCTTCGCGCGCGCGCATGCGGCGAGGCGCATCGTCGCGACACTTCCGTACTTCGGGCTCGTGCCGCAAGTGTTGCTGCAATCGGATCTCATCTTCACGACGACGCGCCGCTTCGCGCTGCATTACGCGGAGATGCTGCCGCTGGCTGTCGTCGATGTGCCGATTCCGTTTCCGCGCATCAAGTGCTATCAGATGTGGCATCCGCAGCCGGACCGGCCTAGCGATATTGAATGGTTGCGCAGCTTGATGGCGCAGGTGTCGGAGATGCTGGTGGCGAAGAAGGCAAGGCGTGCGCGGGGAGCGGCGAAGGAACTTAAGGGGGAGAAAAAAACGGACGCCGCGAGTTTGCCCGCTGCGCCCGTTGGAGGAACCGGTCAGTAAATCACGCGTCGACGCAATCCGCTTCCTGAACCGACGCAAAATCTGCCAGCGAAACTTGCTGCGACCTCACCTGCAACAGTTCCGCACACACCGCCACCGCAATCGACATCGGCGCCTTGTCGACGATACCCGGCACGCCAATCGGGCACGTCATCTCGAACAGCCGCTGCGGATCGACACCGCGATCGAGCAAACGCCGCTCGAACTTCACGCGCTTCGTCTTCGAGCCAATCATCCCGAAGTACGCAAAATCGCGCCGCCGCATGATGCGCTCGGTAAGCGCGAAATCGAGCGCGTGGTTGTGCGTCATCACGAGAAAGAACGCGCCAGCAGGCGCTTCGTCGACGACAGCATCGGGCGTGTCCGTCGCTTCGATCTGCACGTTCGCGGGCACTTCGTCGGGGAACAGTTCGTCGCGTTCGTCCACCCATTGCACGACACACGGCAGGCGGCCAAGCAGCGCGACGAGCGCATGCCCGACATGGCCCGCGCCGAACAGCACGATGTGCATCGGCGGCGGCAGCTGCGTCGCGTGGCCACTGCGCCGGCCAACCTGAACCGGTATCTGCGCGAAAGTCGGAACGTGCATCATGGCGAACGCCCTCTTCTGAAGTTTAGTGTCCAGCAGCGCGAACAGCACGGACAGCCTTGAGGATTTCCTCGCCGGTCGCGGGCGCGTTCAGCGGCGGATTCACCTTGTAATCGCCAACAGCAGCAACGGCATCGCGGATTGCGAAGAACACCGAGAACGGCAGCAACAACGGCGGCTCGCCCGTCGCCTTCGAACGGTGGACGCTGTCCTCCACATTGCGGTTCTTGAAGAGCCGCACGCGAAAATCGGGCGGTGTGTCGTTGACGGTCGGGATCTTGTAGGTGGACGGCGCGTGCGTCATCAGCTTGCCGCCCGCGTTCCACCACAACTCTTCCGTCGTCAGCCAACCCATGCCCTGAATGAAGCCGCCTTCGACCTGGCCGACATCGATAGCAGGATTCAGCGACGCGCCAACGTCATGCAACGCATCGGCACGCAGCACGCGCATTTCGCCCGTCAGCGTATCGATCACGACTTCCGACACAGCCGCGCCATACGAGTAATAGAAGAACGGCCGGCCTTGCAGCTTCGCCTGATCCCAGTAGAGCTTCGGCGTCGCGTAGAAGCCATCGGACCACAACTGCACGCGCGCGAGATACGCCTTCGCGATCACTTCCTCGAACGGCACGATGGCGTCACCAACCAGCACGCAATCGCCCGCGAAACGCACCTGCGCCGACGTCACCTCGCCCGCGCCGAACTTCCCGGCGGCGAATGTGGCAAGACGCTCGCGCAACTGGCGCGCGGCATCCTGTGCGGCCTTGCCGTTCAGGTCCGAACCCGTCGATGCCGCCGTCGCCGATGTATTCGCCACCTTCGACGTATCCGTCGCCGTCACGCGCACGCGGCTGAAGTTCACGCCAAGCTCATGCGCGACGACCTGCGCGACCTTCGTGTTCAAGCCCTGACCCATCTCCGTGCCGCCGTGATTCACGAGCACCGAGCCATCGGTATAGATATGAACGAGCGCGCCCGCCTGGTTGAAGTGCGTCACATTGAACGCGATGCCGAACTTGCAAGGCGTGAGCGCGAGCCCCTTCTTCAGCACTTCGTTGTTGCGGTTGAATTCGAGAATCTCGGCACGGCGCCGACGGTAATCGCTGGTTGCTTCGAGTTCGTCGATCAGTTCGTGAATCACGTTGTCTTCGACGATCTGCCCATACGGCGTCTGGTTGCGTTCGGTCTTGCCGTACAGGTTGCGGCGGCGCACGTCGAGCGAATCCTTGCCGAGCGAGCGCGCCACGTCGTCCATGATGTACTCGATCGCGAACGCGCCCTGCGGACCGCCGAAACCGCGAAATGCCGTATTCGACTGCGTGTTCGTCTTGCCGCAGAAACCGTCGATGGCGACGTCGGACAGGAAGTACGCGTTATCGAAGTGGCACACGGCGCGCGTCATCACGGGGCCGGACAGGTCGGCGGAGAAGCCGCAGCGCGAAGTCATGTCGACGGACACGCCTTCGATCAACCCTTCGTCGTCGTAGCCGACGTCATACGTGTAGTGGAAATCGTGGCGCTTGCCCGTGATCATCATGTCGTCGTCGCGGTCCGGGCGCAGCTTCACCGGACACAACAGCTTCCACGCCGCGAGCGACGCGCAGCATGCGAACATGCTCGATTGCGATTCCTTGCCACCGAAGCCGCCGCCCATGCGCCGGCACTCGACCATCACATTGTGCGAATGAACGCCGAGCATATGCGAGACGAGATGCTGCATTTCGGTCGGGTGCTGGGTCGAGCAATACACGAGCATGCCGTCGTCGTCCTTCGGCACCGCGTAGGAAATCTGCCCTTCCAGATAGAACTGCTCCTGGCCGCCGAGCAGCATTTCGCCCGCTTCACGATGCACTGCGCGTTGCAGTTTCGATGCGGCATCGCCGCGCGCAAGCTTCATCGGCGGAATCACGCTCTGGTTCGCGGCGCGCGCCTGCTGCGCCGTCAGCACGGCGGGCAGTTCCTCGAACTCGATGTCCGCGCGACGTGCGCCGAGCCGTGCCGCATCGTGCGACGTCGCAACGACGATGAACATCGGCTGCCCGACATACTGGACGATGCCGTCGGCGAGGATCGGATCGTCGCCCTTGACGATCGGCGCGCAGTCGTTATGGCCGGGAATATCGCCCGCCGTGAACACGGCGACGACGCCGGGCGTCGCGCGCACTTTATCGAACGACATCGACAGGATTTTCGCGTGCGCTTTCGGCGACGTGCCGAGCGCCGCGTGCAGCGTGCCGGCGAGTTCGGGGATGTCGTCGGTGTAGGTCGCGCGGCCGCTCACGTGCAGATGCGCGGATTCATGCGGACGCGACACGTGGACTTGCGTGAAATCGGCGAGTTCTTTCGCGTCCTTCAGGAACGGTTCGGCTTGCTGGTTCATTCTGTTGGTTCTCCGTTTCCTTTTTGTCCGTCAGGCCGCAGCGCCTGCTGCCAGTACCGCGCGCACATCGAGTGCACTCTTTTGCAGCGGATTGTTCGGGCGCGTCTCAAGCCAGAAGCGGTACAGCGTGTTCGTTGCGGCTTCGAGGCGATAGTCGCTGGTCGCGCGCATGTCGCTGAGCGGCTGATAGTCCTTCGCGAGCGCGAGCATTGCGATCTGCGCGGTTGCTTCGTGCCACTCGTTGTCGGCGAGCGCGGCTTCCGCATGCGCCGCGCGCTTCGGCGTCGCGGCCATGCCGCCAAACGCGATGCGCGGCTCGCGGATCGTCTCGCCATCGGCGATGAACGAGAACGCGGCGCACACGGCGGAAATATCCGAGTCGAAGCGCTTCGAAATCTTGTACGTGCGGAACTGGAAGTGCTTGCGTGCCTCGTTGCGCGCGGGCACCTTCAGGCCGACGACGAACTCGTGTTCGGCCATATCCTTCTTCTGATACGCCAGATACAGGTCTTCGAGCGCCAGTTCGCGTTCGATCTCGCCGCCGCGCAGCACCACGCGCGCGCCGAGCGCGATCAGTCCCGGCATCGAGTCGCCAATGGGCGAACCGTTCGCGACATTGCCGCCGATCGTGCCCGCGTTGCGGATCGGCAGCGACGCGAAGCGCTGCCACATCTCGGTGAGTTCGGGGTATTGCTTCGCCAGTTCGGCGTACGCGCTTTCGACCGTGACGCCCGCGCCGATCTCGATCCAATCGTCCGTCACGTTGATCTTCTGCATTTCCGCGATCTGGCCGACGTACACGATATGGCCGAGGTCCCGCATCATCTTCGTGACCCACAGGCCGATGTCAGTGCTGCCGGCAAGAATGCGCGTTGTGGGTGCGTCGGCCTTGATCTTCGCGAGCGCGGCGACGGTGCGCGGCGCGTCGAACTGCTGGCCGTTGCGTTCGTAGTGGAAGGTTTCGCCGCGTTCGAGCGTTGCTAGCTTGTCGGCGAGCGCCTTGACGTCGACGGGTGCTTTCGGCGCGGGCAACTCGAACATGCGCTCGGCCGCTTCGATGATCGGGCGATAGCCGGTGCAGCGGCACAGGTTTCCCGTCAGCGCATTGGCGATATCGGCGCGGTTCGGCACGGTCTTGTTCGCGCACGAATGCTCGTGGCCGTGCTTCTCGTACATCGACCACATCGACATCACGAAACCCGGCGTGCAGAACCCGCACTGCGAGCCGTGACACTCGACCATCGCCTCCTGCACGGGATGCAGGCTGCCGTCTGGCTGGCGCAGGTCTTCGACGGTGAAGAGCGCCTTGCCGTCGAGCGTCGGCAGGAACTGGATGCACGCGTTGACCGTCTTGAAGCTGACGCCGCCCGCGTCGTTGCGCTCGCCGATCACGACGGTGCACGCGCCGCAGTCGCCTTCCGCGCAGCCTTCCTTGGTGCCCGTGCAGCGCGCGTCTTCGCGCAGGTATTGAAGGACGGTGCGGGTGACGGGTGCGTCGGTGATCTCACGGATCGCGTTGCGATGGTAGAAGCGGATCGGCTGGCTCATGTCTCGTGCTCGTTTCGGTTGTTCGCGTCCACGTGGGGCGTGCGGACGGTGCGGCTGATGGTTCGAAAAGTAGCATCATCAATATTCACAACCCATAGGTCCGATCGCATGGAGGACATATAGCTGGAGCGATAAATTGAGACGGGCGCGGACGGTTTGGCTTATATGTAAATGTCTGTTTAGTTGTATTTTTATCAAATATAGCTTTAATCGGACACAGAATGCTGAACCTGTGTTGTCGGAAAGAGTGTCTGAACGTCAGAAAAATTGAAGGAAAACCGTCAAATATCCGTTTAAGCCCGTTGTTCAGACCAGAAAATTATTAAGCAAACCCTGCAAGTGAATCGGTTCCATGGGAAAATCACGGCTTCCCGCCAAATTCAAGTCTCGTTTTCCCCATGTCCGCCGACTCCGCTACACCGCGCAGCGAATTTGCGACCACTTTGCAGATCATTCCGGTCGTTTTTTTCACCTTTCTTTGTTACCTGACGATCGGCATTCCGCTCGCGGTGCTGCCGGGTTACGTCCACGACGACCTTGGCTACAGCGCGGTGATCGCGGGTCTGGCGATCAGCGTGCAGTACTTCGCGACGCTTGCTTCGCGTCCGCTCGCCGGACGTTCGGCGGATACGCTCGGGCCGAAGAAGACGGTGACGATTGGTCTGATCGGCTGCGGCGTGAGCGGCGTGCTGTTGCTGCTGGCCGTGCTGCTTGGCCGGTGGCCGACGCTGAGTCTGAGTCTGCTGGTGCTAAGCCGGCTCGTGCTGGGCTTCGGCGAAAGCCTGTGCGGCACGGGCGCGATCCTGTGGGGCATCGGGCGGGTCGGCACGACGAACAATGCGCGCGTGATCTCGTGGAACGGCATCGCGACGTATGGCGCGCTCGCGATTGGGGCGCCGCTGGGCGTCGCGATTGCGCATAGCGTGGGGTTTTTTGCGCTTGGGGTTGTGGTGATTGTGCTTGCGGCGCTGGGGTTCTATCTGGCGCGCCTGATTGCGGCTGTACCCGTTGTGCATGGCGAGCGGATGTCGTATCGCAGTGTGTTTACCCGTGTGCTGCCGCACGGGATTGGGCTTGCGCTTGGGTCGGCTGGGTTTGGGTCTATCGCGACGTTCATCACGCTGTTTTATGCGGCGAATCATTGGCCTAACGCGGCGTTGTCGTTGACCGTGTTTGGCACGCTGTTTATCGGTGCGCGGTTGCTGTTTGCTAATACGATCAAGACGTATGGCGGTTTTCGCGTCGCGATTGCTTCGTTTTCTTTTGAGTGCGTTGGGCTGTTGTTGCTGTGGCTCGCGCCTGAGCCGCATGTTGCGCTTGCGGGCGCTGCGTTGACCGGGTTCGGGTTTGCCTTGGTGTTTCCGGCGCTCGGCGTCGAGGCGGTTGGGCTTGTGCCGCCCGCTAGCCGGGGCGCGGCGTTGTCGGCTTATTCGGTCTTTCTCGATCTGTCGTTGGGGATTACTGGGCCGCTGGCCGGGTTTATTGCTGGTGAGTTTGGATATGGGTCAGTGTTCCTGTTCGCTGCTGTTGCTGCGGCGGCGGCTGTTGCGCTGTCTACTATGCTTTATTTGCGCAATGCGCGGACCCCGAATGCGCCTGCGGCGGCTTGATGTTGGCGCTTGCAGCGGGGGCGTCTAGGTTTGTGCGTTCGGTGCCGTAGCGGTTGGGCTGTTTATGGTTTTGCCGCTGGCATCCGCGTTTTGTCTTCGTGGCGCGGCCGGTTTGGTTGTTCTAGTCTGTGCGCTGGCATCCGCGTTTTGCCTTTGTGGCGCGGCCGGTTTGGTTGTTCTAGCCTGTGCGCCGGCATCCGCGTTTTGCCTTCGTGGCGCGGGCGGCTTGGTTGATCTGGCCTTTGCGGTGGCATCCGCGTTTTGTCTTCGTGGCGCGGTTGGTTTGGTTGTTCTAGCCTTTGCGCTGACATCCGCTTATGCCTTCGTGCTTCAAGCGTCGCCCCTGTGCGGGGGGACGCGTGGACATCAAACACCGTAGCGCGGATGCCAGCAAAAAGCAAAAACACCACCCCAGCGTCGCAGACAAAAAAGCCCCTCAATCCCTCCCAGCCAGCGCCCGCTCAAGCGCCGCCACGCCAGCCGGCAAATCAACCCCAACGCCAAGCTCCACCATAGTCCGCCCAAACGCATGCAGCGTACGAAAAAGATTATGAGCGCGAGCCTGCTCGCCCATCTGCCCGATCCGCACAATAGGCAACCCAAACGAGCCCGAAATCTCGACCTGATGAAACCGCGAGATATGCGCGCAAATATCCGCCGGCGTCAGCCCGGCCTTCTGCCCGACGGGCACCTCGATCCCAACAACAGAATTCAACCGGCACTCAGGCGGCGCATATAAGGCCAGACCCATCGCACTGATCCCCGCCTGCAACGCAAGCGAGCACTTCAAATGCCGGGCAAAACGCTTCTCCAGCGTCTCCGCGCAAACAAGCCGCAATGCCTCGTGCAACGCAAGCACGCCCGACACAGGTGCCGTGTAGTGATACCCCGCGTTGTGCCAGAAATTCTCCGCCAGCGACGCATCGAGACACCAATGCGCACTAGCATGCGGCCGCCCCTTCACCCGCTCCCACGCCGCATCCGAAAACGCGATCAGAGAAACACCCGGAATCGACGACAACCCCTTCTGCCCACCCGTGATCACAGCGTCGATACCCCACGCGTCCATTTCAAGCGGCATCGTCGACAGCGTGCAGACGGCATCGACAACAACCAGCGCACCCGCCTTCTTCGCCAGCGCCGCAATATCCTTCAGGTGGTAATTCCAGACGGTGTTGGACGTCTCGCCCTGCACGATCGTCACGATCTCCGGGCGCGTGCGCCGGATCGCTTCCTCGACCTGCTCGAGCGTCGCGACCGCACGGTCGCCAACTTCCAGCAGCGAGACATCGGCGCCGACGCGCCGACCCATCTCCGCCATCCGCGCGCTGAAAAAGCCGTTCTTGATGCTCAGCACCCGCGTGCCCTGCCAGGCGAGGTTGGAGATCGCCATTTCCATCGCCGCCGAGCCCGGCCCCGCCACGCCCAGCACCCATTTCGAGTTCGTCTGGAACACGTAGCGCGCCATCGTCTTCACCTGTCCGACCACCTTGGCCATCGTGTTGCCCAGATGGTTGATGACGATCGCATTGGCCTTCGCGACGGCGGCGGGAATCGGCACAGGACCGGCGCCCATCATCAGGAGTGGCTCTTCGGGAAGAATCGCGTCGAGCGATTCGACTTCAGGACAGGGAACGACGTTGGACGTTGTAATGGTCATGATCGGAACGCATGGAACGATTGACAGGAACAGGAAAAGGAAAAGGAAAACGGCCCGCCGCGCGCAGCAGCACCTGCGGGCGGCGGGCCGTCTTTCGATCATTCACCCATATGTCCGATTGCGCAAGAGATGCATCCCGGTCTTTGCCTGCCGGATTGTCACTTGACCTCCTTGCGTTGAATGCTCTTGCCTGTCTCCTTCTTGCCTGTCTCCTTTTTGTAACCCTCGACGTACTCGTCGGTGAACTTGCGGATCGCACGTCCGATCATGCGGTAGTCGGACTCGTTGAAATTCGCGAGCGATACCGCCCTGAAGGGTGCTTGGTGCCGAGGCCTCCCATGCCCGGCAATGGCACGACGCGCGCATCGGTCGCCAGACGGGACAGCAGCTGCGATGCCTCGGTGTGCTTGAGCAGCCAGTCGACGAACTCGCGGCCATACGCACGCTCGCCGAAGTACTCCATGTCGATGATCGAGTAGTAGTCGACCTGGTTCGCGTCCGTCTCGTCGAACGAAATGCCAATCTCTTCATAGAGCGCGCGCTTAAGGCTGCGGATCAGGCGCTTCAGTTCAGCGCGTCCTTGTAGGCATCGGGCGTATCCATCAGCGAGAACAGCGAGGAGAGCACCATCTGCACCTGTTGCGGTGTCGACAGACCCGCCGTGCGATTCAGCGCGACTGTGCGGCTGTCGGCGACCAGCCGGTCGATGAACTTCAGCTTATCCGGCTCCGTCGTGATCGACTCGTAGCGTTTGTGCAAAACCTTCTTCATATCCCGCCGCGCAGCACGTCGGATGCCGCGCCCCTGCTCCGGGTCCGCGCGCTCGCTCAGTTGGAGGATCGTTGCGCCGTGCGCGTCCTTGCGCGTGAGCACGATGTGGACCCTGTCGGCGAGCGCCGTCGAGAAGTGGTGGCCCGACACGACTTCGTCGCCAAGCGACGGCGCAGCGGCAACCAGGGCCTCGCGTCGTCCGCCGACCAGGACGGGTGGCCCGCTGCTCGGGAAAATCGCGAACAGCGCAATCTCCAGCTGAGACTTAAGCAATTCGGCGACCATGTTCGGATTTCCCGGCAAGACGGGTCGTTGTATGAATCTTCTTAAGAAACTAGACCGCGATAATCCGCACGGCATTTTGTCGCGTTTAATTGAAGCGCGCGAATCTCCGCCGGAATTAACCGGCCATATTCGAAGCGGATGTGATGCGCCGCGCTGACGGATTTACGTCAGACGAGACGGCGCGATCGGCGGGAAGCCTTGAAGCAGCTTGCACTACTTCTGTTGACAGAGATCCTCGCAAAGTTGTCGAACAACCCGGAACACGCCTTCTGGCAGCCTGATGGCTTTTTTGCCCGCATTTGAAGCACACGGAAAACGTATAGGCAGATTCCGCCATATGACAAAAACGCCAGCATTTTTATAATTGCGAGATAGCGTTGTCGTTTTTATAGATATTGTAATTACCAGCAACTATCAATATTATTTTTGGAGCGGATCTGGAAAATTCCGAACCCTCAGATTGTCTGTAATCTGAAGGTATGACACCCGCAAAGGCCGACGCAGAACGCTGCCGCACGCCATAGCCGGGTTAACGACGCGCGGCAGCACCGCGCTTGACGAGGGCGCCACCATGAATCAGATCTACGCCATGCGGGTCTTTGTCCGGGTCGCCGAAACACAGAGCTTCAGGCGCGCGGCCCAGCAGCTGAAAGTATCGAACGCGCTCGTGACGCGCTCGATCGCCACACTCGAAGCGCACCTGCATGCGCGCCTTATCCACCGCACGACGCGCAACCTTTCGCTGACCGAGGCGGGAACGCACTATCTGGAAGGCTGCCGCGGACTGCTCGAGGAGCTCGACCATCTGGAAGGCTCGGTCGCGGGCACCGAACGCGAGCCGGGCGGCACGCTGCGCGTCGTCGCAACGGGCGCACTGTCGCCGCAGGCGCTCACGCAACTGCTCGACGGTTACCGCCGGCGTTTTCCGAAGGTGCGCATCCGCCTCACGCTCGCCGAGCGCCTGCCGCATCTGATCGAAGACGGCTATGACGTCGGCCTCTTCATCGCGGGCCCGACGCCAGCGGGCGCGTCGGCGGATACCGACAGCGTCGAGCTGTCGTTCGCGACGCAACGCCTCGTGCCATGCGCCGCGCCGTCTTATCTGGCTGCGCGCGAGGAGCCGCACCATCCCAATCATCTGGCGCTCCATTCGTGCATCGCGACGCCTTCCGAGCAACGCGGCCCGACCGTCTGGCATTTCATCGAAAGCGACGGCGACGCGCAGCCCGTCACGCTCGATCCGTCGTATATGGTCAACAGCCCGCTGCTGGTGCGTCTCGCGGCGATTGCCGGAATGGGCGTCGCGGTGCTGCCCGAGCCGCTTGTCGCCGACGACTTCGCAACGGGCGCGCTAAAGCGCATCATGCAGGACTACACCGTCGACGAATCGCAGGCCAAGGTGTCGCTCGTCTATCCGCGCCGCCGTCATCTGCCCGCGAAAACGCGCGCGTTCGTCGACTACACGCTCGAGCATGCGAGTTGTCCAGCGTCAGCACTGTCCGCGCACGCGCATGCGATCATCGCGCACGACCTGCATCCCGCCGCGCAGCACGCTTCGTGAGTTGCGCACGGTTGCTCACGCATCGATGACGCCCCACGGGCGTCCATCAGGAGGCCAGTGACCATGCGCATGATTCTGTTCAGCAGCCGCCAGTACGATATCGAGACGTTCACCGAGGCGAATGCCGCGTACCGCTACGAGTTGCACTTCCAGGAGTCGCATCTCGAAGCGGACACGGCCATCCTTGGCGAGGGTTTCGACGTCGTGTGCCCGTTCGTCAACGACCTGGTCGACGCCGCCACGCTCGAACGCCTGCATGCGGGCGGCACGCGGCTCATCGCACTGCGCTCGGCGGGCTTCAATCATGTGGATCTCGCGGCGGCGCAGCGGCTCGGTATCAGCGTCGTGCGCGTGCCCGCCTATTCGCCGCACGCGGTCGCCGAGCACGCGGTCGGGATGATCCTGGCGCTGAACCGCAAGCTCGCGCGCGCCGTGGCCCGCACTCGCGAAGGCGACTTCTCGCTTAACGGGCTGCTCGGTTTCGACCTGCACGGCAAGACGGTCGGCGTGATCGGCACGGGCATCATCGGCCGCTGCTTCGCACGCATCATGGCGGGCTTCGGCATGCAGGTGCTCGCACACGATCCCGGCCCGCCCGCCACCGAACTGATGGCGCTCGGCGGGCGCTACGTGCCGCTCGACACGCTGCTCGCGGACTCGGACATCGTGAGCCTGCATTGTCCGCTGTTGCCGTCGACGTATCACATGATCGATCGCCACGCACTCGCGAAGATGAAGCGCGGCGCGATGCTGATCAATACGGGACGCGGCGGGCTGGTCGAAAGCAACGCGCTGGTCGGCGCGCTCAAGAGCGGCCAGCTGGGGCATCTCGGGCTCGACGTGTACGAGGAGGAAGGCGGGATCTTTTTCGAGGACCACTCGAATCTGCCGCTACAGGACGACGTGCTCGCGCGTCTGTTGATGTTCCCCAACGTGATCGTCACCGCGCACCAGGCTTTTTTTACCCGCGAGGCGATGACGGAAATCGCGCAGACGACGTTAGGCAATGTCGAAGCGTGGCGCGACGGCACGCCGCGCAATGTCGTCGAGGCGCCGCCGGCGAACGGCTGAATACTCGCCTGAATGCGGCGCGGCCGCGAAGCGCATCGACGCTTCGCCCGTCAGCCGTCGATGACGGCGAGCGCGCTCCGCTCAGGCGCGCGGCGCGCCAGCCACATTGTTGGCCGAGGTGGGCCGCAATGCCGTGCGCGCGTCGTCGGACGCGCCGCAGTATTGGCGCAAGAGCGCGGCCTCGCGCTCGTGCACTTCCACCGGAAACCACACGGCGCCCGCCGCCATCATGTAGCGCGCGCGATGCTGCCCGTTGCGGAATGCAACTACGCCTTCATGTTCCAGCCGGAGCCAGCCGAGCAGCCCCGGCGCGCGGCGCGTCGAGATCGTCACGTAGGGCATCTGCGGAATGCGCGCGTTCGACGGATCGAGAAACTCGCGGATGCCGCGCAGCTTCCCGGGGTGCCATTCCTGCACGGGAGGCAGCACGTAGTCGGTGTCGTCGCGATCGGCGCACGCAATGAGCTTGCGCGCATCGACGAGCACGACCTGATGGCGCGTGCCGTCCGTTGTGAAGACGCGCTTCAGGCGTACGTGACCGTACGGCGGATGCTCCTGAAGCGGCACGATCCAGACAGGCTCGCTGCCGGACGACGGCGCTGCCGCGGGAGACGGAGTCGGTAGTTGCATCAGTGTGGACATCGGGCGTACTCCATGCGCCGGTGCGTGCGTGCGCCCTGGCTGTTCAAAATTCGCCTAAGCTACGAGTCGATTGTTAAAACCACGTGACTTGGCGGCAAGCGATTCGCGCTGCATCGCCGCCCGTGCGCCGCGCATCGTCGCGCAGGCTTTTGCTACTGCTTTAGCGGTCGTTTTGCGCGGTTCTTTAGGGTGTCGCCGCACGCGCAACCGGTTTTTTCAATGCTCTTCATCCAGTCTAGGTCTTGCAATGCGGCCCGAAACGGAGAGAACGATGGCTAGCGAACAGTTCGGCGAATTCGTGCGAATCGAAACTACACAAAAAAACCCAACTGCACAGAAACAGCAAGTCGCGCTCCCGGTCGATGCCGTCGCAACGATCGTCATCGACCGCCCCGCGCGCCGCAATGCCGTCGACCGTCCGACGGCCGAAGCGCTCGCCGCCGCGTTCCGCCGCTTCGAGGCGAACGACGCGTGGCGCGCCGCCGTGCTGACGGGCGCGGGCGGCACCTTCTGCGCCGGCGCGGACCTCACTGCTTTACAAGACGACGAACGGCGCAACGAATTGCACGCCGACGGCAGCGGCCCCGGTCCAATGGGACCGACGCGCATGATGTTCACCAAGCCCGTGATCGCGGCGATCGCGGGCCATGCGGTGGCGGGCGGCCTGGAACTCGCGGCGATGTGCGATCTGCGTGTGGTCGAAGCGGATGCCGTACTGGGCGTGTTCTGCCGGCGTGTGGGCATTCCGCTGATCGATGGCGGCACGATCCGGCTGCCGCGTCTGATCGGCCAGTCGCGCGCGCTCGATCTGATCCTGACGGGCCGTGCCGTCACGGCCGACGAAGCGCTCGCGTTCGGCCTTGCCAACCGCGTCGTGCCGAAGGGCGCCGCGCGCGCCGCCGCCGAGCAGCTCGCCGCCGAACTGGCCGCGCTCCCGCAGGCGGCGCTGTTGGCGGACCGCCGCTCCGTCCATGAAAACTCGCCGCTCGACGATCTGCCCGATGCGCTGCGCCGCGAAGGTGCGGGCGGCTACGCGGCCGTGTTCTCGCAAGGCGTTGCAGGAGCGGCCGCGTTCACCGCGGGCGCGGGCCGTCACGGCGGCGCGCTAGAGGAAAAAGCCCCTTGAAATAAGGGGTTCTCGCAGCGAAATCGCGCCGGATTCGCGCCGCAATCGACGAAATACAACAGTGCGCGAAGCAGACCGCACAGCCGAATTGGCTTAGGTACAATCCCCTACTGATTTACCCTTTGCCGGCGCACGCGCACTCGTCCCGAATACGCGCGACGGCAACGCGAACGGCCCTCCCGTCCGCCGCCGCGACCCTCCCGTGAAAGTCCCATCATGCCTTTGCCCCTGCTTGCACTAGCCGTTGCCGCGTTCGGAATCGGTACCACCGAGTTCGTCATCATGGGGTTGCTGCCCGACGTCGCGCGCGATCTGAGCGTGTCGATTCCGGCGGCGGGCATGCTCGTGTCGGCGTATGCGCTGGGCGTGACCATCGGCGCACCGATCGTTGCGATCGCGGTCGCCAACATGCCGCGCAAGAAAGCGCTGATGAGCCTGATCGGCATCTTCATTCTCGGCAATCTGCTGTGTGCAATCGCGCCGGGCTACGCGGTGCTGATGGCCGCACGCATCGTCACCGCGTTCTGCCACGGCGCGTTCTTCGGCATCGGCTCGGTCGTCGCGGCTGGCCTCGTGGCGCCGAACCGCCGCGCGCAGGCCATCGCGCTGATGTTCACGGGCCTCACGCTCGCCAACGTGCTCGGCGTGCCCCTCGGCACGGCGCTCGGCCAGGCGGTCGGCTGGCGCGCGACGTTCTGGGCCGTGACAGGCATCGGCGTGATCGCGGCCATCGCGCTCGCAGTGTGCCTGCCGTCGAAAATTGAAATGCAGAAGGCGAGCCTCGTCCACGAATTCACCGTGCTGAAAAACCCGCAGGTGCTGATGGTGCTCGGCACGAGCGTGCTGGCGTCGGCGAGCCTGTTCTCGACCTTCACCTACATCACGCCGATTCTCGAAGACGTGACGGGCTTCACGCCGCATGCAGTGACGATGGTGCTGCTGCTGTTCGGCCTCGGGTTGACGGTCGGCAGCACGATTGGCGGCAAGCTCGCCGACTGGCGCCCGGTGCAGTCGCTGCTGTCGTTCCTGCTGGCGATCGTCGCGATCCTGTCCGTCTTCGCGATGACGATGCACAGCGAAATCCCCGCGATGCTGACGATTTTCCTGTGGGGCGTGCTCGCGTTCGCGATCGTGCCGCCGCTGCAGATGCTGATCGTCGATCGCGCGAGCAGCGCGCCGAACCTGGCTTCGACGCTGAATCAAGGCGCCTTCAACCTCGGCAACGCGACGGGCGCGTGGCTCGGCGGCATGGCAATCGGCGCAGGCGCGCCGCTCACGTCGTTGCCGTGGGTCGGCGTCGCGACGGCAGCAGGCGCCGTCGCGCTGACGTGGTGGTCGGTGTCGCTCGACCGGCGCTTGCCCGTGGCGGGCTGAGCCGACTTCGCGACATATTCGAGGCGCACACCCTGCCATCACAGGGTGCGCGTGACATGCGGGCGGTGTAGCATCTCGCCCGATATGAAAGTCGTCTTCTCCCGTGATTTCCTGGCGCTGATCCTGAGCGTGGCCGTGGTCGGCCTCGGCAGCGGCGCGACACTTCCCCTCACCGCCCTCGCGCTGACGCAAGCGGGCTACGGCACCGATGTCGTCGGCCTGCTGACGGCCGCGCAGGCGGGCGGCGGCCTGCTCGTCGTGCCCATCGCTGGCTGGCTCGCCGCGCGCTGCGGCGGCCGTCAGGCGATCATCGGCTCGGTGCTGATCGTCGCGATCGCCACCGCGCTGATGCAACTCACCGCCAATCTGTTCGTCTGGGCCGTGCTGCGCGCGATGTGCGGCGCGGCGCTGATGCTGCTGTTCACGATCGGCGAAGCGTGGGTCAACCAGCTTGCCGACGATGCGTCGCGTGGCCGCGTCGTCGCGATCTACGCGACGAACTTCACGCTGTTCCAGATGGCGGGCCCCGTGCTCGTCAGTCAGATCGCGCAGTTCGAGCAATGGCGCTTTCTGATCTGCGGCGCGATCTTTCTGATCGCCCTGCCCGTGCTGTCGATGATCCGCTCGGCGCCGCACGCGTCAGACGAACACGAGCCGCACGGTAGCTGGCGACACGTGTTGCCGCAGATGCCCGCGCTCGTGATCGGCACGGGCTTTTTCGCGCTGTTCGATACGATCGCGCTGTCGCTGATGCCGCTCTTCGCGATGGCGCATGGCATTCCGAGCGAAGTGGCCGTGCTGTTCGCATCCGCGCTGCTGCTCGGCGACACGACCATGCAGTTTCCAATCGGCTGGCTCGCGGACCGGCTCGGGCGCGAGCGCGTGCATATCGGCTGCGCGGTGCTGGTCGTCGTGCTGCTGCCATTGTTGCCGTGGGCCGTGCAGTCGCCGTGGCTGTGCTGGCCGCTGCTCTACGTGCTCGGCGCGGCGGCGGGCGCGATCTATACGCTGTCGCTCGTCGCGTGTGGCGAGCGCTTTCGCGGTGTGGCGCTGGTGTCGGCGAGTTCGCTGGTCGGCGCGTCGTGGAGTATCGCTAGCTTCGGCGGGCCGCTGATTGCGGGCGCGCTGATGAAGAGCGTCGGCAATGACGCGATGATCGGCGTGGTGCTCGCGAGCGCGCTGGCGTTTCTCGCGGCGGCGTTGTGGGAGAAGCGGCGCGGCGTGGTGAACGCGGCGTCGTGAAGATCACGCCAGAATCCACGCAGGCGTGACGCCGCGCGGATTCCTGGTTGAATGCGCATCGAGTGTGACGCGCCGCTACAGCGTTACTTGTGCGCCGGAAGAATCTCGCCGACGCACGTGCCGAAGCCGACGCGATAGCCGTCGCCCTGGCACCATCCCGCGAGCGTCAGTTGGTCGCCGTCTTCGATGAATCCGCGTGTGCCGCCTTCCTTCAGTCGCAGCGGATTCTTGCCATTCCATGTCAGTTCGAGCAAGCTGCCGAACGAATCGTCGGTCGGTCCGCTGATCGTCCCCGAACCCATGAGATCGCCGACGCGCGTATTGCAGCCCGACACCGTGTGATGCGCGAGTTGCTGCGCCATCGTCCAGTACATGTGACGGAAGTTCGTGCGCGCGATGGTGGTCGCTTCTTTCGCGCCGTGCGGTCTGAGCAGCACTTCGAGCGAAATGTCGAAGGCGTGTTCGCCGGCGTGGCGCAGATACTCGAGCGGCTGCGGGTCCTGCACGGGCTGCGCGACGCGAAACGGTTCGAGCGCGTCGAGTGTGACGATCCACGGCGAGATGGTCGTCCCGAAAGTCTTCGCGTTGAACGGCCCGAGCGGCACGTATTCCCATTGCTGGATGTCGCGCGCACTCCAGTCGTTCAGCAGCACCATGCCGAAGATGTGATCTTCCGCTTCACCGCACGCGATAGACTCGCCAAGCGCATTACCGCGACCGACGATAAAACCTGTCTCCAGTTCGATATCGAGCTTGCGGCACGCGCCGAACACGGGGCGCTCCTGATCGGGCAGCTTCAACTGGCCGTTCGGGCGGCGCACAGGCGTGCCGCTCACCACCACCGACGAAGCACGTCCGTTGTACCCAATCGGAATCTCCAGCCAGTTCGGCAGCAACGCGTTCTTCGGATCGCGGAACATCGAGCCGACGTTCGTCGCATGTTCCTTCGACGAATAGAAATCCGTATAGCCCGGAATCTGCACGGGCAGATGCAGCGTCGCGTCGGTCTGGCGAATTAGCGCGCGGCTTCGCAGTTCGGTGTCGTCGTGCAGCGTCGCGTGATCGCGCGACAGCAGCTTGCTCAACTGGACGCGCACACTGCGCCAGGTATCACGGCCAAGCGCGATGAAATCGTTCAGCGCCTCGCGCACGAACACGCTGTCGCCCGCGCCCGACGACGGCACCGTCAGCAGGCCTGCGCTTTCGAGCGCGGCCAGATCGACGATGCAGTCGCCGATCGCGACGCCCGCGCGGCGCGTGGCATTCAGCCCATCGCTAAAGATGCCGAACGGCAGGTTCTGGATCGGAAAATCGCAGGACGGATCGTTCGCTGACTCGACCCAACTTTTGCGCGACGCGTCGAGCGTCGCCTGAAGATCGCTCGATGCGTTCATCGTTGCTCCGGATTGAAGTGTTTCTTGAGACCTTGCCAGCACTCGTAGTAATGCGCCTGAAGCTGCGCCGTTTCGAGCGCGAAGCGGGTCGGCTTGATCAGCGTGCGCGTCTCGAACATGAAGGCCATGGTGTTGTCGACCTTGTTCGGCTTGCTGGTGTCGATGTTCGACGCCTTCTCGAACGTGTCGGCGTCCGGACCGTGGCCCGACATGCAGTTGTGGATGCTCGCGCCGCCCGGCATGAAGCCTTCCGCTTTCGCGTCATACACGCCGTGCACGAGGCCCATGAACTCGCTCGCGACATTGCGATGGAACCACGGCGGGCGGAACGTATCTTCGGCGGCCAGCCAGCGCGGCGGGAAGATCACGAAGTCGATCGTATCGACGCCCGGCGTGTCGCTCAGCGATTGCAGCACGAGGAAGATCGACGGGTCCGGGTGATCGAAGCTGATCGAGCCGATCGTGTTGAAGTGGCGCAGATCGTATTTGTACGGCACGTAATTGCCGTGCCACGCGACCACGTCGAGCGGCGAATGGCCGATGTCCGCGCGCCACAGGTGGCCGTTCAGCTTGGCGACCAGTTCGAAGTCATCTTCGCGGTCTTCATAGGCGGCGTGCGGCGTGAGAAAGTCACGCGGATTCGCGAGACCGTTCGAGCCGATCGGCCCGAGATCCGGCAGGCGCAACTGCGCGCCGAAGTTCTCGCAGATATAGCCGCTCGCGCGGCCGTCCGGCAGCGCCACCGAAAAACGCACGCCGCGAGGAATCACCGCAATTTCGAACGGCTCGACGTCGAGCTTGCCCATCTCCGTGAAGATGGCGAGACGCCCGGCTTGCGGCACGATCAGCAGTTCGCCGTCGGCGTTGTAGAAGTAGCGGTCCTGCATCGACTGGTTGGCCGCGTACACGTGAATCGCGCAGCCGCTCATCGCTTCCGCCGAGCCGTTGCCCGCCATCGTCACCCAGCCGTCGATGAAATCGGTCGGCTCGGTCGGCATCGGCAGCGGGTCCCAGCGCAGCTGGTTGGGCGGGGTGGGCGGCACGTCGGCGAAATTCGCGACGAGCCGGTGCGACGGCAGCGCCGTGAACGGCTGATGCACGGCAGCGGGACGAATGCGATACAGCCACGAGCGGCGGTTATGGCCGCGCGGCGCCGTGAACGCGGTGCCCGACAGCTGCTCCGCGTACAGGCCATAGGGCGCGCGCTGCGGCGAGTTGCGGCCTTGCGGCAGCGCGCCGGGCAAGGCCTCGGTAGCGAATTCGTTAGCGAAGCCGGACTGATAGCCCGGCTGGATTTCGCGTCGTGTGGATGATTCCATGCAAAGTCTCCAATGAATCTCAAGCAGTCTGCGCTTTGGCCAGGCCGCCGCGCCGACGCGTGGCGGCGGCGAGCGTCAGCACCAGCAATGCGGAACACAGCACGGGCAAGGCGGCCGCGTGAAACAGCTGCGCGTTGCTCCAGTTCAGCGCAATCAGTTGTCCGCCGACGAGCGGCCCGATCACCGAGCCGATCCGGCCGATGCCGAGGCTCCAGCCGATGCCCGTCGAACGCAGCGTGGTGGGATAGAAGTGTCCGGCGAGCGCATTGACGGCCGGCTGCCCGCCGACGATACAGAAGCCGCCCGCGAAGACCACAACGAGCAGCAACGCGAGTGCATGCGACACCGCGCCGATCGCACCGACGCTCAGCGCGCCGAGCGCGAAGCACGCGAACAGCACGCGCACAAAGCCGAAACGTTCGATAAACCAGCCGAGCAGCAGCGTGCCGACCACGCCGCCCGTCTGCAGCACGGTGCCGACGATGACGGCTGTGGACGGCGAATAGCCGGCGTCGCGCATCACGGTTGGCAGCCAGTTCGACAGGAAGTACAGATCGATCAGGTTCATGAAGCTGATGCCCCAGAGGATCAGCGTGACGGGCGCGCGGCCCGCACGGAACAGTTCCGCGACGGGTGCGCCGCCGCCGGCCTTTTCCTGCACGACGAGGCGCGTGTGAGGGCCGACGCCAAGCGACGGATCGAACTTGGCCAGCCACTGCCGCGCGCGTTCATTGCGGCCCTTCAGCACGAGAAATTGCAGCGACTCGGGCAGCGCGGCGAGCATCGCCACGCCGAGCACGAGCGGCACCGCGCCGCCGACCCAGAATACCGCGCGCCAGCCGTACGCGGGAATCAGCGCCGCGCTGATGAAGCCGCCGATGGCCGCGCCGAGCGTGAAGCCGCACGACACCAGCATCATCCGCTTGACGCGGTGCGCGGGCGTCGAGAACTCGCCGACCAGCGCCATCGCATTCGGCATGATGCAGCCGAGGCCCAGCCCCGTGATGAAACGCAGCGTGATCAGCGCGGGAATGGTCGAGACGAACGGCGTCGCGAGCATCGACAGCGCGAAGAAGAAGGTCGAGCCTATCAGCACCGGGCGCCGTCCGATCCGGTCCGCCAGCACCGACAGCCCGAGCGCGCCCAGCAGCATGCCGAACAGGCTCGCGCTGAACACCGGCCCGAGCGCGGCCTTCGATACATGCCATTCGCCGATCACGCTCGGCGCGACGTAGCCCATGGCTTGCGCATCGAAGCCGTCGATGACGAGGCACAGCCCGCACAGTACGAGCAGCATCAACTGAAACGTCGGCCGATGCGCATCGGCCAGCGCGCGCTCGACTTCGATCACATCGGCAGAACGGTGGGACTCGCTCATCTTTCGCTTCCTGCGGAACGGGGTAAAAAGGCTACAGCACGGATTTACGAATAGTAAAACAGATTCCGATTAGTGAAATTAACGTAAACCCTCGATCAGACATCGATCGCCACACGAATGGCGAAATCCATATCAGTATTTGGTGCATGAAAGAGCGGTCGCCGCTGCTACCATCGAAGCGTGCGGCGCCCCGCCGCGATCCAAGTCCGCTCCCCACGTATTCATGATCCCGCTGACCATTCCCGAACTCGTCGACCGCGCTTCCACTCACCCGTTTCTCGGCGAGCATCTGAGAATGGGCACAGGCCCACGCAGCGGCGAAGCCATCGCGACCTACGGCGACGTCGAGCTCGGCAGCAGCTATGAACCGATCTTCGACATCTCGGTGCATGCGCTCGCGCAGTCGCTGTCTTCGTCGCCCGATAGCGCGGACCGTTTCGGCGACGAACTCGGGGTCCAGGCCGTCACGCAACTGGCCGACGGCACGCCGCTCGACAGCTTCGACCCGTTCGACCATGTACCCGACGACCAGCAACTGGTCGCGCTGGACCGGATGTCACGCGCGATGCACGCCGTCAACTTCTTCGGCCCGCAGCGGCACGGCCTGCTGTTCCTGCGCGTGCACGAACGGTTGCTGAAAAGCGTGCGCTACGACCACGGCCGGCATTTCTCGGCTGTGCTGATGTCGTTTGGGTTAAATCCGTCGCGAGTCGTGATCGAGCTGCCGGCTGCGGCGGTCGCGCATAAGACGTTTCTTGGCTATCTGACCAAGAGTTATCAACACTACGGATTCAAGGTCGCCGGCAATCTGCCGAACGCGGGGCAGATCCTGTCCGTGTCGGACATGGCGAGGCTGGACTTTATCAAGATGGATGCCGCTTCGGCGTTGCGCGATTCGATGGTGAAGCCGCTGGTCAGCTATGCGAATCGGCTAAAAATTCCGTTGATCTTCAATCGCGTGGCGACTGAAGCGCAGTTCGATCTGTTGCAGCAATACGATGTGCGGTTCGTGCAGGGGCCGTTGTTCGTCGTGCACGACAACGGGACGGCTTAAGCTTGTTCTGGGGCCGGCCCCAGACGGCGCGCCAATGCTTTCAGACGCGGCGCGACCATCTCCCGAAACACGCTCTCCCCCATCGACGACGCCGGGCCGCTACAGCTCAGCACCAGCAGCCGCCCATCGCGCGGGTCACTGAACGGTACGGCCACGGCATTGACGTCGTCGTGCCAGTCGCGAAACGAATAGCAGCAGCCCTCTCGCGCGAACGTGTCGATTTCCTCTTGCGCCTGGGCGACCAGTTGCGCGCCTTCGTCGCCCGCTGCGCGCTCCAGTTCGGCGAGCAGCGCGGCGCGCGAGTCGGCGGACTGCACGGCGAGATACGCGCGGCCCATTGAACTCGTCAGCATCGACAGCTTCGAACCGGATGCGAGCCCGAGCGTGAGCGCCGTCTCGCTGCGGATCGTCTCCAGGTAGATCATGTCCAGACCGTCCCGGCAACCGAGCGAGACAGCCGCGCCCACCTCGCGCGCGAAGTCGCGCATATGCGGACGCGCGAGCTCGAGCGTGTCGGTGCCCGACAGCAATGCGAAGCCGAGCGACAGCACACCGGCATCGAGTGCGTACTTGCCGAGCGCTTCGTCGAAGCGCAGATAGCCGAGCACGGTCAGCGTGTAGGCGAGCCGGTTCACCGTCGCCTTCGGCAAACCCGTGCGCTCGACGAAGTCGCGATTGCCCAGCAGTGTCTCGCCCGGACGGAACGCGCGCAGCAGATCGAAGCCGCGCGCCAATGCGACGACGAACTTGCGTTCGTCGACGGGATCGGCAATGCGCGTCGAAGCGGAAGTTGGGGATGTTATGGATGCAGGTTTCGACATCGGGTGCTAAACTCAGTCGTCGTTTTGCAAAACATTGTTTCGCAGAGCGGAACTCAAGTCAAGCATGAGATCAGAATGCGGCGTTTCGGTGCTCCGCTCTGATCGATTCAGGAGATACGTCATGGCAGCCGCCGCGCAATTCAATTGGGAAGACCCGCTGCTCCTCAACCAGCAGCTCACGGAAGAAGAACGCATGGTGCGCGACGCCGCGCACGCCTACGCGCAGGACAAGCTCGCGCCGCGCGTGCTCGAAGCGTTCCGCAACGAGAAAACGGACGCCACGATCTTCCGCGAGATGGGCGAACTGGGCCTGCTCGGCCCGACCATTCCCGAGCAATACGGCGGCCCCGGCCTCAACTACGTGAGCTACGGGTTGATCGCGCGCGAGGTGGAACGCGTGGATTCAGGCTACCGGTCGATGATGTCGGTGCAGTCGTCGCTGGTCATGGTCCCCATCTTCGAATTCGGCTCCGACGCGCAGAAGGACAAATATCTGCCGAAGCTCGCGACGGGCGAATGGATCGGCTGCTTCGGCCTGACCGAGCCGAACCACGGCTCCGATCCGGGCAGCATGGTCACGCGGGCGAAGAAAGTCGATGGCGGCTACTCGCTGTCCGGCTCGAAGATGTGGATCACGAATTCGCCGATCGCGGATGTGTTCGTCGTCTGGGCGCAGCTCGAAACCGACGGCAAGGATGAGATTCGCGGCTTCATCCTTGAGAAAGGCTGGAAGGGCTTGAGCGCGCCTGCGATCCACGGCAAGGTCGGCCTGCGTGCGTCGATCACGGGTGAGATCGTTCTCGATGAAGTGTTCGTGCCGGAAGAGAATCTGATGCCCGGTGTGAAGGGCTTGCGCGGACCGTTCACCTGTCTGAATTCGGCGCGCTATGGCATTGCGTGGGGCGCGCTCGGCGCGGCGGAAGACTGCTGGCACACCGCGCGTCAGTACACGCTCGATCGCAAGCAGTTCGGCCGGCCGCTCGCCGCGAACCAGCTGATCCAGAAGAAGCTCGCCGACATGCAGACGGAAATCACGCTCGGCCTGCAAGGCGTGCTGCGCCTTGGCCGCATGAAGGACGAAGGCACGGCTGCCGTCGAAATCACGTCGATCATGAAGCGCAATTCATGCGGCAAATCGCTCGACATCGCGCGCATGGCGCGCGACATGCTGGGCGGCAACGGCATCTCGGACGAGTTCGGCGTCGCGCGGCATCTGGTGAATCTGGAAGTCGTGAACACGTACGAAGGCACGCACGATATTCACGCGCTGATTCTCGGACGCGCGCAGACGGGCATTCAGGCGTTCTTCTGACGCTCCGCGATTCGTCGCAAAGCGTTCCGGCAGGCTGCACGTGCAAAAAGCCCGCGTTCCCGTTGAAGCTACCCGTTCCACAAAGGTGTTGGTAAAAGGGATGTTGATTGACTGGAAATCCCGCCGCATAACGTTGGCGGGATTTTTCTGTGCAACAAGAATCTCCAGATGAGGGTGACGCGGCTGCCGGAGGGCGAGGCGTCGCCGAAAGCAGGTTTGCCGCGCATGCCTCTCACTCTTTGTTCATCTGGAATCACCCAAGCTAAGCGCGGGCGCCCAAATCAGTCAGAAAATCTCGGGTGCGCTCCGACAAGCTGGGGGCGAGACTCAGGACCCGGGTGGCCGCCATGGCAACCCGGGGACGCGCGCTCTCCTCCAGCTCGTTGGCAGCTGTCGTCAACCAGTCTGGAAACTTGTCTGTCAGCGCGTCAATTAACACCGCGGCCTGCCGTCGGTCCTTATCGGCTTTGAGCGCATGCGACGGGTCGCGAAGCGTACTGACGATTAGCTTGTGAAGAGCAAACCTCGCGGGGTCCGGCAGCATCACTGGGACGACGTGTTCCTTGCCGAGGACAAAACCGCGCGCCGGGTTTGATACCAGATACTTGAAGTACGGAAGTCCCGTTGCGTGTGCGCGCAACTGGGGCAAGGCTTTCGTCTCGTACGCCTCGGTACCCGGCACGAGCAGATCCACCTTGAGGGGCTGTCCTCGAGCCTTGAACGAGGTTGAGGGCTTTCGTGAGTCCAGCTCCGGCACCTCGAGAAAGGGAATACTGCTGTCACGCAGGATGTCGAGAAAGCTACGGTCGTCCGGGATGGCCACCGAAATTGTCCCCGCGCTGCCGATGTCGATATCCTCGGTCCTGTAGTTTGCAGGCAGACGAACACCGAGGCTGTTCAGGAGCGCGCCGAATGCGTGGGAGCCGACGAGCAGTCCGCCGTGGCTGAAGATGCCGGCGTTAAAGAGCGTTGCGACGGTTAGCGCCGAAGAATTGTCGGCAGCAGCAAAACCTGCTTTGCGCAGAATCTGGACGTCGGTGGCAAGCACGCGCATCTCCGTGCTCTCCAGCAGTTTCGCCTCGAGCGCAGCGTCGGTGGCAGGTTCTCCCGCGCGGCCCAGTGAGGTTTCCTTATGCTTTCCTGACGCCAGATAAACCCGCCAGTAGATGTACGTTTTCCCGTCGACGGTCTTCTGCGCAGCGGAGCCCGGAGAATGCAGCGGGATGTGTGATTGCGTGCTGGCGCGCTCGGTAACAGAGGAATACAACGTCTGCAGTGCGTCGTTGTGGAAACTGGCCATGGCTAAGGAGACCCATTATACCCTATAATTTTATACTAAGGTATAAAGATCTGTCCGTCAAACTTATACCTCGATATTGAATTGCAAGGGATAATTCCGTTCGGCTTGCGAGTCGGGAAATGCCCTCGCGGCGCATGACTATCGCGCGAGCGAGAGTGAGACACTGCCCGTTTTCAACACCTTTGTGGAACGGGCAGCCCGTGAAGAACGCGGGCTTTTTGTTTTGAACCGTGCAAGAAGCGGAAGCTTACTTGTTCGGCTGCGGCGTCATCCGCAGATACGGACGCAGCGCCTTGTAGCCCTTCGGGAACTTGCGCTTGATCTCTTCCTCGTCCTTCAGCGACGGCACGATCACGACGTCGTCGCCATGCTTCCAGTTGCCCGGCGTCGCGACCTGATAGTTGTCCGTCAGTTGCAGCGAGTCGATCACGCGCAGCACTTCATCGAAGTTACGGCCGGTGCTGGCCGGGTACGTGATGATCAGACGCACCTTCTTCTGCGGGTCGATGATGAAGAGCGACCGGACCGTCAGCGTGGCGTTCGCGTTCGGATGAATCATGTCATACAGTTCCGACACCTTGCGGTCGCCGTCGGCGAGAATCGGGAAGCCGACGCTCGCGGCCTGCGTCTCGTTGATGTCCTTGATCCACTCGCTGTGCGATTCCTTGCTGTCGACAGACAATGCGATCGTCTTCACGCTGCGCTTGTCGAATTCGCTCGCGAGCTTCGCGGTCAGGCCGAGTTCCGTCGTGCAGACGGGCGTGAAGTCGGCGGGGTGCGAAAACAGGACGCCCCAGCTGTCGCCGAGCCATTCGTGGAACCTGATGCGGCCAATGCTCGACTCCTGCTCGAAATCAGGTGCGACATCGCCAAGACGTAGACTCATAGTGCAGTTCCTTGAAGTTGTTCGAATGATTGCCCGTCCGGCCGGACGAGGGGTACAAATTAGAGCATAAGGGATCAGGACGTGCACTTCTAACGAACATTGGCTGCGACGCTTATCAGGTTTTGTAATTTTCTTCCGGATGTACGAAACTTAGCGGGACAGATCAACTCCATCAAACGATGGCGTGTTCTGCACGTTGAGCGGGACCGTCCGAAGCGGGCAATATGAAACGCCTGTGACGTTCGGGAACGCTTCATGCAACGGCGTTCGGGTATTGCGCGCTTCACGCAAAGCCCAAGACGCACGGTCAGTCGTAAGGTCTGCTGGCTCGCCAGCGGCCGTTTCGATGGTTTACGATTCACGCGTAGCGTGCACGAAGGGAGCAGTCAATGTCGGAAGTCAACAAGGAGAGATTGATGTCGGATATCAAAACCGTACTCGCAGACGCGGAAGATCTGCTGAAGCAGGCCGCGAGCGCCACAGGCGAACGCGCTTCTGAACTGCGCGAGACGGCGCTCTCGCGTCTCAAGCAGGCGAAGGAAAAGGCAGCCGACGTGCAGGTCGTGGTCGTCGAGAAAGGCAAGAAGGCCGCGCGCGCCACCGACGACTATGTCCACGAACATCCGTGGGCATCGATTGGCATTGCAGCCGGCGTCGGCGTGCTGGTGGGCCTGCTGATCAACCGCAAGTAACGCGTGTGAAAAGCGCGCGTGAAGCAGCCGGCTGCGAAGTCGAGCGGCCGGTGCGCTTCGCTGACAGGCGGACGGGCGCACGCGCCCTGTCCGCACCTTCTTCGCGCATCCTCGCGCGCAATACGCTGAAGCCATGATCGATACACAAACGCAGAGCGGGGACCGCGGGCCATTGCGGCGCATTCTCAGTTCGTTCTTTTCGATCCTGCAGACGCGGCTCGAACTGATCGGCATCGAGCTGGCCGAAGAAAAAGACCGGCTGCTGATGGTGCTGTTCATGGGCCTGGCCGCGATGATGCTCGCAACGATGGCGCTGATCGCGCTGACTGCGCTGATCGCGATTGCCTTCTGGGACACTTACCGGTGGCAGTCGCTCGCGGGCATCACGATTGTCTATGCCATCGCGGCGATCGGCTGTGCGCTGCGGGCGCGCAGCGGCTTGCACAACTCGCCGATGATCTTCGAAGCCACGCTCAACGAATTCGAGAAAGACCGCGAGATTTTCCGCAAACGCTGAACGCAGCGCAGCTCTTTTCGCTGTCCATTGCCATCGATCAACCATGAGTCAGGTCCATTCCGAGAATGCATTCCGCAGCCGCCGCCCGATCGCCAAAGACTTGAGCGCGCCACATCTGCGCGCGCTGCGCAAGGAACTGCTGATCGTGCGCGCGGACGTCGAACGCATGGAACTCGCGCAGGCGACGCTCGATCTGCGCAACGCCGTCACGCATTTCAGCTGGCTCAAGTTCATCGTGCCGGGCTTCGCAAGCGCGATGCCTTGGGGACGCCGGCGCGGCGTGTCGGCGGGGATCGGCGCGCTGCTCAAGGAATACCCGCTGATCAGTTCGATCGCCTCGCTGGTGCTCGCGAAACCGATCCGCGCCACCGTGTTCGCGACCGCGAAGCCCGTGCTCAAATGGGGCAGCGTCGGCCTCGCCGCGTGGGAAGCGTTTCGCATCTATCAGCAGGTGAAGCGCGAATCGCGCAAGTCCGGGACGTCGGCTGCCGGGTCTGCCACGTCCGGCGATGCCGATATGAGTCCGCCCTGATCGGGCGCGAGTCGCATCCCGCTTCATCATCTAACGCGCGCTCCAGCAATCGTCGGGGTCAGCGCCCGTTGCGTTTCTGTTCGAGTTCGAACCTCTTGCGTCGAGTATGAACGTGACGCCCGGCGCATCGGCATCCGTCTTCGTGACGCCCTGCCCGAGACAGTCGGTCGCGAGACCTGCGGTGGATACCACGTCGAAATGTTATCGGCCACGTAGCGCACCGCGACGCCGTCCGAATGGGTTGCAAGCGATTCACAGGGCAGGCTGTCGTCGGCGCCGATCGGCCTTCCGCCCGTGCAGCCGAACAGCCCCGGCCGCGCGGTAAATGTGCGAGGCATGCCGGCGGGAACGACGCCATCTGCAGATGCTCGCCGATCAACGTCAACGCGGTCATGCCCGCATCGTCGATCTGCGCTGTGTCGGCGGCCTGCGTGAAAGCGATTCGCTGCGAGCGGTAAAGTGACACCGCGCCCGCGGTCACGATCAGGCGGAGCGCCATCGATATCGTCATTTCGAGGAGCGTATGACCGAAGCCCACGCGCCGACTGCGTGCACGCGTGAAGAGAGAAACGACTTCATCGGGAAAACGCCATCACGACGCATTGAACGCCTTGCGGCACATCCGCATCGCCGCACGATGCAGGCATGTCGATCATGTCGCCCGGATTCGACGTGTTGCGCGGCATGTAATCCCGCGAGGCCCATGTCGCACCGGCAGGAAAGATCGGCGCCGCCGCCACTGGTGCCCGCATCACCCTTCGGCAACAGATTCGCGGCACGCGCTTTCCATTGGCCCATCGCCGCGTCGTTTGGGATTGGGCACGCGCGCCGCCTCGGCGATCGCGTCGGCGACGAGCGTAGCCTGCTCGCGATAAGACGTTGCACGCGCGTCGCGCGCAATCGACAACTGCACGGCGATCAGACCAAGGACAGTGACGGCCGCGACAGCCACCGCGACGAGTTCAGGGAGAGAAAATGCGGATGCGCGACAAATCACCGCTTGCGGGAAGGCTTCGCGGGCGCGGCGGGAGCGTTCATCCGGCGAAACTCTTCAATGACGTCCTCGAACTCGGAGACGTCTTCGAAACGCCGGTACACGGAAGCAAAGCGCACGTACGCAATGGTGTCGAGCGCGCGCAGCTCGTTCATCACGAGCTCGCCCAGACGCTCGCTGCGCACTTCGCGCTCGCCGCTGCCGAGCAACTGATACTCGATACGCGACGCGGCGGCGTCGATGGCGTCGGCAGCAACTGGACGCTTGCGCAGCGCCAGTTGCATGCTCGCGACGATCTTGCGGCGATCGAACTCCGTGCGGCTGCCATCCTTCTTGACGACCGACGGCAACGCCAGCTCGACCCGCTCGTACGTCGTGAAACGCTTGTCGCAGGCCGGGCAGCGTCGGCGGCGCCGGATCGCGGCGCCGTCCTCGGACACACGCGAGTCGACGACCTGTGTATCGTCATGCCGGCAGAAGGGGCAGCGCATAGTGGCTTAGCGGTAGACCGGAAAGCGTTGGGTCAACTCGGCGACCTGCGCGCGCACGCGCTCGATCGTGGCCGTGTCTTCCGGGTTGTCCAGCACGTCGGCGATCAGGTTGCCGACCTGCTCGGCTTCCTTCGTGCCGAAGCCGCGCGTCGTCATGGCAGGCGAACCGAGGCGGATGCCGCTCGTCACGAACGGCTTTTCCGGGTCGTTCGGAATCGCGTTCTTGTTCACGGTGATGTGCGCCGCGCCGAGTGCCGCTTCCGCCGCCTTGCCCGTGATCTTCTTCGCGCGCAGGTCGACCAGCATCACGTGGCTTTCCGTACGGCCCGACACGATGCGCAGGCCGCGCTTGACGAGCGTTTCAGCCAGCACGCGCGCGTTGTCGACCACGTGTTGCTGGTACTCCTTGAATTCCGGCGCCAGCGCTTCCTTGAACGCGACCGCCTTTCCCGCGATCACGTGCATCAGCGGCCCGCCCTGGATGCCCGGGAAAATGGCCGAGTTGATCTGCTTCTCGAACTCGGCCTTCATCAGGATCACGCCGCCGCGCGGGCCGCGCAGGCTCTTGTGCGTGGTCGTCGTGACGAAGTCGGCGAACGGCACCGGGTTCGGGTACACGCCCGCTGCGATCAGACCGGCGTAGTGCGCCATATCGACCATCAGGTACGCGCCAACCGACTTGGCGATCTTCGACAGGCGCTCGAAGTCGATACGCAGCGCAAACGCCGATGCACCCGCGATGATGATCTTCGGCTTGTGCTCCTGAGCCAGCTTCTCAGCGGCGTCGTAGTCGATGTCCTCAGCCTCGTTCAGACCGTAGCTGACGACGTTGAACCATTTGCCCGACATGTTGACGGGCGAGCCGTGCGTCAGGTGGCCGCCGTGCGCGAGGCTCATGCCCATGATCGTGTCGCCCGGCTTGAGCATCGCGAAGAACACGCCCTGGTTCGCCTGCGAGCCCGAGTTCGGCTGGACATTCGCGGCTTCGGCGCCGAACAGCTGCTTCACGCGGTCGATCGCGAGCTGCTCGACGACGTCGACGTATTCGCAGCCGCCGTAGTAGCGCTTGCCCGGGTAGCCTTCGGCGTACTTGTTGGTGAGCTGCGAGCCCTGCGCGGCCATCACGGCCGGGCTCGTGTAGTTTTCCGACGCGATCAGTTCGATGTGCGCTTCCTGACGGCGGTCTTCGTCCTGGATTGCCTTCCAGATTTCCGGATCGACATTGGCGATAGTGCTTTGGGCTTTGTCAAACATGCTGGTTCCGTTAAGTGTGTTCAGGTTGACCGGATCGTGCGCAGGTCGTGTGCCGGGAGCGTATTGGGTACGCAGCACTGCTGGCCACCGCTGATGGTGGGAGCCTTGACGCGGCGTATGAAGGAGGTGCCGCACACGCGAGTCAGGACAACCACCGGCAGCGCAAAACGACGGCGCGCGCGAAACATGGCTGCCCAGGCGAACGGCAAAACGGCACCCTGCGCTTCACGGTGGGACGCTCCACCTTGAACCCGTCAGGCTTGACAGCATGGGGTTCTATCGCCAGTCACGCAGGGGTGAGCGCGTTAGTTTATTGGAACCGGGTCGAATAGGCAACCGAGGCAACCGAGCCGGCCGGCGCGCTGCCACGGCGGCAGAAGCCCCGGCCTGGAGTGGCAGCGGCTGCCCGGCGGCCCGCCCGAACGTGCCTTCGCACGACGGGGTGTGGGGCAGAGTCGCGTTTTCTAACAGAATCTACTAGAATCTGTTGTTATTGAAAGGAGACTTGTAAAGATTGGCGAAGCGGCGGCGATGTTGGGCGTCGCAATCTCCACCCTGCGGAAGTGGGAGGAGACTGGCGAACTGGTGCCCGCTCGCAAGACGGCGGGCGGCACACGCTATTAC
>NZ_JAWRXV010000549.1:0-292 GCF_046534875.1 Paraburkholderia sp. SIMBA_054 | reverse complement strand
GACCAATAGCGTGCTCGCTTCCTACACGACGACAGATGTTTCCGACACGCGCATCTACAGTATCCGCGGCGGTGTGCAGCGCACGCGCACGTCGCAATTCATCGACTACAACTACGCGCTTCTGTTCTACCAGGATCGCCTCGATCAGAACGTCGGCCCGCCGACCACGAGCCGCGCGCTGGTGCCGACCTGGTCGTGGACCCGGCGCAATACCGACGACCCGCTGTTTCCGCGCAAAGGCAATCTGATCCACGTCGAGGCCGGTTTCGCGGTGAAGGGCGTGCTGACCGAC
>NZ_JAWRXV010000548.1:0-292 GCF_046534875.1 Paraburkholderia sp. SIMBA_054 | reverse complement strand
CTTGCCGCATCGGAGCGATCCAGGTCTATCGGCGTGACCCGGACGATGCGGCCATCCTTAACATAGACGAACCACGGCCCGCCATTCGTGCAGGTCGCATAGCGCCGCGTGCCATCGCGCATCGGCGTACCCATCGGCAGGCTGACGGTTTGCATCATGCTCAGTGTTTGCATGAGCCAGACCAGCAGTTCGTCGTCGCCTTCCGTCACGACCTTGAAATTCTTCGCCGCATGCACGATCTCGGCCTGATCGGGACGTGGAGAGAGGAATTTGAGCGCGGTGGCGACATCCT
>NZ_JAWRXV010000547.1:0-293 GCF_046534875.1 Paraburkholderia sp. SIMBA_054 | reverse complement strand
AATCGTGCCGCCCGGTTGCTGCTTAAGTGTTTTCACGACGCTTGCCACATCTTCCGAGGTGAACGTAATTTTGCTTTCATCCTCTTTCGGATGAGAAGTAAATACATAAGAATGCTGATCGGCGTAAGGGAATTCCCCGTCTATACGATCAATCACCCAGTCATAGGTGCGCCTGCCAAGCAGGATTGTATCAACTGTCTCAATGAATGCCCCGTATCCGGCGTCTCCGTCCATTTTCACATCCGTTAGCCAGTCCAATGTCTCTTCTGTGTCCGCAATATAGCCGTCTAAGC
>NZ_JAWRXV010000546.1:0-293 GCF_046534875.1 Paraburkholderia sp. SIMBA_054 | reverse complement strand
TCACAAGCACGCTGGAGCGGGAAGAATGGCGGGAGAATTGCCTGAGAGGGCCCGGCTCCACAAACAAAGGAGCGCGGTGCCGCAGGGCACATGCGAACACGGCTTCAAATAACGACCCGACACGCCGCGGGTTCTGCCGGCAGACCTTCATAAACCCACGTCCCCCTCGCCGGCGCGCCGACTGGGCGCGGGACCGGAGGGTCGAAGGCTGCGGTCATGCCGCAACGGGAAGTTCGCGCAAGAGGCGCGTCTTTTCCTGCTGGGGGTGTCTCGCCTCATTTTGACGTCGCCAA
>NZ_JAWRXV010000082.1:0-42271 GCF_046534875.1 Paraburkholderia sp. SIMBA_054 | reverse complement strand
CGCTGTCGCTGTCGCTGTCGCTGTCGCTGTCGCTGTCGCTGTCGCTGTCGCTGTCGCTGTCGCTGTCGCTGTCGCTGTCGCTGCAACGTGTGCGGCGCCAGAGCCTAATTCGCTCCGGAGGTCTGGCTGCGGCCGTTATCGCAAATGATCTTGCCTCGGCCATGGAGATCCCGACGGGCGCCGAACGTGGAAAGTGGGTTCTCGTCGGAATCCCTGCATCAGCTCAATCGTCGTCCCATGTCATCCACAACCGCATCCACCGCGTGCCCATCAATGCCGTGGGCAGAACGTAGAGGTGGTTCGACGAAAGTGCCTTCGGTCGCCGCACGACCGCCGCCGTTGATGTGACATGTGACAAGCGAAGAACCGCAGTATCACCGGAGCCCACGTCGTCAGTTCGCCTACGACAGCGCGGCTGACCGTGGCTTCGAAGACTACGGCTGAGTGTTCGACGTCTTCCAGCTTATGGTCCGGTCATAATTTATCGGAGACGATTAACGCTCTGTGTACGTGGCATGTGGACTGATAGCGCATGGTCCACTCCTGAGGTGTGACTTCTCGCGCCGGGTCTCGAGGGAGAAGTTCGACCGCTGACCATATTCCCCAGAATCGGAAAGCGTCATTTTTGATCGATCGCGATTGGCCTACGTTGGCGTCTCATCTACACAATCTGCCCTGCGGATATCGTGCGGCGAAGTGCACTGGCAGTCGCCCTTCACGGCGACCCGCGCGCCTTCGAGCAGCAAACACGAGCCGTCTTTCATGACCAGACGAGCTTCCAGTATCTGACGCGCTCGTTCCTCTCAGAACACGGCAGCTCGCCACGGCGTATCAGCGCACCACACCGGGATTCGGTCGAAGTCCATTTGTCATTTTCACGGACGCGCCCGTAGGGCAGCTATTTACGGTAAATATCTCTGGGACGCGATGACTAGTGCACGGCGCCAACTAGCGCAGGTTATTTACGGTAAATAGCCCTATGCCCGCCCGACTTAGCGTTCACGTCGGACTTTCAATCGAGGCGAATTCCTCGTGCATTTTTCCCAATGCAAAGCCGCAGGAGATCGCACCTTCTGCGCACACTCGGCCACGTCCGCAGCCTTATTTACCGTAAATAACCCGACACTCTCCCAAACATCTACGAAGCATTCCCCCGCGAAGCCCCTAAACAAGCGAACCAGCAAGCGCGCTCGCCGGGCCCTCCGCGACGCAACACGCACACACGACGCGACGGGCCCGACCAACGAAATCCCACCCCAAAGAGCCGCGAACCATCGCCAGAGTCTGAAGCACCACCCACCAGCAACGCCGCGCCGAAGTACCCCAACTGGCGGAAGCGCCGTGCTGGACCAAATCGCGGAGAGTGAGGAAGAGACGTCGAACGACCGAGAAGAAAAGCGGCGTCACCAAAACAAACGCCGCAAGGGGAAAGCATTCAACTACCGAAACAAAACAAGCCACATCAGGCCGGGGGGCCCACCGCGCACACGACGTCACGGCCCCGATCAAGGAAATCCCACCCACAAGCGCCGAGCGAAGAATCGTCGTAGCGCAACGCCCCCACGAGCAACGCAACGCCAAAGCACGCCGGCCGGCGGCGCCGTGCTGGACCAAATCGCGGCGAGTGAGGAAGAGAGGTCGAACGACCGAGAAGAGAAGCGGCGTCACCAAAAATGAACGCCGCTAGGGAAAGGCATCCAGCTACCGAAACACAAACAAGCCACATCAGGCCGAGGGCCCACCGCGCACACGACGTCACGGGCCCGATCAAGGAAATCCCGCCCACAAGCGCCGCGCGAAGAATCGTCGTAGCGTAAAGCCCCTCACGAGCAACGCCACGCCAAAGCACGCCAGCCAGCGGAAGCGCCGTGCTGGATCAAATCGGGGAGAGTGAAGAAGAGACCGGTCGAACGACCGAGAAGAGAAGCGGCGTCATCAAAAATAAACGCCGCTAGGGAAAGCCATCCAACAACCGAAACACAAACAAACCACATCAGGCCGGGTGCCCACCGCCGATCAGCCAGGCACCCCGCCAAAACCTCAATCAGCTGCCGACTGCACGTCCTCCAGAAACCCGGTAATCAACTGCCGCAACTCTTCGACGCGATCTTGCGGCACACCGCTAGCACGCAGACGAATCACCAGCAGTTCGCCCTTTCGCTCTATCCCAACCTCCTCTTCCTTTCGAACAGGAGCCGCAGGACGAGCCGCCGCCAGCAACGCAGAAAGCACCTCAGGAGCCGTCCGCGACGAATCCTCGACAAGCTCTACCGCCCGCTGCACGATCTCGTCGGCTGCTTTCTTGAGCGCGACCGACAGCTTCCGCGCAGCCTGAAACTGGATATCGTGCGGCGACGGAAACGCACCAACCACCTCGGCCGGAAGCTCGGCCACGAGAAGCGCGCTGGAAATATTCCCCTGCGACAGACCACACGCCTTCGCCATCGCGTTCTGCGACGGCCACAACTTGTCGTCGAGCGCACGCTTGTACCAGACGCCCTGTTCCCACGGACTCAGGTTCTTCCGCGCGCGGTTCTCCTGATCCATCTGGACAAACTGGCCTTGCTCAGTGATCTCGCCGTCGACGATCGCGTTCACCGGCAAATCGAGCTCCAGACACGCGCGATGCCGGCGATGCCCGAACACAATCTCGTATCCTTCACCGTCGCCCGAAGGACGCACCTTGATCGGTTGCGTATTACCGCCCGCCTCCGCGATCAGCGACTTGAGTTCGGCAAAACTCTCGTCGCCGAAATCCTGGCGGTTCGCCCATTTCGACGCCTGGATCGTCTTCGGATCGAGCGCACGGATCGCAACGGCGCCGTCGTACTCCTTGAGCTGGGCTTCCAGCTGCGAGACCCGATCAGAGCTCTCCCGCATCGCGCTGCGAAACGCCAGCATCTGCCCCGGCGCCGTACGCGGTGATGCATTCCTTCCCGCCTCCTGGGACGGGGCAGGAACCATCAAGTCCCCCGTCTTCTTCGCAAGCCTGTCCTTGATCGACATTTACTCCTCCCTTTATTCTGACTTCGCCCAGAAGGCCACAATGGATTGCTCGACGATCTCCGTCACACGGTCATAGGCTTCGCGCGCCCTTCGGTACGTCTTCGCGTTGCCGTCGTATCGGGAAATGTCGTACACGGTGCCGAACTCAGCCGAGCTTGCCGCCGTCACCGCGGTCTTCGGAATCTCGACGGGCAGAACCTTCTCCGCATACGTCGCCGAGATCCATTCGCGCACGACGCCCGCCGCTGCATCAGCAGGGTCCACGCGCGAAAGCAGCACGTGGATGAACTCGAACGATTTGTCCGTGTTCGTTTCTGCCGTGAGGTTCGACGCGAGATCGCTAAAGAGTGTCCAGAATTGCGCCGAGCTGGCGAAGTCGAGCGCATTCGGCGGCGTCGGAACGATCAGGCCATCGGCGGCCATGAATGCGTTGACGGTGCCGTAGCTCAGCGCCGGCGGCGTGTCGATGATGATCACGTCATAGTTGCTGCGCGCCTGCTCGAGGCTCGTATTCAACACGTTCCAGAATTCGAAGTCCGGTTCCTTCATCTGCCGGCTCGGCAAGATGAATTCCACGTTGAAGAGCGACGACGACGCGGGCACGAGATCGATGCCATCCCAATAGGTCTCGCGGATCGCGTATTCGATGCTCGTTTGATCGCCCGTCGCCAAGGCCGTGATCGTCGAATCTTCCTCGACTTCGGTATCGGGAAGAATGCCGAACAGCGTCGTCAGCGAACCCTGCGGGTCGGTGTCGATCACGAGCACGCGATGACCGCGCAGACTCAAACCCTGTGCGAGCGTCATCGCCGTCGTCGTCTTACTGACGCCGCCCTTGAAGTTACCGATGGCGACTGTCATGGCCGGCGCCTTCGCCGGCCGCAGCGCGTTGCCGCGGTAGGCGCGTACCCATTCGCGGGCTTCCACCAAGGAGAATTCGCGCCGCGAGCCCGTTGCATTGACGGTGCCCGGGGGAAGGTCCCCCTTCGACGTGCGATAAGTGATTTGACTCTTGTCGACTTCACACAGCGCAGCGAGCTGCGAAGCGTTAAAAACAGGAGGGTTTTTGCGTGCGTTCGGGGCCAGCATGCGACCCCGAACCTGCGAGACGATGTCAGTCGCGCGAGCGGCCTGATCGACGATGTCTTGAATAGTGATGTTCATTAGCTGATCCGCAAAAGACGATGCAGTCAGCTTATATCAGATGGCTCGACAGAAAGCCATCCGCTCAACGGAAAATCGCTATTTTTATGAATTCCGTTGCAACGAAACTTCCTGGTGATTCTCAGAAAGCCAACCGTCGAACTTTGTCGCGTCGAATTCCGGACGCACGCGGTTTCTCAGCCACGACGCGAAATTCACACGTCCCACGGAGCCGGAAAAGAGTCCCGGGCTATCCGGGCGGAACTCACGCGCATACTTCGCTCCGTCGCCTTCGACGAACTGTCGGGCAAACGCGCGCTTCTCATCCTGCGTCAGCACCTTGACGGCCGAGGCGCACTGGAGGCGATCGAAGTCGATCCGCAATTCCTGCATGCGGGCGTCGAGCGTGCGCGTGCGCGCTGCCGCCGCCTGCTTCTGAGCCTTTTCTCGCTTTTCTTTTTCGTATTCCGGCTCAGAAACATCTGCCTTATTTTCGATCAGCGTGCGAATAAAGCCGGCTGTAGAACGCTTAATCTGACCTTTGCGGTCTTTCTCTTCCGCCAACTGCACAACCAGACGGGCCCGCTCCTCGTCCTCGATGACGAAACTGAGCGCCAGCTTGTCGCCAATCCCGTGAGCCCGAAGCTTCCGATAGATTTCGCTGTCACGCACGTGCGCGAACTCGTCTTCTGTCTCAGGCGTAAGAAGCGACTGCTGCGCGCCTTGCCGGATAAGAAACTTCACACCCGTCACTGACCTTCCGAGGCGCTGATATTCGACGTCGACGTTAATGTCTGAGACGTCGTTGATCTCCTTCACGGCCTTCTGAATCACCTTGCTGTTCAGTCGGCGAAAATCGTCGTAATACTCCTGGGTCGCACCCAGCAGTTTCCGAAGGACGGGTAGTTCGATCCAGCCGGTCGAGCCAACCTTCTGAAAACGCAGGCAGTTTTCGTAAAGCGTCAACGCATGCGACTTCGAAAATTTGCGCTGCACGCCGAGATTGACGGTCGCGTAAATCGACGGATCGAATAGCTTTTCCGCCAGCGCCTCGTCGTAGCGATATGAGCAGACGCCCGCGCGAATCTCCGCAAACGACAGAATCGGCATAACGCTCCACCGTTCCCGGCCGTCGTCCATGACGTTGAACTCGACGGCCGTGGTGGCAAGCTGCTTGAGCGCTTCTCGAAGCTTTTCGGTGTTTTCGCTTTCGGTCCAGCCGAGCACGAGCATGAGCGTCCGCACCGGTAGACGGTGGGTTCTCGTGTTCAGAAGGTTGTCGTATGAATGCAGTAGCAGCACGTTGGACAGCTTGCGCTCCAGCAGCGAAAGTTCGCCGCTCGTGTGGATGGCCGCCACGTGCTTTTTGACGCTTTCAGTACGAACCTCAGTCGGTGAAGATCTGGGCATGCCCGGGATTGTGCTCTAAATGACCCCACCGCGCAATCACCATACGGGACATCTGTTCGACGAGAAAGTTGAAACGTCCCAATTTGCGTTGCGCGACGAGACCTATCCACACCCCTTTCGATCGATTCACCACAAACGGGGACGCTTCCGCCGCATTTGGGGTCGCGAAACGCCCCAGACGGGGACGTATAGCCGGAAGTGACACCCCGAACAGGGACAGTTAACGCCCCAACCGGGGACGTTTACGTCTGGAAAGCCTTACTGGATAAGGGTTCTAGGTGTGTAAACGAAGTAAACGTTGTTTACCAAACGGTATACAAACCTCAATACACCCCATCCGGGGACAATCGCCGCGCTTTTGCTGCTGTTTCCTACCGAGAGATTCGATTGCAAAGCAAACATTCAGAGGTCGTGCAAATCGAACAAAGCTCGACGCGTTAACAGCAACCAGAGCTAACTCTCTGAGTGCAAAACGCAATTTTCTTGAATCGCAAAATCGCAAACGGGCGGCCCGTGTATTTATCGTAAATAAGTGCCAGCCAGTTCGGTGCTCGCCAGAATCTGTCGCCCCAGTTGGGGACAATTGGACGCGTTGTCCTTTGCGGCACCGGACGCCACCCCGAATGGGGACATTGAACCGATTCTGCCGTGATGGCGCGGCGGAAAGGGCTTCCATCCCGCCTTAGCAGCCTTGAACGGCAATACAGACACGCCGTTTCTAAAGAATCGCTCACACCGGTCACCCTAGATGGGGACATTCGCGCGGATGCCCTGCAGACAGCAGCGCATCGAGACCAGGGTCACCCCAAGCGGGGACATCACGCCGATCCGCCGTCTATTTACGGTAAATAATCGCGTGCCGTTACCCGCTCAACGCCAAAAGCGGGTCGCACGCGACGCAAACCTACGGCCAACATCACCAGCCGCTAGTCCGTTTTCGACCAGCAAGCGCTTGCATTCACTCATTCGCGGAGCCAGGAAACCTGCCAAAAACAGCCCCAAAAGCGTCTCGCCAACTGCCCGGCGGGCGCTACTCGAGCGCTGTCTCCAAATCGACCGTAAGGATCACCAGGTAATTCGAAGGGATAAAAACGACCGAAACAGACCGCCCAACACCCATCTCCCGTCCGCGCTACGACAATCCCTCGAAGCGCGAACCCCTGATCCGAAACACCCTAAAACTGATAATTGATCGACACATCGCACACGCCGTTCGTCTTTGTCTGCGTGATCGGGCTGTTGGCCGCGCTGCCCAACAACCGTTTGAGCGCACCATCCGCCGTCACGAACCAATGCTTGTTGACGAACCAGATCATCGTGACGCCGAACCCTGCCGATTTCAGCCCCGCGCTGGCGTCGTATTGCGAGTATTGGGAATTCGCCGCCTGCATCGCATTCACGCCGAACCAGCTATTCATATACTTCGAGTCGGCAAAAGTCACCGACGGTCCGGCGAACCAGAAGAAACTCTCCGAACTGCCCGGCAACGGCATATACGCGCCGAGGTCCGCGACCCATCCGTTGGACCCACCGAAGCTACGCGTCACCGCGCCGCGAAACACCAGCGGAAACTCCTTCGAAATCACATATTCCCCGGCCAGCTTGACCTCGGGCGCTGGATTGATATTGCCAAGGCCATCGAGTCGTGAGGGATCGTCGTGCGCGCGCCGGCCAAGATCGTAGACGGCCGCGATGCTCACGCGCCAGTTCGGGCCTTGCAGAACATTGACGCCCAGCCCTTCGCCTGTCGAAAGGAAAGCGAGGTCCTTGTAGCGGATGTCGGTACTTGGCCCAACCAGCGTGTGATAGCGGTTGGATCCGTCGTAGCGCGGCTCGAACGTTGAACCGATACCGATCCGCGCCTCCCAATCGGGCCGGTTGTTCGGCTGGAACAGCTTGTCGAGTGGGATACCTGCGGAGTATTGCCATTCGCCAAGGGGCGACGGCGTTTGCGCCAGGGCGGCTGGCGCGCTGCAGATGAGATAGGCGAGGCTGGCGTAGACCGGGAGCTTTGTCATGTCGACGAACGTCTTGGGTAATGGATCGCGGACGCGGTCCGTTGCGGCCACACATAACGTGTTCAATTCAGGAAGAGGGAATCCGGCGGGAATGCAGCAAACGCCATACCTGACCCTCAATGAATTGCGGATTTGCGTGTGCCGTCGTGTCGATCGAACTGCCTCCGTTGCGGCAGCGCGCCGACGATATTCCCGAACTGTTCGCCCACTTCGTGCGGGCAGCGTGCGCGCGATACGGCAAACCCGAACCCGCCTGGACGTCGGAAGACATGATGCGTTGGCAACTGCATGACTGGCCGGGCAATGTCCGCGAACTGAAGAACGTAGCGGAGCGCTTTACGCTCGGCCTCGATGATGGCTTGCCGCAGCCTCCCGCAGGCGCCGATTCGCTCGCATCGCGGATGGTGCGTGCGGAGCGCGGCTATATCGAGGAAGCGCTGCGCGGTGCAGGTGGACAGGTGATCAGGGCTGCTGAACAGCTGGGTTTGCCGCGTGAAACTCTGTACGACAAGATTACTCGCCATGGCATCGACCCAAACGCGTTCCGCCAGATGTCGCCTCCGAAGGCGTGACATTGCAATTCGGGACGCGGGCATATAGCACGTTCGCTACCCGCGCCGGTTGTGAATCGCCATCAAAACAGCGTGCTTTCATGATCTACGTCATGGAAGCCATACGTTGATCAGTTGAGTATCGCCACAACGAGAGAAATCTCCGAATAACCGCGAATTTTTCATCGCGCGCGGCACACACGCCGTGCCGCGTCGAATCGACATCCGGAAAACTACACAAGGGAGACAGTCATGGCGACGATGACGGCTGTAGTCATCCGTACACCTGGCGGACCGGAGGCGTTAAGGCTCGAAGAACGCATGGTGCCTGTGCCTAAAGTCGGCCAGGTGCTCATTCGCGTCAAGGCGTTTGGGCTGAACCGTTCCGAACTCTTCACGCGCCGTGGGTTTTCACCGGACGTGAGCTTTCCACGCATTCTGGGAATCGAAGCCGTCGGTGTCGTTGAAGACGCGCCCGGCGGCGAATTTCAAAAGGACGATGTAGTGGCCACGGCGATGGGCGGCATGGGGCGTCAGTTCGATGGCGGCTACGCGGAATACACCTGTGTGCCGGCAAGCCAGATCCAGAAGTTCGACGCGAACCTGCCGTGGGAAAAACTCGGCGCGTTGCCCGAGATGCTGCAAACAGCATGGGGATCGCTATCGAGGGCGCTCGGACTGCAACACGGAGATCGCTTGCTGATCCGTGGCGGGACGACTTCCATCGGCCTTGCAGCCGCAGCGCTGGCGAAGCATGCGGGCGCGTACGTGATCTCGACCACGCGCAATGCATCCAAAGGGCCATTTCTGCTGCAAAACGGCGCCGACGAAGTCGTGATCGATTCGGGCAGCATCGTGGAGGAAGTCAAAGCACTTCCGGGCGGCGGCGTCGACAAGGTAATCGACCTCGTCGGGACGACGACCTTGAAGGACTCGCTGCGTTGCGCGCGACCGAATGGAATTGTCTGCATGACGGGCATCGTCGGCAACGCGTGGACCTTCGACGATTTCGATCCGCTGGAAGCCATTCCGAGCACAGTGAAGCTGACCGTCTACAACGGCGGTTCACAGGAATTCGTCACGACACCTTTTGCACGCCTGATTCGCATGATCGAGCGAGACCAGTTGCGCATCAACGTCGGCAAGGTGTTTCGCCTGGACGAAATTGTCGAGGCGCATCGCTGTATGGAGCGAAACGAAGCGAACGGAAAGATCGTCGTGTTGACCTGACGCGACGGCTACGGCTGTGAGGCAATCGATAAGAGGCTTTCCGGTGGCGTGACGCGCGTGCCACTGGTCCACACGCTGACGCCGCGCGGATCGATTGCAAAGCGCGCGGGGCCGCGTTGTAGCACATGCGCCGGTTCGGCATCGCAAGCGATATCGAAGCGCATGCCGCCGATATCCGCGACCGCGAACAGATCGCCGTGCCGTAGCTCGACGGAATCGATATTTCCGACGTGCGCGCCGTCCGCCGCGATCGCAATCGAAGACGGCGCGACACGCCACATCACCCGCTGGCCGACAGGAATGGCTCGGTCCGCCGTGTCGATCGCGAGCCCCGACGCGGTTTCGATCGAACCCGGCGCGCGTATCGCGCCTTCGCCCACGTTATGCAATCCAAGCAGCGCCGCGACCTGCAGTGACGCGGGCTGACGGAAAACGTGATCGACGGCGCCTGCCTGCAGCACGCGCCCACGCTCGATGACGAGCACTTCATCCGCGAGCAATGCGGCTTCGTCGGGATCGTGCGTGACGAGCACGGTGACGGCCGAAATTTCGTGCTGCAACGCGCGCAGCGCCTGTTGAAGCCGGCGACGGCGCGGTGTATCGAGCGCGGAAAACGGCTCATCGAATAACAAGAGCTGGCTGTGCCGCGAAAGCGCGCGCGCCAGCGCGACGCGCTGCCGCTGACCGAACGATAGCTGACGCGGCAAGCGATCCATCAGCGCCGACAGTCCAAGATGTTCGGTCCAATAACGCGCGCTCGCGGCATCCGCATCGACGGGAAACGACAACTGGCGCTTCAGCGTCATGTGCGGAAACAGCCCGTAGTCCTGCGGCACATAGCCGATGTGGCGCTGCTCGGGCGGCAGCGCATCCAGTTGCGTTTCGCCGAAGCGCACGAACCCCGCTTCATTGTGTTCAAGGCCAGCGATCAACTTCAGCGCGAGCGATTTACCCGAACCCGACGGGCCAATGATCGCGAGCCGCCGTGTCGAAGGCGTCCATTCGATGTCGAGATCGAACGCGCCGAGATGACGTTTAAGCGCGAACGCGAGACGTGGATTCGGCAGGCCAAGGCGCGCTTCAACCCGCGCCTGTTGGTCCGACGCATCGCCGTTTTCGACAGTATCGAACAGGCTCGGACGACCATCACGCCACGCCACCGAGAGCGCCGCGCACAACACGGCGATGACGAGTGTCGGCAGCAACAACGGCATCATCGCGGGCAAGCCCTGGCCGCCGAATACGACGTACGTGTACACAGGCAGCGAATACGGATGATAGGCAACCATCACCGTCGCGCCGAATTCGCCGAACGCACGCAGCCACGCGAGCACCAGACCGGCGCGGATCGACGGCCAGGCGATGGGCAGCATCACGCGGAAAAAGCGGCTTGCCGCGCGATGTCCGAGCGTGGCCGCGACGTCTTCGTAGACGGGATCGATCGCAGCGAACGCCGAGCGCGCCGCGACGACCAGAAACGGCGCAGCCACGAACGTTTCGGCGAGCACGATGCCCGCGAACGAATCGGTGAGGGCGCCGTTCGTCAGTCGACCGAGCCAGCTATACGGCCCGAGTAGAAACAGCAGCAAAATGCCGCTCGTCAGTGGCGGCAGCGCCAGCGGCAACTGCACGATAAAGCCGAGCAGCGCCATGCCGCGCGACGTCGAACGCGACAGCCAGTAGCCGAGCGGCACGCCGCCTATCAGGATCACGAGCGCCGCGACACTTGCGCTGCCCGCCGAGACCGCCACAGCCGACCACGTGCCGCGCCAGTCGACGCCCGTCCAGTCCGCGTGACCAACCTGTGGAATGCTCGCGATGAACGGCGCGCACAGATAGACGGCGAGCAGGCAGGCAAGCCACAGCAGCGGCCGCGCGGTCTTGCGTGTCATTGCGCGGCGTCGAGCACGGCTTGCACGGACGACGGCACGGCTTGCGCGTTACCCGTCACGACCGGCTTGACGATATCGACGCCATGCTGCTTCAGCAACGCACGACCGGACGCGCTCAGCAGAAAGTCGACGAAGCGCGCCGCGCCCGCCTGATTGGGCGCGTCATTGAGGATAGTCAGCGTATAGCTGGCCTTCGCTTGAAGCTCGGGCGCGGGGCGCAGCGCGGGAATCTTCAGATCGGAGGTCTCCGTCGAATAGAAGAAGCCTGCATCGAGCTGACCCGATTGCAGCCGCCCGACCAGCGTCTCTTCGGGCAACACCTGCGCGGGGTTCTCCGGATCGCCGAGCGTCTTCTCGACGAGGTCCGGATGTTTATAGAGCTCAGCCGCCTTCGTCATCATCTGGACCGTGAAGGCGCCCTTCGGATCGAGCTTCGGATCGGTGCGCCCGATGCGAATGCCCGGCTCCTGCAGCACTTCATCCCAGCGCTTCTTTTTGAAGTCGGCGGCGAAGCGGCTTTGCGGGTTGTAGCCGATCATCAGCGGCGACTCGGCGAACGTCACGTACCACGAGACATGATCGCCGTTCGCCGCGCCCATCAGGCCCGGGTTGACGGTCGGGCTCGCGCTGATGAACACGTCGCCGCGCCGCAGCTTGCCCTTGATCTGATTGGCGATCAGGTTCGAGCCCGCCGCATAGCCCTGAAAATGCAGACCTGTTTCCTTTTCGAAAGCCGGACTGACGCTGCGTTCCATCAGATTCACCAGCGAACCCGCGTACAGGACCTCGACCTTGCCTTCATCGGCGGAAGCGGCGCCCGTAAAAAGAAGACCCGTCAAAACGATTCCCGACAACAACAGCTTGCGCATTACGATTTCCCCGGTGCGTTATGAACGGCCATATATTACGACGACCGTCATTGACGCTGCAGTCGAGACAACACGCGACAGCGCGTATTTGCACGCCACGTGTGCGCTAGCGGCTGTCAATCCGTTGCGCGCGCATCCGTCAACGAGGCACGATCCCAGCCGCCGCCCAGCGCCTTCAGCAACCGCACGCTTGCGTCGATGCGTCGCGCGTCGATTTGCTCGGCCGTACGCTCATTGGATAACGCGATGGTCTGCGCCGTGACGACATCGAGGTAGTTGACCGCGCCTGCCTGAAAGCGATTGGACGTCAGCTTCAGCGAAAGGTCTGCCGCTGTCGTTGCACGTTGCTGGCTGTCGGCTTCGTTCGCGAGCGTATCGAGCGACGACAGGTTGTCTTCGACCTGCTGAAATGCGACCAGTACCGTTTGCCGGTAATCGGCGACCGTACCGTCATACTGCGCGTTCGCGCCCTTCAGTGCCGCTGTGCGGCGTCCGCCGTCGAACAGCGTGCCCGCGATCTGCGAGCCAAGCGACCAGAACAGACTCGACGCAGTGAGCCACGGCGCAAAGAACGTGCTTTCGAGCCCCGCTGTCGCCGACAGGGTGAGATTCGGATAGAACGCCGCGCGCGCCTGGCCGATCTGCGCGTTCGCGGCGGCCACGCGCCGCTCGGCGGCAGCGATGTCGGGGCGGCGCTCAAGCAATTGCGACGGCACGCCTGCCGGAATCTGCGGTAGCGCGATGGTCTCGACCTTGGGCGACAGCGAAAACGACGAAGCGGGCTGCCCGATCAGCGTCGCGATGGCGTGCTGAAGCTGCGCGCGCTGCACGTCGATATCGCTGTCCTGCGTGCGCGTGCTTTCAAGCTGCGTTTGAGCCTGCGCGACGGCCGACGCATCGATTGCGCCGTCGTTCAACTGCTGTTGCAGGATGCGCAGCGCGGCCGCGTACGCGGTGACGGTATCGTCGAGCAGCTTCTTTTGCCGGTCGAGCGAGCGCAGATCGAAATAGTCGGTGGCGAGATCGGCGGCGACGGCAAGGCGCACCGATTGCAGATCCGCTTCGCTGGCCTGCGCGTTATCGCGCGCGTTGACCGTCGCATCCTTTACACGACCGAACAGATCGGGCTCCCAGCTCGCCGCAACGCCCACCGAAAAATCGGGCACGGTATGGCCCGCCAGGCCCCGGTGCACGATGTTCTGCGAGGTTCGAAAGCGCTGCGCCGACGTTCCCGCCGTCACAGTGGGCGCATAACCGGCGCGCTGATAGTCGACCATCGCGCGCGCCGCTTCCAGTTGCGCGACGGCCTTGGCCACGGTCTGGTTCGACACGTCGACCTGCGCTTCGAGTTTGTTCAGCTCGTCGTCGCCGTAGAGCGTCCACCACGGGCCGCGCGACTGCGCGTCGGCAGGCGAGGCGAGCGTCCATCCCGCCGATGCCTGCGGCGTGCTCGCGAAATGATCGGGAACAGCCGTTTGCGGCTGCGAGTAGTGTGGCAGCGTCGAACACGCCGTCAGCGCGCTTGCGACAGCAATGACGACCGACTTGCGAACCAGCGACGCACGGACATTGAACATGATGAGTCTCGCCTCGCGCTTAACTGTGCTTCGCCGGCGTCGCCGACGTCGCCGGTGCGATGCGCACCGTTTCGCCGTTGCTGATCGCGTCGCCGGGATTGTTGATGACGCGGTCGGTCGCATCGAGCCCCGTTGCGACTTCGACATACGTGCCGAAGTCGCGGCCGATGGTCACCGTCTTGAGTTGCACCTTGTCGTCCTTGCCGATCGCGGCGACGGTCACGCCGTCCGGCCGGAACAGCAGGGCGCTGACGGGCACTTCGAGCGCGGGATGCGCCGTAACCAGCGCGAGATGAACCTGCGCATACGCGCCAGGCAGCAACGCGCCGTCGCGATTGTCGACATCGACTTCGACGTGCAGCGTGCGACTCACAGGGTCGATCGAATCGGCGCTGCGCGCGACGCTCGCGTCGAACTGACGCCCCGGATATTGCTGCGTCGTCAGATAGACCTTCGTGCCCGGCGCGATGCTCTGCGCGTCGTTTTGCGGCACGTCGACATAGACGCGCAAACGGTCGGTCTGTTCGATATGAAAGAGCTCGCCGCCGTTGGCCGCGATGCCGGGCGAGCCGCCCGCCGTCACCAGCGCGCCGACATCGACTTTGCGCGCGGTGATGACGCCGTTGAACGGCGCCGTCACTTTCTCGTACGACACCAGTTCGGAGAGCCGCGCCACGTTCGCTTGCGCCGCCTGCCATGCGGCGAGCTTCGCCGCGCTGTCGCTCGTCTTCGCGTTCGCGTCCTGTTGCGAGACCGATTGCGTTTGCAGCATCGTCTGCCAGCGCTGCGCCGTGCTGTCCGCGAAGCTGTAATTGGCTTTGGCGTTCGCTTCGTCGGCGCGCGCCTGACGCAGTTGCGCGTCGAGTTCCGGCGTCTGGATATCGGCGAGCGTTTGGCCCGCCTGGACCTTCGCGCCGATATCCGCATACCAGTGCTGGATGTAGCCGCTCGTGCGCGCGTAGATCGATGCATCGGCGTACGGCATCACATTGCCCGGTAACAGCAGTTCTTGCGATGCGGGCGCGCGCGTTGGCGTCAACGCGTCGACGCTCAGATAGCGCTGCGCGTCGACCTGCTGCGTGAGCGCCGTGCTGGCGTGAAGCCGCGGCACGATGCCGATCGCGAGCAGCGCGGCAGCGACGGCTGCGAGCGCGACAGGCAGCACGAAGCGCCGCTTGTGGGGCAAAGGCGCGCCGTTGGATAGCGCGAGGTCGGTGCTGGCCGATGGCTCGTGACCGGTCGGCAGATTGGGCGTGGTCATGAAAAGTCCTTACTGGGCGTGTGTGGTCACTTCGGCGGAATCGGCGGCACGCTTTGCGCGGCGCTTCGCGAGCCACGCGTGCACCATGCCGAACACGACGGGCACGAACAACAGTGTCGACACCGTGCCGATCGCGAGACCGCCGATCACCGCGCGGCCGAGCGGCGCGTTCTGCTCGCCGCCGTCGCCAAGTCCGAGCGCCATCGGCAGCATGCCGATCAGCATCGCGAGGGCCGTCATCAGCACGGGGCGGAAGCGGTTGAAGCCTGCATCGAGCGCAGCGGCGAGCGGCGCCATGCCGTTCGCGAGCGATTCGCGCGCGGTGTTGATGACGAGAATGCTGTTAGCGGTGGCAATGCCGATGCAAAGAATCGTGCCCGTCAACGCGGGGACGCTGAGCGTCGTATGCGTGGCGAACAGCATCCACGCGATGCCCGCCAGCGACCCCGGCAAGCCGCTGATGATGATGAGCGGATCGAGCCACGACTGGAAATTCACGACCATCAGCAGATAGACGAGCGCGATCGCAAACACGAGACCGGCGCCGAGACCCGCGAACGACTCGTTCATCGACTGCACCTGTCCGCGGATCACGATCGACGAGCCGGGCGGCAATTGCGCGCGCGCGGCGTCGACGAGCTTCGTTACGTCAGTTGCGACGCCGCCCAGATCGCGCCCCTGCGTCGACGCGAAAATGTCGAGCACGGGTTGCACGTTGTAGTGCGACACGACGGCCTGCTGCATGGTGCGCGACATCGTGCCGAGCGTGCCCAGCTGATTCTGCGGATTGACGCTCACCTGGTTCGTCGTCAATGGAATGTTGGCGAGCGTTTGCAGCGAGTGAATGTCGTATTGCGGCACTTCCGCCAGCAACGGATAGCTGACGCCGTTCTTCGGATCGAGCCAGAAATTCGGCGTGGTCTGCGAGCTGCCCGACAGCGCGATCAGCATGTTCTGCGCGACATCCTTCTGCGTGAGGCCCGCCTGCATCGCCTTGGTGCGATCGACATTGATGTCGATGGTCGGCTCGTCGCCGGGCTGCTGGATGCGTGCATCGACGAGACCGCGCACGCCGCGCATCTGCGCGAGCAGTTTGTCCGCGACGACGCGGTTCTGATCGAGCTTGTTGCCGACGATCTGCACGTCGATAGGCGCGGGCAGGCCGAAGTTCAGAATCTGGCTGACGATGTCGGCGGGCAGGAACGCGAACGTCACGCCTGGAAACGATTGTGCGAGCACGTTGCGCAACTGCGCGACGTATTGTGCCGTCGGCTTGTGATCGGGCTTCAGCGTAATCATGATGTCGGCGTCTTCCGGGCCGACTGGGTCCGACGAGTCGTACGTCAGGTTGATGCCGCTCACGGGCACGCCGATGTTGTCGAGCACGGCCGCCTGTTCCGGCTTCGGAATCACGCTGCGAATCTTTGCTTCGACTTCATCGGTGATACGCGCTGTCTGCTCGATGCGCGTTCCCGTTGGTGCGCGCAGATGCAGGCGGATTTCGCCCGTATCGACGGCGGGGAAGAAGTCGCGCCCGGCGAACGGAATCAGCGCGAGCGACGCGAAGCACAGCGCGAGATAAACCGGAATGAAACGGCGGCGATTTGCGATCGCGCGTTGCAGCACGTTGTGGTAGCCGTGGCGCAGTGCTTCGAAGCGACGCTCGAAACCTGCCTGAAAGCGCGCAAAGATCGCGAAGGGTCCTTTTGCTGCGTGACCGTTCTTCGAAGGCGCGCGCATCAGATACATCGCGAGTGTCGGAATCAGCGTGCGCGAGAAGAAGTACGACGCACACATCGCGAACACGACGGCTTCCGCCAGCGGCACGAACAGATAGCGCGCAACGCCCGAAAGAAGAAACATCGGCACGAACACGATGCAGATCGACAGCGTCGAGACGAAGGTCGGCACGGCGATTTCGCCCGAGCCGTTCAGAATAGCGTCGTGCAGCGGCTCGCCGTTTTCGAGGTGATGCGTGATGTTTTCGATTGCTACGGTCGCATCGTCGACGAGTATGCCGACGGCGAGCGCAAGGCCGCCCAGCGTCATGATGTTGATGGTCTGTCCGAGGGCAGCCAGCGCAATCAGCGAGGTGAGCACGGCAAGCGGAATCGACACCGCGATGATCAACGTCGCGCGCCAGCTGCCGAGAAACAGCAGGATCATCGCGGCCGTCAGGCACGCGGCGATCAGCGCTTCGCGCACGACGCCCGAAATCGCGGACTTCACGAACACCGACTGATCGGAAAGCGGCGTGATCTTCAGCGCGCTCGGCAGACCGGCGGCGATCTTCGGCAACATCGCCTTCACTTGCTGGATGATGGTGAGCGTCGATGCGCTGCCCGTCTTTTCGATTTGCAGGAGCGCTGCGCGCTTGCCGTCGCTGCGCACGATGTTCGTCTGCGGCGCATAGCCATCGATCACATGCGCGACGTCGCGCACATAGACCACGCTGCCGTTGACCGTCTTGATGGGCAAATCGTTGAGCGCGGCGACCGTGCTCGTGCTGCCGTTCATCTCGACGTTGTATTCGCGCGCGCCGATCTTCGCCGTGCCGCCCGGCAGAATCAGGCTTTGCGCGTTGACGGCGTTGACCACGTCGATGGGCGCGAGGCCTTTGGCCTGCAGTGCTTTCGGATCGAGCTGGACCATGATCTGGCGGATCTTGCCGCCGTATGGCAACGGCACGGCCGCGCCTTGAATCGTCGCGAGCTGCGTGCGGATGAAGCTGTTGCCCAGATCGTAGAGCGTCTGTTCCGGCAGGGTGTTGCTCGACAGACCCAGTTGCAGCACAGGCACCGTCGATGCGTTGTACGAGATGATGTTCGGCGGCAGCGTGCCTGGCGGCAGCACGCGCAGAATCGACGCGGAGTTCGACGCGGCCTCGGCAATCGCGCGGTTGATGTCGGCGCCCGGATGAAAGAACACCTTCACCACGGATACGCCATTCAAAGATTGCGATTCGATATGTTCGATATCGTCGACATCGGTCGTGAGCGCGCGCTCGTAGTTCGACGTGATCCGATGCGCCATGTCCTCGGCGGAAAAGCCGTTATACGACCAGACGATGCTGACGACAGGAATATTGATGTTCGGAAAGATATCCGTCGGCGTGCGCAGGATCGCGAGCGGCCCGATGATGAAGAGCAGCACGGCCAGCACGATAAATGTGTAAGGCCGCCGCAGGGCCAGTTTGACGATCCACATGAGTTTCCTTGGACGATGATCTGTCGGTACGCCCAGACGCGGATCTCGCGCGGGCAATGCATAAGGTCGCAGTGTGGAGGCGGGGCACTTACTGATTAGTGACTGTGACATTACGAATCCGACATCTAACGCGGAGGATAAATGGCCGCGATGCTTCGCGATTTCGTAAATGACCGATTTGTCATCTGGGAGACAGGGTTAGGTCAGCAGTCAGTGCACACAATGGCGCTAACCCTTCGCACCCCGCGACGGGGCAAAGGGAATTGGGGTCACACCCGCAAGGATGTGGCGCTGGTCGAGCACTCCTCACTTGCAGGTGAACCATCATGAAAGCACTGATTCAAGCCGTAGTCGTTTCGTGCGCGCTGGCTGCGCCGGCACTTTCCTTCGCTCAGGCCGACCAGGGCCAGGTCACGCGCGCTCAGGTGCGCGAAGACCTGCAACGCGTCGAACAGGCGGGCTATCGCCCGGTCTCCGACGACGCGACTTATCCCGCCGATATCCAGGCAGCCGAAACCAAGGCCTCGGCAGGCGATCAGCCGATGGAACACACGGCAGTGGGCGGTGTCGCGCCGAGCGGCACGATGCAGATGGGCTCGCCAAGATCGACGACGACGGACGGGAATCCGCAGCCGGTCTTCTTTGGAAATTGAAGTTAAGGCAGCGGGCGCTTCGCCCGCTGCCTGCCCTGACGGTCAGCGCATCGCGTAGCCGCCTGCCAGAGGCGGCTCGCGATCGCTTGCTTCAAGCAAGGCTTTCCGTCGAGAACGGCATCGCATAGACCCGCTTGCCCGTCGCCGCGAAAATGGCGTTTGCGACAGCGGGACCAACAGGCGCGACACCCGGTTCGCCGATGCCCGTCGGCGCTTGCGTCGATGCAACGATGTGCACCTCGACCTTCGGCATCGCATCGATGCGCAGCACGCGGTAGCCGTCGAAGTTGTTCTGCTCGACGTGGCCGTCCTTCAGCGTGATCGCGCCATACAACGCTGCGCCCAGCCCGAAGCCAATGCCGCCTTCGATCTGCGCCGCGATCACGTCCGGGTTGATCGCCGTGCCGCAGTCGACCGCACACACCACGCGATCGACCTTGACCTTGCCGTCTTTATCCACGGACACCTCGGCGACCTGCGCGACGAACGTCTTGAATGCTTCGGCGACGGCGATGCCGCGTCCCTTGCCGGCCGGCAGAGGCGCGTTGCTCCAACCCGCTTTCTGCGCCGCGAGGTCAAGCACGCCACGCATGCGCGGCTCGTGTTCGAGCAGATCGCGCCGGAACGTGTACGGGTCTTTGCCTGCCGCGTGCGCCGCTTCGTCGATGAACGCTTCGACCGCGAAAGCCGTGTGCGAACTGCCGACCACCCGCCACCACAGAACAGGCACGCCCGTCTGCATCGTCGACAGTTCGACCGAGATGTTCGGAATCGCATACGCGATGTTCGCGGCGCCTTCCACCGAGGTCCCGTCGATCCCGTTCTTGATCAGCCCCGCGAACGGCGTGCCGGCGACGATCGACTGCCCGACGATCCGATGCTGCCAGCCGACCAGCTTGCCGTCGCGCGTCAGGCCTGCATCGAGCTTGTGGAAATACATCGGGCGATAGAGGCCGCCGTGGATGTCGTCCTCGCGCGTCCATTGCAGCTTGACGGGCGTGCCGTTCGCGCCGAGCGCCTTCGCGATCGACACGGCTTCGACGATATAGTCCGAGCCGGGATTGGCGCGCCGGCCGAAGCTGCCGCCCGCGTACAGCGTGTGGATGCTGACCTGCTGCGGCTGCAGGCCTGCGACGCGCGCCGCGTTCGCCTGATCGACGGTCTGGAACTGATCGCCCGCCCAGATTTCGCAGCTATTGGCCGTCAGCCTGATGACGGCGTCGAGCGGCTCCATCGGCGCGTGCGCGAGATACGGAAATTCGTAGCTCGCGGAGAGCTTGCGCGCCGCGCCCTGGATCGCCTTCGACGCATCGCCTTCGGTGCGCGCGGGCAGGCCGGGTTTGTCGGCGGCCTTGCGGTACTCGGCCATGATGTCCGCCGAACTGCGCTTTTCCGCGTGCGTGTCGTCCCATTCCACTTTCAGCGCGTCGCGGCCCTGCTTCGCGGCCCAGAAACTCTTTGCGACGACAGCGACGCCGCGCGGCACCTGCACCACGTTCACCACGCCAGGGACCGCTTTCGCCGCCGATGCATCGAACGAGCGCACCGTCGCGCCGAACAGCGGCGGACGCTGCATCACGGCGACGAGCATGCCGGGAAGCGTCACGTCGAGCGTGAACTGCGCGGTGCCGTCGGTTTTCGGCGGCACGTCGACACGCGGTGCCTGGCTGCCGATCAACCTGAAGTTCTTCGGGTCCTTCAGTATCACGTTTTCCGGTACAGGCAATGCGGCGGCCGCCGATGACAGCGAACCGTACGTCGCATGCTTGCCGCTCGCGTCGTGATAGACGACGCCGCGCTCCGTGCGCAATTCGGATGCGGGCACCTTCCACTGCTGTGCCGCCGCCGTGACCAGCATCACGCGCGCGGTCGCGCCCGCTTCGCGCAGCTGCGTCCACGAATTGGCCATCGCCGAGCTGCCGCCCGTGCCCTGGATCGTGCCGAATGCGAGATTCGCGTAGCGCTTCGCATCGGCGGGCGCGCTTTCGACGCGCACGCGCGACCAGTCTGCGTCGAGCTCTTCCGCGACGATCGTCGCAATGCCCGTGTACGCGCCCTGGCCCATTTCGACGTGCTTTGCGATCACGGTCACGCTGTCGTCGGCGCCGACGCGCAGGAAGGCGTTCGGCGCGAACGTGCCGCCAGGCGCTTGTGCGGCGATCGCGCGGCGCGACGTGCCCGCCCATTCGAAGCCGATCGTGAGCGCGAGAGCTGCTGCCGTGCCCGCGCCTTTCAGGAAGGTGCGCCGCGACGGGCGCTGAACGTCAACGATATCTGTCGTCATCGCTTACGCTCCCATCGCGTCGGCGGCGTCGTGAATCGCCGCGCGAATGCGCGTGTAGGTCGCACAGCGGCAGATGTTGCCGCTCATCGCGGCGTCGATGTCGGCGTCGGACGGCTTGGGGTTTTGCACGAGCAGCGCGGCAGCGGACATGATCTGCCCGGACTGACAGTAGCCGCACTGCGGCACCTGCAGTTTCACCCACGCGGCCTGCACGGCCTTGGCCGGCTTGCCCTGCAATCCTTCGATCGTCGTGATGTGACGGCCTTCGACAGCTGCGAGCGGCGTGATGCACGAGCGGATCGGCTGGCCTTCGAGATGAACCGTGCACGCGCCGCACTGCGCCATCCCGCAGCCGAACTTTGTTCCATGCAGACCGGCGACTTCGCGGATAGCCCAGAGCAGCGGCATGTTGGGATCGGCGTCCAGTGTTGTGGACTTGCCGTTGAGAATCAGAGTGGTGGACATCGATGACTCCGAGTAGGTTCGGGTTCTGGTTTTACACGGTTGCCCGCGCTCGCGCTTGCCGCATGCACAGCGATGACGAAGCAGTGGGAACGTGTCGGAGTGTGGCTCAAAGCGGCCGTTTCTGTTGTTCGAAAACTCCGGAAGTCTTGCCTAATCCTGTGGGTCTCGCAGAGTCATCGAAGCGCCCGTGTCGGTCGCTTTGCGGCGGGCGGCGTATATTCGTCTCTGGCGCAAACAGTTTCCGCGCGACGGCCACAATCAGGAGATCGCGATGAACAATCGATGGTGGACATGCCCGGTTGCAGCGTTCTGGCTCGCCGCGTTTGCGTCCGTTGCGCTCGCGCAGCAAGGCGGCGCGACGGGCGCCTCGGCGCCCGTCGTCTATGTGTCGGACTTCGAACTCGATGCCGCCGACATCACACCCGATCAGAGCCGCTTGAGCCGCGCGCGACGCCTTGCGGGTAGCCTGTCGCCGCTGCATCTGTCGGAGCAGGACCCGCAAAAGAAATCGCAGGAACTGGTCGCGAAGATGTCGGAAACGCTCGTCGCCGATTTGCAGCACGACGGCATCGACGCGCGCCGTCTTCCCGGCGACGCGCCGCTTCCCGCGCAGGGCTGGCTGGTGCGCGGCGTATTTCTGAGCGTGGACGAAGGCAACCGCGTGCGGCGCGCCGTCGTGGGTTTCGGCGCGGGACAGGGCAAGATCGAACTGGCGGTCGCCATCGATCCGCTGCCCAACGAATCGCCCACGCCGCTTTATCAAACGGTAGAAGGGCAGTCGGACCGGCACGTTCCCGGTGCGATCGTCAAGCTCAATCCCTATGCAGCGGCCGCACGATACGTGATGGCGGGCAACGATCAGCAGGCCGATATCAAACAGGTTGCCGGGCAGGTTGCGGATGCCGTGCAAGCGCGCGTGAAGCCGCGCGCCGCACAAGCGCCGCAGCAATAGCGCGAGCCGGCAGCGCCGCGCATCAGTTGCTTGCTGGGCTGACTTCGATCCGCGGCCAGACGAGCGCTTCGAACTGCTCGGGCGGAACCGGCTGCGAGTACAAAAAGCCTTGCGCAAAATCGCAGCCGACTGCCATCAGGAAATCGCGCTGCTCGATGGTTTCCACGCCTTCGGCAATGACCTTCAGCCCGAGCTTGTGCGCCAGCACGACCATCGCCTCGCAGAGCGCCTGATTGTCCGCATCGAAGCCGAGGTTCTGCACGAAGGACCGGTCGATCTTCAAAAAGTCGATCTCGAAGCGCTTTAGATAGGCCAGCGACGAATAACCCGTACCGAAGTCGTCGATCGAAATGCGGATACCTGCATTGCGGAACGTCATCAGCCTTTCGTCGATCTTCAGGTCGGCGTGCATCAGCAGCCCTTCGGTGATCTCGACGGCAACGCTCTGTCCCGGCATGCCTTCGTGATGCAGATACTCGGACCATTGCGTGCACACCAGATTGTCCTGGCGAATCTGCACCGGCGACACGTTGACGCTGATCTGGAACGACGAATGGAAGCGGTTGCGCCAACGCTTCGCCTGCTGCACGGCCTGCCTGAACACCCAATCGCCGATCGGCACGATGAGGCCCGTGTCTTCGGCCAACGGTATGAAGTCCAGCGGGCTGATCATGCCGCGCTCGGGATGCAGCCAGCGGATCAGCGCCTCGGCCTTGTAGATGTCGCCCGTCGTTAGATCGACGATTGGCTGGTAGTAGAGCCGGAACTGATCGCCCGGCAGCGCGGCGCGCAGATCGCTCGTCAGACGCAGGCGTTTTTCCGCCGCGATCTGCAAATCCTGCGTGAAATAGCTGAGGCAGTTGCGACCCGCGTTCTTGGCCGCGTACATCGCCTGATCGGCGTTCTTGAAGAGCACGTCGAGTTCGCTCGCGTCGTCCGGGTAGAGCGTCACGCCAATGCTCGCCGAAATGAACGCCTCGTCCGGGCCGAGCGTGAACGGCTCGGACAGCTTGTCGATGATCGTCCGCGCAATCCGCTCGATGCTGCCAATGTGATCGAGATTCGGCAGGATCACGGTGAACTCGTCGCCGCCAAGACGCGCGACGATGTCCGCGTCACGCACGCACGACGTGATTCGCCGCGCGGCTTCGATCAACAGCGTGTCGCCCGTATCGTGTCCCAGAGAATCGTTGACTTCCTTGAAGCGGTCCAGATCGATCAGCATCAAGGCCATCCGATGCCCGGAGCGCTGAGCGATCTTCGCTTCCTGTTCGAGACGGTTCTGGAACATCTGGCGGTTCGGCAGTTGTGTCAGCGTGTCGAAGTTGGCCTGCTTCCAGATGGCGGCTTCGAACGCCATCCGGTCCGACAGGTCGCGGCCCACGGCGAGCACCGAATTGACCCGACCCGACGGATCGATTTCCGGCGTGAGGCGAATATGCGAGCACTGCTCCTGTCCGTCCTTGCTGACCCAGCGCAGCTCGAATTGCCCGCTTTTTCCCGTCGAAATCGCTTCGCTGATCTTGCGCTCGTAGATCAGCGCGTTCGATCCGCCGGGTATTTCCGAAGGCCGCTTGCCGAGCGCTTCGCCTAGGGGGCGCCCCGCCGACGTGCAAAAAGCCGGGTTCGCATACGTGCGGCGCAGATCGCGGTCGTAGCGCGTGATCGTGTCGGGCGAATTCTCGATCAGCGTGCGCGATTCCAGTTCCCGGCTGACCAGCTCCGCCGTGCGTTCGACGACGGTCTGCTCCAGCGACGCATTGATCTCGTTGATCTTCTGGATCTTCTGCCTGATCGCCCCGCGCATTCGTTCGAAGCGGTGCGCGAGTCTGCCCAGTTCGTCCTGTCCGTCGGCATCGACGTGAGCTTCGGCAAGCGCCTGCTCTTCGGCGCCCGCATCGCTGCCCGTGTCGTGCATTTTCCGCACGAGATCTTTCAGCGGCGACGAAATGCTGTGCGAGATGAAGTAGGCGAAGAAGATCGACAGCAGAAAGCCTGAAATGCCGACCAGCACGATCTGGTTGCGCACGGATTGCGCCTCGACCGTCAGCTTCTTTTCAGGAATCGTGCTGACGACGAACCATGTCGTGCCGGGAATTCGTGTGTAGGCCGCGAAGTAGCCCGCGTGGTTCTTGCCTTCGAAGCTGACGAAGCCATTAGGTTGGCCGAGCATCTCGGTGTTGTGCGCGATTCCGTCTATCAGACCGGGTTCGGCCGTCGCGTTCGTGCTGGCGGGCATGTCGTCGCCGCGCACGATCAGCTTGTTGTTGCTGCTGTCGAGCACGTAGATTTCCGTTCCCGTGCCCAGGGCGACGTCGTTGAAGATCGTCGAGAAATGCTCGGGGCGAATCACCAGCACCAGATTGCCGAGACGCCGGTTGTTGCTCTTGCCGATGACCGCGCGCACCATCCCCAGGTTCAGTTGTCCGACGCCGTTGTCGTAACTGCCCCAGTACGGGCGTCCGTTGCGATCGGGCGCCTGCTTGACGAAGCGCATCACGCCGCGCGTCAGTTGCGCGAACGCCTGCGTGTCCATCACCCGGTCGTGCGTGTCGAGCAGATACTTCGCGTTGATGAAATCGACAGAGCCGTAGTGATCGAGCAGCAGACGCGTCATGTCGAGGCGCGCCTCGTTCTGTTCCTTCGCGCTGCCGTTCGCGACCTTCATCAGCGAGGACTGAACCTGATCGGAGAGCACGAGCAGGCTGCTTTCCGTTTCGATCTGCTCCATGCGCAGCACGATGTTCCGCGACACCTGCTTGACGACCTCTTTCGAGAATATCTCCGCCTTCTCCTTGATGGCCGCCGTCGACTCCGCATACGATATGTAGCCCGAAATGAGTACGGGCAACAGCGACAGCAGGATAAACGCGGTGATCAGCCGGTAACGTATTTCGACACGGCGCAGCAGATCCTGCGACAGGTATTCAAGAACGCGTTGCAGTGAACCGATGATCGAGCTCATTTGTAATGCATCTTCGCTTCATTCTTGACGGACGCATCCAGCAGCTGGGCCGCCTGCCTGGGCGTGATCCTGTTCAACAGGACATCCTGCATCAACCGGTGCAAGCGCTCGATGGAGTTGGACGGAAGCACCGAATAGTACGGGCTTGCGGTGACGGGATAGCGACTAACTTCATTAGTGTATTCGACGATCTTCGGGTCGCCCGCCATCGCGCCCGTGCTCTGTCTGAACGGCGAAATGTTCTGGCGCTTCGCCTGGAGAATGGCGAAACCCTTTGCAGCGATGAACTCGAGAAAGCGCATGGCGGCAACCTTGTTCGGCGTTTCGCACACGGCAAAGCCCGTTTCGCTGCCGACAATCGGCACGACCCGCTTGCCGGGCGCGTTCCATGGCGGAATGAAAACGCCTGTTTCGAAGGGATTGCCGTGCAGCAGCAGACCGGCTGCCCAGCTGCCGTGAATCGCCATTGCGACCTTGCCTTCCTTGAACAGCCGGATGCCGCCGTCGTAGTCCGTCGCCATGAATCCGTCCTGCACGTAGCCGCGTTCCGGCATCAGCGCCATTTTGGCAAAGATATCGGCGACGGCAGGCGTGTTCAGATTCAGCGTGCCGTCGTCGATTTTCTTCTTCCACGCGGGGTCGCGCGCCACCACGTTGTTCGCGAAGCCGGAGCTGAACGGACCATTGCCCAGCATATTGGGAAACCCGCCGTTCCACATGATTGGCGTGAAGCCCGCGCGCTTGAGCTGCTCGCAGACCGCGAGGAACTCGCGAAAGTTGGTCGGCAGTGTCTTGATTCCCGCCTTCGCAAACATATCCTGGTTGTAGTACATCAGCACCGTCGCGACGCCGCCGGAAATGCCGAATGCTTTCGACTGGCGGCTCGTCCAGTCGCCCTTCAACGGATCGATCATGTTGTTCCACGCTGCCGTCTGACTGACGTCGGCGAGGATGTGCTGGTCGGCCAGTTCAGCCGAGTACGCATTCGGATTCACGCTGACGAGATCCGGCAGATTTCCCGACGCGACCCGGGGCTTGATGTTTGCCTCGACGGAATTGCCGACCATGAACTGCACGTTCACGCCGATGTCCGGATTTTCCTTGCTGAATTCGGCGGCGATCTGGAGCATCTCTTCCGGCCAGTCAGGCGCCCAGATCAGCGCGGTAATGATCGTCTTCGCCGGCGCGGACGCGCCCGGCGAAGCAGAATCCTTCTGGTGACAACCGTACAACGACAAAAAAATCAGAGTCACCAGGCCAGATAGCAGGGAGGCAAGCGCAAGTCGTCGCACGTGAGAATCGCTTTCAGTTTCGGAGTGGATCGGGCGGCACTTAGCAGCGAGCGGTCGCGCATCGGGCGCAACGCCATCGCAATCTGCTTCGCGAGAAAACCGGTCGCGTCGCCATGAACGCGTGCGCATCCGCTTCGCAGCAAACGCAAACGCGAGCGGCTCTTCGGATCGAAGAGCATGGCTGTTTGAGCGACGGAATGGGCGAAGCGGCGAACGGCAAACGATTGCCGTGAAACAAGGGCCCGATTACATAACGTGACGTTGCGGTCGAAACCTGTAAAGAAACGCTTGCGGCGAGTGCGACACGCATATCGGGCCCTGACGGCGGCTAGGAAATCGGGCGAGGCGATACCTCAATTGCATATCGGCAAGTCAGGTCATTACTTGAGGCGGCCACGCGTCGGTGCGTGGTGCGCCTGCGGCGCCTAGCCTCGGGCGTGGCGGGACGAGATTTCCTGCAGGTCGAGATCGTGTTCCATCACGTGCAGCAGATCGTCGTGAATCAGGCCGCTCCGATGCAGGCGCAACAGTTCGACGCGGCCTGCGGCGATTGCGGCGAGGATGACGTCGTAGTGCGCTTTGCGCGCCTCCAGCGGAAAGCTCGGCGCGTGCTGGAACTCGTCCGTGAGACGCGCGCGATAGCTGTACTGTTCGAGCAGCCGCGGATGCAGGACGCTGCCGTCCGGCGCGTAGACGAGCGGCTTGATCGCTTCCAGCTGCGCTGCCTCCAGCCGTGCCCATGCCTGCATCTCATTCAGATAAGTCGACGCGTGTGCATCGCTTGCCGGTTTGACGAGCCGGATTATCATGCCGATCGTCGTGCCTTGCAGCAGCACCGTAAAAAGAATGACGACGAACGCGGAGAACAGAATCAGATCGCGGCCTGGCATTGTTTCAGGCAGCGAAAGAGCGATCGCCAGTGTTACGACGCCGCGCATACCCGCCCAACTCACGACGGCAGCGGAACGCCAGTCGGCGGGCGGCGCGGCGCGACGCGAAATGCGGTGCAGCACCGCGTTGATCGATTCGAGCGTGAACGTCCACACGCAGCGCGAAACGACGACCGTGACCACGGTCGCCATCGCGGCGGGGCCGAGCAGCGCGAGCGCATTGTCGAGGCCGCCAAGCCGCTGCATCACGCCGCGCAGCGACAGGCCGATCAGCACGAACACGAGCGCCTCGAACACGAACACGACGACTTGCCAGAACGCGGAGCCACGCGTTCGCGCGGTCGCGGAGAAGACTTCGTGCTGATGCCAGCCGAGCAGCATGCCGCAGGTCACAGTCGAGATGACGCTCGATACGCCGAGCATTTCGCCCGCGATGTAGCTGATCCACGCAGAGATCACTGAAGTCGTGATGATCAGATAGTCGTCGTCGAGCAGGCGCAGCAGACACACGACGCCATAGCCGACCACGCATCCGACCACCACACCGCCTACCGCGAGCCCCGCGAAGCTCAGCACGGCATGCGACGCGCTGAACGCGCCCGTGAGCGCGGCGGCGACGGCGAAGCGGAACAGCACGAGGCCGGCGGCGTCGTTCAGCAGGCTTTCGCCTTCGAGCAGCACCATCAGGCGGCGCGGCAGCGCGAGCCGTTCGAGCACCGCTTTCGCCGCGACGGCATCCGGCGGCGAGACGACGGCGCCGAGCGCGAAGCAGGCCGCCCACGGCAGCGACGGCACAACGACATGCACGACGACGCCGACTATCCATGTCGTGAACGCAACCGCACCGATCGCGAACAGCAGAATGGGCTTCAGATGCCGCTTGAAGTCGGTCCAGACGAAGAAGTACGCGCCATCCATCAGCAATGGCGGCAGGAAAACGATCAGCACGAGGTCGGGATCGAGCACGACGGGCGGCAGGCCGGGCGCGAACGCCATCGCGGCGCCGCCGACCAGCAACGCGGCCGCGGGCGGCAGCCGCAGACGCTTCGCGATCAGTTCGAGCGCGATGATCGCAATCAGCGAAAGCAGCACCAGCTTGAATGCCGACACAGCCGACATGGCTTCTCCTGTTGAGCGTTTGTGGCAGGGACGTTAAAGCGTGAACATCCGGAAATCGAGCGGCGACATATCGAATGCGCGGCGGAACGCGCGATTGAAATCGGACGCGCTGTTGAAGCCGAGTCCATACGCGATTTCGACCACCGCCTTGTTCGGATAGCGGCGCAGTTCGTCCGCTGCCTGGCTCAGCCGGCGGTTGCGAATATACGTTGCAAGCCCGCCTTCGCTCTCGAACAGCCGGTAGAGCGTCGGGCGCGACAGCTGCGACGCGAGCAGCACGCTTTCGGGCGAAAGATCGGGTTCATGCAGATTGGCTTCGATGTAGCGCCGGAGGGTGCCGAACACGGCGGCGCGCGCGACCGCGCGTGCACCGCCCGCGCGGCCCGTCCGCTTGCCGAACGCGGCCGCAATCAACATGGCGCAGGTTTTCAGCGCGTCGTGGAAGTCGGCGGGATTTATCGACTGACCGGTTTGGGACAACGCGGCGAGATAGCCCGGAATCAGGCGCGCGAGCGGCGAGTCGTATTCGATGACATGACCGTGAATCGACTCAGGCTCGGGTAGCACGGGCGCGAGCCATTCGCGCGGCAGGAAGATCGCCAGCAAACGGCAGTCGGTGCGTTCCATGCGCATCGGCTGCCCCATGTCCAGCGCGAGAATGCCGGGCTTGATCTGCGTGGAAACGCGCTTGGGATACATGCCCGTCGTCGTCTCGATCTGGCCATCGACAAGCACATGGAACACGAATTGGCGCGCGCTATCGGTGGAGATTCGCGCGGCGGTGCGAGTTTGCAGGACCGCGTCGGTGCGGCAGTCCATGAAGGCGAGATCCGCGGAGCGATAGCTGTCGATGGTCCCTCGAAAGCCGCTTTCCCGCTGACTCTTTGCGACGGGCACATCCAGGATATGACCGATGCGATTTCTCCAGGCGAGCAATTGCTGCTGCGGCGACTCGCTGGCGGTGCTGAAGTAGTCGTGTGCGTATGGGAGCCGCGTCGGGCCGTCGGTCGGATGCTCGATCTTCAAGGCTGTGAGTGAACCCGAATGAGGTGATTCCGATTGCAGGGAAGACTGCCTGGACCGCGCTTGGATCATAGCGTCGATGTCGGACAAAATTCTACCTGAGGTTAAAACTACATTACGATCTTGTAATGAGATGCGAGTCTCACTAGAATGAATTGGCAAACGGTGCGAATGCAATCGCGAGGAGCCAATCATGACGCTGACGCCTGTGCAGATGGACGGGAAGATCGAAGAGCACTTCGGTTTCGAGAGACGCGACGATGTCGAAGGCGTGCTCGCCACGCTCGCGCCGGACGTCGAGCATGACGTTGTCGGCTGGCCTGTGGGGCCGGTGCGTGGCCGTGGCGAAGTGCGGCCGTTCTACGAGGCGTTATTCGCGGATTTGTCGGAGAGCCGGGTCGAGTGCTTGCGCCGCCTGTATGGCGACGGTTTCGTCGTCGACGAATCGCTGTGGCGCGGCAAGGCGCCGGGGCGGCCATTCGGACTCGAAGGGCGAGGGCGCCCGCTGGAATTCCGAATGTTGCATGTGCTCGAGTTCGCGGAAAGCGGGCAGATCACGCGTGAGAACGTATGGGTCGATCTCGCGGCGATCATGCAGCAGTTGCCGCAGGCCTGATATGGCGGACGTCACGACCAACGGGCGCGAGAACCAGAAGCGGCGCACGCGCAAGGACTTGTTGCTGGCGGCTTCGCGTTTGATGAAGCAGGGGCGCAAGCCGAGTCTTGAGGAGATCGCGGAGGAAGCGATGGTGTCCCGCGCCACCGCATATCGCCATTTTCCGAGCATGGATGCGCTGCTGCTGGAAGCGTCACTCGATGTCGCGACGCCGGATGCGTCGACGCTGTTCGGCCCGCGTGCGTCGGATGATCCCGTGGCGCGGCTCACGCGCGTCGATACGGCGCTTCACGACATGATCCTCGCCAACGAAGCGCCGCTGCGGATGATGCTCGCGCATTCGCTGGAGCGCGTGGCGAAGGGCGATACCGACAGTGAAGTTCCGCTGCGGCAGAATCGGCGGACTGCGCTGATCGAGGCGGCGCTGGAACCTGTGCAGGATCAGTTCAAGCCCGCCGCGTTCGAAACATTGACGCAAGCGCTCGCGCTCGTGATCGGCACCGAGGCGATGGTGGTGTTCAAAGACGTGTTGCAACTCGACGACGCGCGGGCCCGGAAAGTGAAGCGCTGGGCGATCCGCGCGCTGGTCGATGCGGCGAGGCGGAGTCGCGTAGAGGGGGAGTGACGACTCGCCGCTCAGCCCTCTATCTACGCAACGGCCTCAATCCCGCCCGCACTTCTTCGGCAAACAGTTGCGGCTGTTCCCACGCCGCAAAATGCCCGCCCTTGTCGAGCCGGTTGTAGTAAATGAGGTTGTGATACGCGCGCTCGGTCCAGCTACGCGGCGCCTGATAGTTCTCGCGAGGAAAGACGCTGACGGCGGCGGGGACGGACACATCGGCGGCGGCGAGGAAGTTGAAATGGGACTCCCAATAGAAGCGCGCCGCAGAGATACCCGTGTTCGTCAGCCAGTAAAGCGTGATGTCGTCGAGCACGTCGTCGAGCGTCAGCGCGCCTGACGATTCTCCATTGACGGCCCGGCCGAATACAGCGGAAGTAAGCGCCGCTGCCGGCTGCTCGTAGCCGTCGCCGTGATCGAGCAGCCAGCCGGCCAACCCGATCGGCGAGTCCGAAATGCCATAGAGCGTTTGCGGGCGCGTTCCCATCTCCAGCGCGTAGGCGCGCCGCTTTTTGGCCGCGCTGCTCAACTGGTCGTATGCATGCTTTTCGTCCTCCGAAAGGCTGGATGGAGGCGGGTCGCCCGCCTGAAGCGCCTTGGCGATCTCGGGCGGAATTGTCGCCGGGAAGTTGACGTGGATGCCCAGCAACTCGGGCGGCGCTTGCTTGCCCATCACGTTCGCGACGACACCGCCGAGGTCGCCGCCTTGCGCCGCGAATTTGTCGTATCCGAGACGCTTCATCAGCACGACCCACGCGCGCGCCGTGCGCTCCGGGCCCCAGCCCGTCGTTGTGGGCTTGCCGGAAAAGCCATAGCCCGGCAACGACGGGATGACCAGATGAAATGCATCCGATGCGCTCGCGCCATAAGCGGTCGGGTTGACCAGCGGCTCGATGATCTTGAACTGCTCGATCACCGAGCCGGGCCAGCCGTGCGTGACGATCAGCGGCATCGCGTTGGCATGCTTCGAGCGCACGTGAATGAAATGAATATCCAGTCCGTCGATCTCGGTCACGAAGTTCGGCAGCGCATTCAGCTTTGCCTCGCATTTGCGCCAGTCGTAGCCGGTGGACCAATGGCGCGCGAGTTCCTGCATCATCGCAAGCTGAACACCCTGCGTGTTGTCGGCAACCGTCTCGCGCTCGGGCCATCGCGTCGCCTTGATGCGTCGACGCAAGTCGATCAGTTGCGCGTCGGGCACATGCACACGAAGCGGACGAATCGCCGTCTTGTCGCCGCCCGTTGGCTGTGCGACTGAGGTTATCGCCTGATCTGTTTGTGCAAATGCAAGCTGGCTCAACGAACCTGCGGCGACGGTGGCCGCGGCGACACCGACAAAGCGTCGACGCGACGGCGATTGAGGAGGAAGGTGGTCTGACATAAGAACTCCGATTGGCTTTGCGCCAATGATTCCAGGTAATGGCCGCGTAGTTGCGCGAGCCATTGGACGCACGATCCGGACGCGGCGCGCGTCCGGCGAGAGCGCATTGGAACGCGCGGATGTATCGCGCGTGTTTTCTGAAACGATGCCTTTGTAGGCGCAAGTACCGGCTGGCACACAGCGGATACTTTGCGCTACGCGGACCGAACGTGCTACGTGTTGCACATACAACATCAACAACAGAAAAAATCAGCTGATTCGAGTCGGCAGGTCGCCCGCGATGCCCATCAGCGCGTTTGCGCCCACTTCGCCAAGCAGCGACTGAGCTTTCGATTGCGCCGCCGACCACGCGGACGCGGCGTCGTGCAACAGGGCTTTGCCTTGCTTCGTGAGCGAAAGAGGGCGGCTGCGGCCGTCGTCGCCTGGCATGCCTTCGACGACCCATCCCTGCGCGACTAACGGCTGAAGATTTCGCGTCAGCGTCGAGCGATCGTGATGATTTTTGCGCCCGAGCGTGGCGCGGCTAAGCGGTCCAAATTCCATGATCAGCACCAGCAGCGTGAATTGCGACGCGTTGACGCCAAACGGCCTCAATGCTTCATCGTAGATCGCGGTCAGCACTCTTGAGATCTGCCGCGTGCGCGTGAGCAAACAGCTTTGCGCGATCTTCCGGCTGACGTTGGCACAGGTGTCGTGCCGATGGTCTGAACTCATCGTCGAGGCTCGTGTTGCATATGCAATATCGTGGCAAGGGCAGTGGTCGCACTGCCCTTCTTCATACGGCTTAAACGAGCGTGATCGTGACGCCGATGTTGCCGCGCGTTGCCTTCGAGTACGGGCAGGTTTGATGCGCGCGGTCGACCACTTCCTGGGCCACATCGCGCGGCAGGCCGGGCAGGCTCACGTTCAGGCGTGCCTGAATGAAATACGCGTTGTCGGTGGTGCCGAGATCGATTTCGGTATCGACGCTGGTGTCAGCCGGCAGCGAGATCTTCAGCGCGCGCGCAGCGCCGCCCATCGCGCCAATGAAACATGCCGACCAGCCGGCGCCGAGCAGTTGCTCGGGGTTCGTGCCCGCGCCATTGCCGCCCGGCGTCGATAGCTTGATATCGAGGCGTCCGTCTGAACTAAGTGCGGCACCTTCGCGGCCGCCCGTCGTGTGAACCTTGCCTGTGTACAGTACGTTGTCGATACGCGTCATGGTGCGTGCTCCGTTGAGTAGTTGAGGGGCAAACAATCGATGACCGTATTGAAGCGTGCGGATGTATCTCGCTTGTGTCGTGGAAACGGACGTGTGTATGCGTATGTATCCGCTGCTGCGGTGGATACATTGCGCTACAAATTGGCGGGTCGGGTCGGCATGGCGCCGCGTCCGGCCTTGCGCGCTTCGTCGAGCATGAATTCGATGAACTGCGACGTCGCGCGCGTATGGTGAAGATTCGGCATATACAGCATGTACATGTTCGTGCCGAAGATGCTGAGCCGCCACGGGTCGAGCGCCGTGACGACGTCGCCGCGCCGGATGTCGTCGTGTACGACGTAATCGGGCACGAGTCCGACGCCGAGGCCGGCGAGAATCGCCTCGCGCAGAAACAGGAAGTTCTCGGAGATGAGGCCGGGTTCAAGCAACACCTCATGCCGTTCGTCGCGCAGATACGCGGCGACGCGCAGTTGCCGGCCGACCACGGCGGACGTAATGATCGGCGCGGTGCGAAGCTCGTCGAGTTGCACAGGCATGCCATGTTGCGCGGCGTAAGCGGACGACGCGCACGCGACCCATCTCACGGGCCCCATGTCGCGGGCGACGAGATTTTGCGGCGGCTCCGACATCACGCGCACGGCAATGTCCACTTCGTCGCGCAGCAGGTCTTCTACGCGGTTCTCGAACATCACGTCGAGCACGATGCCGGGATATTCGCGTTTGAAGGCGATCAGCCACGCCGACATCACCAGTTGCCCGTAGCCGCTCGGCACCGACAGGCGCACACGCCCTTGCAGGCTTTCGCCGAGCGTCGATATCGATTCCTTCGCGGCCAGCAGCGAATTTCGGATCGCGCGGCCATGCTCGTAGAGCTTCAGCCCGATCTCGGTCGGCTCGACGCGGCGCGTCGTGCGCCGGACCAGTTGCAGGCCGATCGACTTTTCGAACTGGTTGAGGTGGTAGCTGACGTTGGCGCGGGTCATCTTGAGCCGCCGCGCAGCCTCGCTGAGATTGCCGGCATCGATGATCTCGACCAGCAGCGTTAGCGCGTTGACGTCCACGGCAGTCCTACTGTCAAAGATTCTTTGACACTCTGTCAATTGGCGATGCGATTGTCAATTCCCGTTGTCCCCAAGACAATCGATGGCAATTTCGTTTACATGCTGCAACGAGGAGACAAATCGTATGACGCCGACCGCCGCATCCGCATCGCCTGTTACTCATGAGCTACGCGGCACCATCCTGCTCGTCACCATCGACAATCCGCCCGTTAACGCGCTCGGCGTGGACGTCCGGCGCGGCCTAGTCGCGGCGATCGAAGCCGCGGAAGCGAATCCGGCCGTGCGCGCGGTGCTGATCGTCGGCGCGGGCCGCAATTTCATCGCGGGCGCGGACATCCGCGAATTCGGCAAGCCGCCGCAAATGCCGACGCTGCCCGACGTGTGCAACCGCATTGAGACGTGCGGCAAGCCTGTCGTCGTCGCGATTCATGGCGCCGCGCTCGGAGGCGGGCTCGAGATCGCGCTGGCATCGCATTATCGGATTGCGGTCGCGGGCGCGAAGCTTGGCTTGCCTGAGGTGCTGCTCGGCCTGCTGCCAGGCGCGGGCGGCACGCAGCGCGCGCCGCGTCTGATCGGCGCCGAGGCGGCTTTGTCGCTGATGCTGAGCGGTAAGCATATCGGCGAGCAGGAGGCGTTGAAAATCGGGCTTGTCGATCGCGTAGGCCAGAGCGATGACGTGCTCGCCGAGGGGCTCGCGTATGTGCAGCAACTGCTCGTCGAACATGCACCCGTGCGGCGTACGCGCGATGCGCAAGCGCTCGCGGACCAAGAGGCGGGTGCAACCGCTATTACCGCCGCGCGCGCCGACACCGCGAAGAAATCACGCGGCCTGCTGTCGCCGCTGAAGATCGTCGATTGCGTCGAGGCCGCGCTGAACCTGCCGTTCGACGATGGCCTGCGCTTCGAGCGCAAGCAATTCCTCGAATGCCTCGATAGCCCGCAGCGCGCAGCCCTCGTCCACGCGTTCCAGGCGGAAAGGGAAGTGCAGAAGGCGCCTGAAACGCGCCGCGCGCAGCCGAGGCCGATCGCGTCGGCGGGCGTGGTGGGCGGCGGCACAATGGGCGCGGGCATCGCCGTCGCATTGCTCGACGCGGGCTTGCCCGTGACGATGATCGAGCGCGACGACGAATCGCTGGCTCGCGGCCGCGCGCACATCGAAAAGGTCTACGACGGCCTGATCGCGAAAGGACGTCTGACCAGCGACGCGAAGGCGAAGAAACTCGCGCGCTTCATCGGCAGCACGTCGTACGAGGCACTCGCCGATGTCGATATCGTGATCGAAGCCGTGTTCGAAGACATGGCCGTGAAGCAGGCGGTGTTCGCGGAACTCGACCGCGTGTGCAAGCAAGGTGCCGTGCTCGCGACCAACACGTCGTATCTCGACATCGACGCGATCGCAGCCAGCATGTCGCGGCCGCAGGATGTGATCGGGCTGCACTTCTTCTCGCCCGCGCACATCATGAAGCTGCTGGAAGTCGTCGTGCCCGCGCACGTGAGCGCGGACGTCGTCGCAACGTCATTCGACCTGGCGAAGAAGCTGCGCAAGGTGCCCGTGCGCGCGGGCGTGTGCGACGGCTTCATCGGCAACCGGATGCTCGCGGTGTATCGCGCGGCGGCGGACCATCTGATGGAGGACGGCGCGTCGCCGTATCAGATCGACAAGGCCGTGCGTGAATTCGGCTTTCCGATGGGACCGTATCAGGTGATCGACCTCGCTGGCGGCGACATTGGCTGGGCGACGCGCAAGCGCCGCGCTGCGACGCGTAATCTCGATGCGCGATATGTGCAGATTCCCGATCGCCTCTGTGAGCGCGGCTGGTTCGGCCAGAAGACGAAGCGCGGTTTCTACCGCTATGACGAAGGCAAGCGCGCCGGCACGCCCGATGCGGAAGTGGAAGCGATCATCGTCGCGGAGCGCGAGCGCGCGGGCGTCACACCGCGCACGTTCAGCGACGAGCAGATCGTGCGCCGCTACATGGCCGCGATGATCAACGAAGGCGCGAACGTGATTCACGAGCGCATCGCGTTGCGGCCGCTCGATGTCGATGTGACGTTGATTAACGGCTTTGGTTTTCCGGCGTATCGCGGCGGTCCGATGCATTACGCCGATACGATCGGTTTGCCTGCGTTGCTCGCCGATATCCGTGAGTTCGAGAAGCAGGATCCTCTGTTCTGGAAGCCTTCGCCGTTGCTGGTGGAACTGGTCGAACGCGGGGAGACGTTGGCGAGCTTGAATCAGTCATAGATCCGCCCGTTCTGTCCACGGCGTCGGCAGAGCGCGCGCCACGCGGCGCGCGAGCGGCTGTCCATCATCGAGCATCGTCGCGTCACCATCCAGCACTCGGCCTCCCGTGGTGGTCAGGTTTCCTTTGAGTGCGATCAATTTCGTCATCCAGTATCTCCTGATTTTCGCATCGGTGATTGGTTCTGGAAAACCATATAGAACGTACTACGAATGGAAATTGTCAAGGTTTGCAAAGGTTGATGAAAAGCAACACATGAATAAATAGTAGGATAACTACGCTTTTTAATAAATCGGGCACGTCTTAACCTCTTGACCCAAAGCGACCGCGTTGCGTTTACCACGGATGCGGTGTCGTCATACACGAGACAGTTTCGTGGCACTGGGTTACGACGGAGAAGAAACGATGGCGAGCCTGTTCGGGGAAAGCAGAGCGTATGCAGCCGACCTGATGGCGGTGACAGGGCGTCAGGCCTATTTTCTTGAAGTGCCGGGCGCGGCGAGTGCGGCGGAACTTTCCGTAGTCTCGTTCGAAGCCACCGAACGTATGGGGGCGCCCACCGAGGTCCGCATCCAGCTCACACATCCGGGCAAGCTTGCACGCCAGGACTATCTGAACCGGGACGCGGCATTCCTGATCGATCCCGCCCTCGGCACGCCACGCCGCTTCTCCGGCTTCATCGCGTCGCTCTCGACACTCAAGGCGACGAAGGACTTCATCCGCTACGAAGTCATCGTCAGGTCCCACTTCGCCCGGCTCGATGCGGTCACCACGAACCAGATCTATCAGCATCAGACCACGCCCCAGATCATCGAGGCCGTTTTGCGACGTCATGGGCTGAAGGGCCATCAGTTCGCCTTCCGGTTGCGTCGGGCGTATCCGCAGCACCTGTTCCGCTTCCAGTACCGGATGAACGATCTCGCGTTCGTCCAGATGCTGATGCAAAAGGCGGGCATCTACTGCTACACGGTCGAGACCGAGCACGGCGACCAGATCGTGCTCGGAGACGACATCGACCACTACATCTATGAACCGCAGCTCGATGTCCCATACCGGGAGCATGCGGGACTTGAAGCGGCAATCGAGTCGGTGTTCGCGCTGGAGACTCACGCGCGGACCGTGCCGCAGTCGTTCCTGGTGGCCGACTATAACCCCGAACAGGCGTGGGAACGCTTCAGGGACGAGGCAAACGTCGCGCCTCAGGATCCCACCACCTACGGCCAGCCGTACATCTACGGCACGCATCACCTCGATCAGGCGAGCGCGAAGTGGGAGGCGCAACTTCGTCACGAAGCGGCGATAGCATGGCAGGTCGTCTACGAGGGCGAAAGCAATGTGCTGGCGCTGCAGCCGGCGCGTATCCTGCGCGTCGACGAGGCGTTGTCCGACGCGCCCGATGGTCAGGTCGTGATCGCGGTCACGCATCGTGGCGCGCGCGATACGGCCTACACGAACACCTGGCAGGCGATTCCGTCCGACCGGCGTTTCCGGCTGAAGCTGGAGGAGTCGGCGTGGGCGAAGATCCCCGGTTCGCTCTCGGCCCGGGTGACGTCGCCCGATCAATACAAATACGCCTATCTGACTTCCGCCGGTTACTACACGGTGCGCTTCGACACGGATTTTGCACCATGGCCCGCGGGCGGCGAGAGTGTGCCGCTGCGTCTCGCGAAACCGTTCGCGGGGGCGTTGCAGACGGGCTTCCACTTTCCGGCGCTGGACGGCACGGAGGCCGTGATCGAGTTCAGGGATGGCGATCCCGACAAGCCGTATATCGCGGCCTTCCATCACCACAGCCAGGCCGTGGACCACGTCACGAGCGACCGGCGTTGGCTCTCGCGCAACGTGATCCGCACGCAGGGCAATAACAAGCTGCGCATGGAGGACTGGGAAGGTCAGGAAGGCATCAAGCTGTCGACCGAGCATTCGGGCAAGTCGCAACTGAACCTCGGCTGTCTGGTCAACCAGAAGCTTGAACAGCGGGGCGAAGGCTTTGAACTGCGCACGTCGGGCTACGGCGCAATGCGCGCAGGGAAAGGGCAGTTCATCACCGCCTTTGACCGGCCTGCGGCGGGCGGTCAGCAACTGGACATGCAGGAGACCGTCGCGCAGCTTGAAAGCGCGCTGGAACTTGCAAGGGCACTGGCGGACTCGGCGCGCAGCGCGAAGGCGGTTCCCGCCGACACTGACGCGCAGCATCAGGTCAATGACGAACTCAATGGCCTGAAAAAGCCGGGGGTGCTTGCGAGCGCGCCCGCATCCGTGGGCATCGTCTCGGGCAGTGGTGTTCAGGTCTGCGCAAAGGACAACGTCAACGTGGTGACCGGGAAAAGCGCAGATATCAGCGTGGCGAAACGCTTCACCGTTGCGGCGGGCGAACTCGTATCAATGTTCGCGCAGAAACTCGGAATAAAACTGATCGCATCGAAAGGTCCGATCGAAGTGCAGGCTCAAAGCGATGCGATGTCATTACTGGCTGACAAGGATGTGAGCGTGGCGAGTGTCAACGGCACGGTACGTATCAGCGCGAAGAAGGAACTCATCCTCGAATGCGGCGGTGCGTTTGTCCAGCTCAAGGACGGAAGCATCACTTTGGGCGGTCCGCTCGACCTGTTTCTGAAGGTCATTACGGTCCAGAAGCAAGGAGCGCAGAGTCTGCCAGCCGCCGTTCCCGCACCACCGGAATCGAAGGGCGCGTTCGACGAAGCGCTTGTGGTGCACTGGGCCGGAACGGATATTCCTGTGCCCAATACGCGATATCAGATGTTTTCGGAGGGCAAGCTGATCGCCGAGGGCATTACCAATGCGTACGGCGAAACGTCACTGGCGCAGAGTCACGTCCCGCAGGGCATCTCTATCAAACTGAAGGCAGATACATATGGCGGATGAAAACGACGTCGTCGGTTACGCGGAATCGTATATGACGTTGAAATCATACACAAAGCGCGCACAGGTGGAGCGAACCGCGTGTGACGTTCGCGTGCCGCCAGCGGCAGACTCGATTATTGGGAATTGCGAGTACTACTACAGGCCACTGCATTGCGCGTATACAGAGACCGTCGAAAAGGTTACCACCTCTAGCGCGTGGGCAACCGTAAAGGCTTTTGCCACGTCCTGGGATCCATGGACCGACAAGGAAGTTTCGGCCCGTCTGCTGCGTCAGCGACAGACGCTGATCCAGCCGGACTGCACCGCCTCCGATTGGTCCCGGCACAGCAACTTCATGATGCGGCACATTGGTTGCGGGCACAAGCCGCCAGCCTATTACCTCAGTTACGGCTACTACTATTGTTCGAATTATGGAGCAAAGCTGAAACCAACGCTGTCCAAAGCGGGCAGGGATTGGCTCGACAATGCGAGGTGGTATCTGCAAATCCACATGGAAAAGGGACTGGCATTGAATATGACGGGAGATGTCATCAAGGTGAGCAGTGCGAAGCCGGGGAACGGCAGTTTCAGGATGGGGGTAAAGCAGTACGGGCTGGAACTGGACAACGAAACATTCAAGTCCTTTGCGTTCAAGACACATCCGCTAGCCTATCTCGACGGGGGGCTGGCGGATTTGCAGATTGGAGACATGGTCAAGATCATGGGCGGTCCCGCTCTAGAGGAGTGGGGCGATCGACGCACCTATGAGCAGGTGTGGGACAGCGGCAAGGTAGTTGTCAACAAGACCTTGGGCGACGCATGGAGCGCCACCAAGGACGATATCGATGATCCCGTGAGCAAGGCGCTCGGACGTTTGATGGGCGCTAAGTGAGATGCGAATTCCCAGGAAAAGGACATTGATTGCGGGTGGTCTACTGACGGCCGCGCTTCTAACGTATGGATTTCATGGCATGACCACACCAGGCTGGCAAACGATTTCAACGGCGTTCATGAAAAACGATAAGCCGTACGGAGGCGGCGACTGCCGGATTCAGGGGAACGAGGTCATTAGCCTTAAGCTTGCCGATCCCGTCATTACGTTTAAGCCTGTCGAGCAAAGAAAGAACCCCGAATATGCGGAACCTACCGAAGCATGGATGAGCAATGTTTACGAGGTACTGAACAGACAAACGATCAGCTTTTTTCGCGGAACGGTTGATGGCGGATTGAAACGCTACTTCCAGCAACCAGGCCAAGATGCGGCTTGGTGGTATTCGAAGGATTGGGGTGCGCAGTACATCAGCACGAGCTGGATGGATTACAAGGTTCCGCAACCCAAAAACGGCCTGTCGCCGGAAATTACAAGGCTCTGGACTTCGCGCGATGGAGGCAATAACTGGTTGCAGCTCAAATGGCCCGAAGAGCAGAACATTGGCCAGTTGCTTTTCCTTGATCCCGGCCGTGGTTATGCAGTCGGCTGGGGGCCACGCGTGTGGCGTACGGCCGATGGCGGACGTTCGTGGAAAGAGATCCGCGTCCCGGAACTCGCACGTGATCGTGAGCAACCGCGGCAGAGGTTCAGCGGTGTGGATCTCGGCGCTGACGGCGTTCTGCGCGTTGCTTATTACGTCGACCAGATGGGAGAAGTTCGCCAGTCGAGCGTCGTTGACCGCTTGCGATGGGATAGTGAAGCATTTGAGCGCGAGGTGGTGCTTCCGGGGCAGACAGTCGCCACGATCCAGTCGGAGCAAAAGTCCCCGGGCGTGTATTCCATCTACGCCCTTTCCCGCCTTGGACTGCCACGCGACTGGAACGACCGGACCGATAACGGCCACCGTACAGGCGCCATCTCCCAATGGGGCAGCTACGCGAAGCCTGAAGTCAGGCAGTTGCATACGTTCGATGCGCGCTTCACGCTGGACGGTCTGAGTGTGGGCCAGCGCGGCGTACTACTCGTATATGCGACAGACGCGACGGGTGAACGCGCACCGCGCGATTTCACACTTGCCAGCAAGGACTACGGAAAGTCGTGGGACGAGACGGATGATGGTATTACGCAGGGCGTCTATTTCGATCCCGCAACGAACACTCAGTACGGACTCTATGCCTTTACGCTGAAAAAGCGGACGTGGTAATGCTTGACCTCGGGGGCGTCAGCCCGACGCCGACGCTGCAGCGTCTCGAGCCGAGAGACCACGAGAATGGACGGGAAGCTTGCCATCGCTCCTATGGTTCGAGCCCTCGAGCAGGTTGACGTCGATGCTCCACCAAACACCGCTTGTTAAAGATAGTCAAATCCGCCGATACGACGTTGATGCATTCAGCGCAAAGTCAGAGAATGAAACTGCGGTGACCGTACCGCGAGTGGCAAGTTAGAGCCGCAGCAATTGCGCTGCGGCTTCTTTTTTTCGTGCGCCCGGCAGGGCGCACTCACTCGGAGGTGAAAGTCCTCTACACACCCGGCAAGGGGAAGTGTTA
>NZ_JAWRXV010000545.1:0-293 GCF_046534875.1 Paraburkholderia sp. SIMBA_054 | reverse complement strand
CGCCTCACTTCGGACCCGATAGCGCACGCGTTCCACGTTGTAAGAGCGCTAACGTGTACGCCGCGACAACCTACACAGTTTGCCACCTGGGCGGCGGAGGGATATCCGGCGCGGCACGCTGCGACGCGGGCGCATGAAGCGGGTGAGGCGCACCGCAAGAGCGTTGGCAACGAACACGAGTCACGTGGTCGCCGTGTGAAGTGTGGGACCCTTTGAGGGCCCTCAGGCAAACACAAGAATTGGCGGTGTTAGCCGCTTTCTTTTGCCTACTTTTCTTTGCGGCGGCAAAGAAA
>NZ_JAWRXV010000544.1:0-294 GCF_046534875.1 Paraburkholderia sp. SIMBA_054 | reverse complement strand
ATGCCGTCCACTTCCTTGATACGCGAGCCGATGGCCGCGCCGAACACGACAAAGTAAAGCGACGTGGAAATCACCGGCGCGATGATGCTTTGCATCAGCGTGCGCCAGGTGCGCGCCATCTCGAACTTGTAGATCGCGCGAATGGCGTAGATGTTCATTGATTACCTCGAAGCAGGCTCACGAAGATGTCTTCAAGCGAACTCTGCGTGGTGTGCAGGTCCTTGAAACGGATGCTGGCGTCGTCCAGCGCCTTGAGCAGCGCGATGATGTCCGTGCGGCCGCCGTCGCCTTCAT
>NZ_JAWRXV010000543.1:0-294 GCF_046534875.1 Paraburkholderia sp. SIMBA_054 | reverse complement strand
GCGGCCGGCTATATCGAGCCCGGCTACGTCGACAGTCTTCACGCTCGCGAAACAGTCTCGAATACGTATCTGGGCAGCGGCGTCGCCATTCCGCACGGCATGCAGGAAGACCGCCATCTGATCCGGCGCACCGGCGTCGCGGTGCTGCAATTGCCCGAGGGCGTCGAGTGGCACGACGGCGAGCGCGCCAACCTGGTCGTCGCGATTGCCGCTCAGTCGGACGAACACATCGCGCTGCTGCAACGCCTCACGCGTCTGATCGGCGACGCGGACAAGCTGCGCGCGCTCATCGAC
>NZ_JAWRXV010000542.1:0-294 GCF_046534875.1 Paraburkholderia sp. SIMBA_054 | reverse complement strand
GTATATGTATGAGATTCTTGAAAAATGGGGAATCAAATACGTTGATTTATATAAAACAATTGCGCCTATGCGGTACATTGAAAATATTAAAACAACGTATACACGAAATTCAGACGGGTGGCATCCGAATAAATTGGGTTATGATTTATTCTACTGTGACCCAATTGAATCGTTCATGAAAACATTGTAGGAACAAACGGTGGAGTAGCAAATAAATTGAAACTTCTCTTATCTTTTGTCGTATTATGGATATCAAGGAGGAGATTAGATGAGTTTTGTTTCCGTATTTGGAAT
>NZ_JAWRXV010000541.1:0-295 GCF_046534875.1 Paraburkholderia sp. SIMBA_054 | reverse complement strand
ATGATTAGAACTGTCCTGATTCCGAAGCAGTACTGTTCACGTATAACGGCCTGAAACAGGCCGTTGCGGACTTGCCTTCAGAAAAAGCACACCCTATTATGGACCAACTGATCCATAATTAACAATCGTCCGCTGCAGCCGATCAGCCGCAGCCAACTTCGGGGAAAACAATGACCATCGATTTTTCGAAAGTGAATAGCGTCGCCGGTACATCTGCGACTTCGGGCTCGACGTCGGTTGGCGCGAGCAGCAGGAATAAGCCGTCGTTCCAGTCGCTATTGGCTGAACTCACCGA
>NZ_JAWRXV010000540.1:0-295 GCF_046534875.1 Paraburkholderia sp. SIMBA_054 | reverse complement strand
GATCGCATACTCGAGCGTCGGGAAGCCCGCACCTTCCGCGCCAAGCAGCGATTCTTCGCCGAGCTTGACATTGTCGAACGTGACTTCGGCCGCGCGTCCGCCGTCGATCTTCGGATAGCCGCGCACGCTGACGCCTGCTGCGTCCCGAGGCACGAGAAAGAGCGATATGCCTTCCTCTGAGTCGTCGTCGCCGACGGTCCGCGCGGACACGAGGAAGAGTGCAGCGTGCTCACCGTGCTGCGCCACCGCTTTAGCGCCGTTCAATTGCCACGTGTCGCCCTCGCGCTGGGCGCGC